>JBPCOK010000049.1:0-7685 GCA_051000335.1 Candidatus Limnocylindria bacterium | reverse complement strand
GCCGACGCCGACCTTTCGGTCGGACGGCAGCAGCGCCACGATCTCGTTGCCCTCCGCCTGCGCGTGGATGAGCTCCTCGTTGCCGAGGTACTCGACCACGTCGACGGTGGCGGGGAAGCGAACGGCGGTCCCTCCCTGGCCGTTGGCCAGCTCAATGTGCTCGGGGCGGAAGCCGATGAGGACCTCTGCGCCGGACGGTCGCGACTCCGCGGCCCGTGCCTGTGCGCCGGTCAGCTCCAGCTTGGCGCCACCGAACATCAGGTCCTTGCCCTCGGCCTTGGTGGCGGCGAAGTTCATCGACGGGGAGCCGATGAAGCCGGCCACGAAGATGTTCACCGGATTGTCGTACAGGTCCTGGGGTGACCCGACCTGCTGGAGCAGACCGTCGCGCATGACGCAGATGCGGTCGCCCATCGTCATGGCCTCGACCTGGTCGTGAGTGACGTAGACGGTAGTGGTGCCCAGCTTCTGGTGCAGACGAGCGATCTCGGCGCGCGTCTGGACGCGGAGCTTGGCGTCGAGGTTCGAGAGCGGCTCGTCCATGAGGAACACCGACGGCTCGCGGACGATGGCGCGGCCGAGCGCCACGCGCTGCCGCTGTCCGCCGGAGAGTGCCTTCGGCTTGCGATCCAGGAACCGCTCGAGCCCCAGGATGCCGGCGCCCTGCTTCACGCGCTCGTCGATATCGGACTTCGACATCTTGCGCAGCTTGAGGCCGAAGGCAAGGTTGTCGTAGACCGTCATGTGGGGGTAGAGCGCGTAGCTCTGGAAGACCATCGCGATGTCGCGGTCCTTGGGAGCCACGTTGTTGACCACGCGCTCGCCGATGAGGAGCCGACCGTCGCTGATGTCCTCCAGACCGGCGATGCATCGGAGCGCCGTCGTCTTGCCGCAGCCGGACGGGCCGACCAGCACGAGGAACTCGCCGTCCTGGACCTCCAGGTTGAGATCGTTCACGGCGATGACGTCGTCGCCGTATCGCTTGTACATGTGGTCGAACGTGACAGTCGCCATCGAGTACTCGCTCCCTGTCTCTCGCATCGGCAGGCCATAGCGGCCTGATGGCCCATCCTCGGGAAGGCATCATAGTACGGAGTGCAACCCGTCCCACTCTCACTTGGATCGCCATGCAATCCGTCATCCACTTCCTCCGCCGCGCCGCAGGCCGCCTGACGCTCCTTCTGGTCGTGGTGGCCGCGTTTGGACGAGCGCGCGAAGCGCTCCGGCGGCGGCGTCCGGAGGTTCCGACCGAGCCGCATCGGCGCACCGAGCGTGGCGTGCTCCAGTCGCTCGGCGCCACGCATCCCGGGGCGCGCACCGCACCGCGGCGGCGGGTCGGCGTGCGCAGCGTGCCGCTCGATCAGATCGTGGGCACCGTCCGCGATCCGTCGCAGAACAGCGCGGACTTCCGTCCGTTGCCGAGGCTGCGAGGGCCGAACTGGCGGGCGCGCTGGCAGCGCATCACGAGGGCGGTGGATCGGCTGGCGGTCCTGCCGCCGATCGAGGTCGTCCAGGTGGGCGAGGAGTTCTACGTCGTCGACGGGCACAACCGGGTGGCGGCGGCGCTCATGTCCGGCGGGCTCGAGATCGACGCGGACGTGACCCAGCTCCTCATCACGGGATTGACCGAGCCGGGGCAGGCGCGCCTCGATGCCGGATCGATGATCGGCGCGCAGGAGGTTCGGTTGGCTGGCCAGGGACGCCACTCGCGCACCGTCGAGCAGCGCACCACCAGCGACGACGTCCCGCGCCGTGACCTCGTGAGCGGCCCGGGCGAGGACCGATGACCGATCGGCTTCGCCTGCGCTGGCCCGATCCGCTTCCATTCGAGGCGCGCGATGGGCGCCCGATCCGCATCCTCGCCATCTCGGACGAGCCGGATGCGACCCTGGACTCGCCGATCACCCGCGACCGCATCGGCGTCGTCGACATCGTCATCGGCGCCGGCGACCTGGAGCCGGACTACCTCTCGTTCGTGGCCGATGCCTTTGACGCGCCGCTCCGCTACATCCGCGGCAACCACGACGTCGGGCCGGCCTGGAGCGCCGCCGGTCGCACGCTCCTGCCTGAGCCGATGCCGGACGGACGGCTGGTCGAGGAGGCCGGCCTGCGGCTCGTCGGATTCTCCGGGTCGCCGGTCTACAACGAGCGCGGCATGCAGGTCTCGGCATTCGGGATGTGGGCGCGCGTGCTCCGCGCCTGGGGGTCCGCCCAGCGCGCGCGACCGGTGATCCTCGTCACCCATGCGCCGCCGCGCGACGTGAACGACGACCAGGACCTGGCCCACCGCGGCTTCGCCGCGTTCCGGTGGCTTGCGGATCGTGTGGCCCCGCCGCTCTGGCTTCACGGCCACACGGCCCTCGTGCGACGCGGAATCGACGATCGTACGGCGCGGCTCAACGGCACGCTGTTCTACAACTGCACCGGGTCGACCCTGGTGGAGCTCACCCCACCCGATGCCGATGGATGAGCCCGTCCCGATCCGCCGCGCGGCGGTCGGCTGCCTGTTCGTGGCCCTGGCCGTCGTGGTCGTCGCGCTGCTCGTGCGACCGGCCATCTTCAGCGTTGCGGGGCCGCGGGACGATTCGGTGGTCACGGCCGGCGCCGTGACAGAGGTCGCCTCCGGCCCGATCCAGCGCGATCTCGTCCTCGCCCGATCGCATGGCTGGTCCGGCGAGCGAGATGCGGGCTCTGGCCGCGTCCAGGTGTCGGTGATCGTCTCGGCCACGACCGCCGGGGGATTCACCGCGGTCAACGCCGCCAGTCCCGGCCGCGAGGGCTGCCCGGTCGTGCTGGCCGAGGATCGGCTGACCGATTGCGACGGCCGCGCCTGGGACTTCGCCGGCTTCCCGCTCGACACCGCCGATCCACCCCTCGAGCGCATCCCGACCGACGTCGAAGGCGGCACGATCCTGCTGGACATGACCGAACCCCCCAGCTGACGGGAAATCGTGGACGGACCGGCACAGGGCGTGCAATGGTCCGCACAGCGTCAACGCAGACGCGTCACCAGAGGAGAGGGAACATGCCTGATCTCGGGATTTTCGGCTGGATCATCATCGGCCTGGTCGCGGGAGCCCTCGCCGGCTTCTTCGTTCCGGGCCGGGAGCGGATGGGGTGTCTCGGCACGATGATCGTTGGCATTATCGGCGGACTCCTCGGCGGGTTCCTGTGGGTCAACGTGCTCAACCAGAGCGAGGCCACCGGTTGGCTGGGAGCGCTCGTCATCGCGACCGTGGGTGCGGCCATCGTCCTCTTCGTGCTGCGCGGCATGCGCGGCAACCGCGACTGATTTGAGGGACCATGGGGCCGCACATGGAAGCGGTCACGTGGTTGCACACGACGGCGGGGGTCGTACTGCTGGGCGCCTTCGTCCTCCTGGCGCTGGTCGCCGTTCCCGGATCGCGCAGTCCGGCGCTCGGGCGATGGTTTGAGCGCGGACGCCGGGTGCTCCTCGGGGTGGTCGTGGCCGAGGCTGCCCTCGGCCTCACGCTCGCCCTGCGCGGCGCGAGCCCTGCCGAAACGTTGCATTGGGCGTATGGCGCGGGCATCACGGGCGTGCTCCTGGCGCCCAGCCTCATGCGCGACGCGAACGACGCTCACCCGCGCGCGTTCGTCATGGTCGGCACATCGGTCCTGGCGGCACTCCTTGCCTGGCGGCTGTGGGGGACCGGCTGATGCGCGCATGGGTCATCGGCGCGATCGGCGCCGTGATGATCGGGCTCGGGCTGATGAACAGCACCGTCGCGCCGGCCCAGGCCCAGGACGCTGCGCTGGAGGCAGGATCGGCGGATCGCGGGGCAGAGCTCTACGCGGTCGGCTGCCAGACGTGTCACGGCCCCCTGGGCGGCGGAGTGCAACCGTGGCCGGGTATCGCGGGTGCGGGCGAGGCGGCGGCGGACCTCCAGCTGCGGACCGGACGCATGCCGCACACCGGAGGGCCGGACGAGCCGGCGCAGCCGAAGCCGCCGGCGTACGACGAACAGGGCATCCGGGACCTCGTCGCGTTCGTGGGGACCCTCGGCGACGGCCCCGCCATCCCGGATGTCCGCACGGATTCGCCACTGCTCCAGGAGGGTCGGGAGCTCTTCTCCGTCAACTGCGCCCCGTGCCATGGCGCCGCCGGTAAGGGCGGTGCAGTGGGTGGGGGAGCCATCGCGTGGCCGCTGTCCGACGTTGCGCCCGTGACCGTGGGGGAGGCGATGCTGACCGGACCTGGCCAGATGCCCGTCTTCGCGCTGCCGAACCAGGAGATCGACGCGATCGCGACCTATGTCGCGTACCTTCAGACGGCGCCCGATCCCGGCGGCTTCGCCATCGGCGGGATCGGGCCCGTGCCCGAGGGGTTCGTGGCCTGGCTGGTGGGGATGGGCCTGCTGGTCATCATCGTCATCGGCGTCGGACGGTCCTGGGAGTCGAAGGACGGGACGTCGTGAGCGCGACGCGCCTGGTTGCCGCGAGCCTCGCCGTCAGCATGGCGGCGTCGATCGGCCTGGTCGCGACGTTCCTCGCCGGAGGCCAGGTCCAGGTCGAGGGTGTCCTGCTGGCGGTCGCGCTCGGGTCGCTGGGCATCGGCATCGTGGCGTGGGCCGTCCGGCTGCTCGACGCGCCGACCGTCAGCCAGGAGCGCCACCCGGTCGCGTCCACTCCCGAGGACCGGGCGATGGTGGCGGGGGAGGCCGACGTGCAGCGCATCACCCGGCGCACGCTGCTCGTGCGGTTGCTGATGGGCGCCGCCGGGACCTTGGCCGCGGCCCTGGCCATTCCCGCGCTGTCCCTCGGACCGCCACCGGGTCGAGCGCTATTCAACACCCCCTGGCGCCCCGGCGCTCGCCTCGTCACCGATGACGGACGCCCCGTCCGACCGGGGGACCTCGCCCTCGACAGCGTGCGCACGGTCTTCCCCGAGGGCGAGATCGGATCGGCCGATGCGGTGACCCTGCTCGTCAAGGTCCGCCCGTCGGATCTCCGGCTCGACGGCGAGCGCGGGAGCTGGGCGCCCGATGGCTGCGTGGGCTATTCGAAGATCTGCACCCATGCGGGCTGCCCGGTCGGCCTGTATCGGGCGGACGATCACGTCCTTATCTGTCCATGTCACCAGTCGACGTTCGACGTGCTGCGCGGAGCGGTCCCGGTCTTCGGTCCGGCCGCACGCGCGCTGCCGCAGCTGCCGATCGAAGTGGATGGCGATGGCTTCCTCGTCGCGAGGGGCGACTTTCCCGAACCGGTCGGCCCCGCCTTCTGGAACTTGACGCATCAGCCCGAAGGCGGCTCGGATGAGCGGCCGGACGAGGGGGACGAGTAGTCATGTTCGGCTGGCTCGACGATCGGCTGGGACTGGCGGGGTGGACGCGCGCCGGCCTGCGCAAGGTGTTCCCCGATCATCCGAGCTTCCTGCTCGGCGAGGTGGCGCTGTTCTGCCTGGTGGTGCTGGTGGCCACCGGCGTCTTCCTGACCCTCTTCTACGTGCCCGATGCGACGCCGGTCACCTATCAGGGCTCGTACCTGCCGCTCCACGGCCAGACGGTATCCGCGGCGTACGAGTCGGTCCTCGACCTGTCGTTCGACGTTCGGGCCGGCCTCGTCATGCGACAGGTGCATCACTGGGCGGCCCTCGTGTTCGTCGCGGCGATCGTGGTGCACCTGCTGCGCATCTTCTTCACCGGCGCGTATCGGAGGCCGCGGGAGATCAACTGGCTCATCGGCATCGGGCTGCTGGTCTTCGCC
The DNA here is from genome assembly GCA_051000335.1 of Candidatus Limnocylindria bacterium. GTDB lineage: Bacteria > Chloroflexota > Limnocylindria > QHBO01 > QHBO01 > JACDBZ01. Next base: position 1,958 of record JBPCOK010000049.1, on the reverse strand, counting down.
CTGGCAATGGGCATCACCGGCTACTCACTGCCCGACGACCTCCTGTCGGGCACCGGCCTGCGGATCATCTACTCGGCCGTGATCAGCATCCCGTTCATCGGCCCCGGCGTGGCGTTCCTGCTCTTTGGCGGCGAGTTCCCGACCGAGACGATCGTCAGCCGCCTGTTCGTGTTCCACATCATGCTGCTGCCGGCGCTGCTGCTCGGGATGGTCGGGATCCATCTCGCGATCCTGTGGCGCCAGACGCACACCCAGTTCGCCGGGCACGGCGCAAGCGAGGATCGGCTGGTGGGGAAGGCATTCTGGCCGTCGCAGGTCTTCAAGTCGACCGGCCTCATGCTGCTGACCGCGGCCGTGCTGGCGCTGATGGGTGGTCTGATCCAGATCAATCCGGTCTGGACGTACGGGCCGTTCGATCCGACGCGCGTCAGCGCACCCTCCCAGCCGGACTGGTACGTGGGCTGGCTGGACGGCGCGCTCCGCCTCTTCCCGCCGATCGAGTTCACGGTCTTCGGCATCACGATCCCGTCGCCGTTCATCCCAGGTGTCCTTCTTCCCGGACTCGCGTTCGGGATCATGACCATCTGGCCGTTCCTCGAGGCGTGGGTCACCGGCGATCACCGCGAGCACCACATCCTGGATCGGCCGCGGGACGCGCCGCTGCGAACTTCCGCGGGGGTGGCGGCGCTGACGGTGTTCGTGCTGCTCACGGTCGCCGCGGGGAACGATGTGGGGTCGCTGATCCTGCGTATTCCGCTCGAGGCAACCACGAACCTCCTGCGGATCGCGGTGGTCGTGCTGCCGGTGGTCTTCGGCTTCGTCACGTACCGGGTGTGCCTCGAGCTCCAGCGACGCGAGCTGGCGGCCGAGGCCGGGCGACCCGTGGCTGTGCGGCTGGAGCGGAATGAGCGGGGCGGCTTCTCCGAGGATGAGGAGTAACGGATCCTGTGCGGCGAGAAGAAGGCCCCGGTGCCGTCCGCGGCCGGTTACGTGACCGCTTCACGCTTGAGATCTTGGGGCCGGCCAGTAAACCGACCGTTTCGCACCCGAGGCACGTGGCGGGCGCGGTCTGGCCAATTAACAGGTCCGTATCGCGCTCAACTGGGCGGTTCTGGCGGACTCACGCGGGTCCGCGCCCGTTCAACCGGCCGAATCGCGCCCCAATCGGGGCTCCGGTGAATATCGGCCGATCAACCGGCCACAAAGCCGGCCGTAAGCCCCCAGTAAGCACGACCCTTCAGCATCTCGGGCATGCGGAAATCACACGCTGCCCGCCGGGCCTCGGAGCTCAGCCGATATCTCGGGAATGAGCTTGTCGTGGGTCGCTCGATCACCGGCATCAGCCGAAAGCACGCAGCGCGCCTTGCCGGAATCTCGCACAGCACGCTCGGAGCCATCGAAACCGGTGCCGTCTCGCCACGGCTCGACACGATGGTCGCAGCCTGTGAGGCTGTCGGGCTATCGCTGTCGATATAGGTCTATCCCGGCAGGTCCATCAGCCTCAGAGACTCTGGCCAGCTGGCGATCGTCGAGGCCATCACTCGCCGCTCGCACCCGACGTGGCGGAGTGCGACCGAGCTGGTGGTCGACACGCGCTACGGGCGAGCGGCGGATCTCGTCCTGTTCGGGCCGGATGAAATTCTGCATCTCGAGATCGAGCGAGCGATGGCCGACTGGCAGGCTCAACTTCGCGCGGCCCGCGTCAAGCAGTCCGCGCTGGCGGAACGACATCAGCGCCCGGTGCGGCTGGTGATGGCCGTGGAGGACACATACCGGAATCGGAAGATGCTCGCGCCCCATCTTCCGCTGATCCGGAGCGAGCTTCCCGCTGGCACCCGGGACGCCTGGAAGGCGATCTCGACCGGGAATCCGTTGGGCCAGGACGCGCTCCTCTGGATTCGACGCCCATCGGCCGGACGGAATAGCGGTTCGAATCGCGCCGGATAGATCGTGCCCGC
>JBPCOK010000138.1:0-15281 GCA_051000335.1 Candidatus Limnocylindria bacterium | reverse complement strand
GCTCCGGATCGGCGGTGGTGGGCTGGCCCTCGATCAGCTCGTGGTACCAGTGGTCCCTGCTCTCATCCCACGTGACGTCGTCGCCCGTGCGCTTGACCACCACGCAATGCTGGACCGATGAGGTGCGGCTGATCGCCTCGTCCGCGGCCTTCTTCGGCGCGACCGTCGCGCCCTTGCGGTAGCCGCCGTCGGCGGTGATGACGACGGTGCACGCGGCATCGTCGATGCGGTCGGCCAGGGCATCGGCGCTGAAGCCACCAAACACCACCGAATGCACCGCGCCGATACGGGTGCAGGCCAGCATGGCGATCGGCAGCTCGGGGATCATCGGCATGTAGATGGCGATCTTGTCGCCCTTCGTCACCCCGAGCGATCGGAGTGCGTTCGTGAAGCGGCAGACCTCGTCGAGCAGCTCGGCGTACGTGATGGTGCGCGTGTCGCCGGGCTCACCCTCCCAGAAATAGGCGACTCGGTCACCCAGGCCATTCGCGACGTGGCGGTCGAGGCAGTTGACGCTGACGTTCAGCTTGCCGCCGATGAACCACTTGGCGTACGGCGCCTCCCAGGTGTAGAGGTCGCTCCAGGGCTCCATCCAGTCCAGCCGATTGCCCTGCTCGGTCCAGAATGCGCGGAATCCTTCCTCGGAGGCAGTCCGCTCATAGATCGCAGCGTCGCTGCTGCTCGCATCGCGCACGAACTCGGCAGATGGGGCGAAGGTCCGATCTTCGCGCAGCAGGTTCTCGATCGCGTCGGTGCTGTTGGCTCGCTCATCGGTCGTCATCAGTCGATTCTAGGCTCTCGCATCCTCCCCGGGCCGAGCGTCTCGAGCGTTCGGAGGAAGTCGGCGACGATCGTGGATGGTTCGCCGACGTCCGAGCGTCGCACGACCACGATCTGCCGGCGCACCGGCGCCATGTCGCTGATAGTGACGGGTACCAGGCGTCCCCCGCCGATCTCGGCCTGCACCGACGTGCCCGGCAGCAGGGCGATCCCCAGGCGCTGCTCCACCATCCGCTTCGCTGCGTCGATGTTGTCGACCTCGATGTACCCGCGCGGATCGATCCCCGCCTGCCGGAAGATCGAACTCGTGAGCTCGTGGAATGAGCTCGTCCGATCGAACAGGATGAGGTGCTCCGACGCCATCTGCGCCATCAGGATCTCCCCGCGTGCGCCGAAGGCATGGCCGCGCGGCACCACGAGCACGAGGGGGTCCTCGTACAGTGGGATCATCGTGACGTCCGGATGCGGGATCGGGCGCATGAGCCCGAGCTCCACCTCCTGGCGCAGCACGAGCTCGAGGACCTCTTCGGAGTGGCCGCTTCGGACTGAGAGCTGGACAAGGGGGTGCTCGGACTGGAAGGAGTGGAGCATCGCGGGCAGGACATAGGTGCTGATCGCCGGCGCAGCGCCGATGGTCAGCCGGCCGCCGGTTCCGGCCACGACTTCGGCCACGGCTCGCCGGCCGGTGCCAACCGCCGCCAGTGCACGGTCGACATGGGGCAGGAACGCTCTGCCGGCCTCGGTGAGCCGCGTCCCGCTGCGCCCGCGAATGAAGAGGATGCTCGCCAGCTGACGCTCGAGACCCTGGAGACGGGCCGTCACCGCCGGCTGGCTGATGACGAGCTCATCCGCCGCCGCGCTGATCGAGCCGAGGCGGGCAACCGCCGCAAACGCCTCGAGCTGGCCAAGCTGAATCGTCTCCGTCATGGGGACAATGTATCAGCCCCGTGGATGTATGTCATCCAAGCAATCGAATTGACTGATACTCCGAAGCCGGTCACACTGGATGGATGATACCGATCACCCCGTCCCGACCCTCGTCATCGCACCCCGACGCATCCGTGTCAGCCGACGACGCGCGCCTCAACGCCTGGCTCGTGTGGCGCGTGGAGCAGCCGGAGCCCCACGAAGTGCTGAGCGTCGCGGAGCTGGCCGAGTGCCGGTGCCCCGATCTCTGCGACCGCGATCACGCGAACGAGTAACCCAGCACCATGGCGATCACGGAGCCGGCCGCGGCCGAGCGGAAGGACGACGCTGCCCTCGATGGCGAGGCGACGGCATTTGCCGATGAGCTCGAGGCGACGCAGCGCTGGATGACGAGCCCGCGCTTCGCGGAGACCACGCGCCTCCACACGGCCCGGCACGTGAGCGAGCAGCGCGGACGAATCGAGGTGGACTATCCGGTCGCGCGCCGAGCGGCCGAGAAGCTCCACGCCAGACTGCGCCAGCTCTTCGCGTCGCGCGAGGCGATCACAACATTCGGCCCGTATTCGCCGGGCCACGCCGTCGCCATGAAGCGCGCCGGGATCGACGGCATCTACCTCGGCGGCTGGGCGACATCGGCGAAGGGGTCGTCGCAGGAAGACCCCGGCCCCGACCTCGCGAGCTACCCGCTCGGGCAGGTCCCCGACGAGGCGGCGGGGCTCGTGCGCGCGCTGCTCACCGCGGACCGCAACCAGAAGTTCGCGCGCTCGCGCATGACCGCTGCCCAGCGGCGGGCGACTCCCGAGACCGACTTCACGCCACTCATCATCGCCGACGCCGACACCGGCCACGGCGGAGATGCGCACGTCCGCAACCTCATTCGACGGTTCGTCGAGGCGGGTGTTCCCGGCTACCACATCGAGGACCAGAAGCCCGGCGCCAAGAAATGCGGGCACCAGGGCGGCAAGGTGCTCGTTCCGAGCGACGAGCAGATCAAGCGCCTGAACGCGGCGCGGCTGCAGCTCGACATCATGGGCGTGCCCGGGGTCATCGTGGCGCGGACCGATGCCGAGGCCGCCAATCTGCTGGATGGCGCGGGAGACGAACGCGACCAGCCGTTCATCCTGGGCGTCACGAATCCCGAGGTGCCGTCCTACAAGATCGGGTTCCTGGCCGTCGTGCGGCGCCTCCATCGCGCCGGACTGACCGCGCTGACCGGCCACCTGCTGTACGCCATACCCGACGAGGACTACGCGGCAGCGGAACGCTGGCTGGAGCGCGCCGGCCTGCTGACGGTCATCGACGAGGCCGCGGCCGACGGCAGGTCCGACCCCGATGCCGCGCTGGACCGGATGGCGGATCGCTTCCTCGAGGCATGGCAGGCCGATGCCGGGCTGAAGACTTACGGACAGGCGATCGCCGATGCCATCACGTTCCGCGCCGATGAAGGTTCGGACGTCGAGATCGGCGTCGATGAGTGGACCGCGTTCGCCGCGACGGCGTCATGGCGTTCGGCGCACAGCCGGGCCCGCGCCATGGGCCTCGACCCGGCGTGGAGCGCCGAGATGGCGATGACGCCGGAGGGCTACCACCAGGTGAACGGCGGCATCCCGTATGCCATCGCCAAGTCCCTCGCGGCCGCGCCGTTCGTGGATCTGCTGTGGATGGAGACGAAGACCGCGGACCTCGAGGACGCGCGACGATTCGCGGACGCCATCCACGCCATCTACCCCGACAAGATGCTCGCCTACAACCTGTCCCCCTCCTTCAACTGGGACACGACGGGCATGACGGACGAAGAGATGCGCCGATTCCCCGAGGAGCTGGGCCGGATGGGATTCGTGTTCAACTTCATCACCTACGGCGGGCACCAGATTGACGGGCTGGCGGCCGAGGAGTTCACGACCGCCCTGCGCGAGGACGGCATGCTCGCCCTGGCGCGACTGCAGCGGAAGCTTCGCCTGCTCGAGTCGCCGTATCGGACCCCGCAGACGCTCGTCGGCGGGCCGCGGGCGGACGCCGCCCTCCTCGCCGCGTCGGGCCAGACGGCCACCACCAAGGCCATGGGCGCCGGTTCCACGCAGTCCCAGCACCTCGTCTTGACCGAGGTCCCGACGCGTGTCCTCGCCGGCTGGCTTGCGCAATGGGCGCGTCAGCACGATCTCGACGGAGACCCGAGCGTCATCCTTCGGCCACACACCGCGGGATCCGAGGTCCTCGAGCTGAGCGCGGCCGGCCCCGGCGGCGATCGGCTCGCCAGCGTGATCTTCTCGACCATCGTGGATCGACGAGGCCGAACGATCCTGTCGGTGCGCGACCAGAACATCGTCGATCCGGCACTGCGCCGCAAGCGCCTGATGACGCTCATGCACGTCTTCCTCATCCACCGCTACCGCGCCTCGTCGGTCCACTACCTGACGCCAACCGACGACAACCGACGTCAGTGCGAGCGGATGACCGAGATCGGGATCTTCAGCTCGGTGAACGACGAGATCGGCGAGATCATCGTGGCCGACGTGAACCTCGACACCATTCGGGCCGTCACCTCGGCCGATGGCGGAGAGCTCGAGCGCCTGATCGCGAAGGATTGAGCCCCCGGCCAGAGACTTGCTGAGGAAGCCGGCATGCGATCAGCCACTGCCCCGTTCCTCGTCATCATCGGCCTCGCCAGCATGGTGCTCCTCCTCTTCGTCCTCCTCCAGACGATGGGCGTCCGCGGCGAGCTCGAGGCGACCCGCGACGAGCTGACGACGCTCCAGGCCGCCATGGAGGGCGTCGAGCGCGGCGTGCCGATGAGCGAGCTCTCGATGCGCCTCGCCGAGCTGGAGAACGACATCGAGTCCTGGGTCATCGCCTTCAGCAGCGACGTTCCTTCCGACGGATCCGCCGGCAGCGCGGGGACGGCCGCCATGCTGGATCGGCTGGATCAGATCCTGGACCGCGTCAACGCGCTTGACGCACGCGTCGACGAGATATGCGCTGGCGTTCCCGTCTGCTGAGCCGGCTCAGGCCACCGGCTCGGGCGCTCCTCGCTCGCGAACGGCGAGCAGCAGGCCCGCGGCCGCCAGGTACGACGCGGCCATGATCGAGAAGGCGACTGGATAACCGAACGCCTCGGCCACGAAGCCGATGACGAACGCCCACGCCGCGCCGATCCCGAACGCGAAGGTGAAGTACACCGCGAACGCCACGTCACGCATCGGCCCCGTGGCCCGGTCGGCCAGGTAGGCCTGCAGCACCGGTGACTCGCTGAAGACCGCCGTCCCGAAGGGGAGCAGCAGCGGCACGAGAAGCAGGAGGTTCGCGCCGGCGGCCAGGAAGGCGAGGATGCCCGCCGCGGACGCGACGTAGTAGGCCACGAGCGTCCGACGCCGGCCGAAGCGGTCCGAGAGGGCGCCGGCGATGAGCGGCCCGACCACCGCGCCGACCAACAGCAGGGCATAGAGGAGCCCGACCGTGCCCGCGTCGAAGCCGAGCGGTCCGGCGAGATAGAGCACCATGAACGGCGCGACGATATCGAGGCCGCGACCGCCGGCCGCCACCAGCGAGGCGCCCAGGATCAGCCGCAGGTCGCCGCGTCCGAGCACGTCGCGCAGGTGGTGGCGGACGGATCCCGAGGCACGGGCCCGTTGCCGATACGCCGCGTGATCCTCGCGAACCAGGATCGCGATCAGCACGCCGATCACGAGAGCCGGGATCCCGAACAGCGCCAGCGTCGCCTGCCAGCCGACGGCCAGCAGGAGCGCGCCGCCGACGAACGGGACCGCGATGGTGCCGATGTTGCCGCCACTGATGTGAGCGCTGATCGCGAAGCCGCGTCGCTCGGCCGGGTAGGCATCGGAGAGAAGCGCATTGCCGACCGGGTGCTGCGGGCTGGCGCCGATGCGCGCCACGCTGATCGAGCCGAGCAGCTGGGTGATCGATTGCGAGAGGCCACCCACCAGCAGGCTGGCTCCGAACAGGAGCTGCCCGCCGGCCAGCAGCACCGGCCGGGCCACCAGCCGGGTCAGGAATCCGTACGCCAGCTGCATCGAACCGCCGACGGCAGTGGTGATGGCGATGAACGTGCCGATGTCTCGTTCGTTCAGCCCGTACTCGACGATGACGATGGGATACACGAGCGGCATGAGCGCGGACTGCGCGTGGATGGCCGCGTGCGCGATCGCCAACAGGGCGAGCATGAGCCCCGGACGGGTCGTGCTGCTACGATCCATGCCCATGTCCCCCAAGGCCCCGACGGCGCGCCCGCGCAAGACGCCGATCAGCGACCCGCCGCCGCCCGAGCCCCCGAGCCTCGAGGCCAGCCTCATCGGCACGGTCGGTCCGGTCATGCGTCATCTGGTGGCGCACGCCCGGCAGCGACAGACGTGGGGAGATCTCACGTACCAGCAGTACAACGTGCTGCGGATCGTCGACACCATGGGGCCGCAGCCGCAGGCGGAGGTCGCCCGGCGCCTCATGGTGACGGCCCCGGTCGTCACCCGGCTGGCCGGCACTCTGGCCGACGCCGGCCTGGTCGAGCGTCGCACCGACCCGAACGACAAGCGCGCCGTGCTCCTGGCCCCGACGCCCATGGGTCGCCGGCAGGCGCGAGCCATGCGCCAGGACCTGCTCCAGGCCGCCCACGAGCTGCTCGAGCCGATTCCCGAGAAGCGCCGCGCGGGCGTTGCCGCCGCGCTCGAGGAGCTGCAGGTGCTGCTGCCCAGCCATTCAGCGCGCCGCTGAGGGCTTCGGGACCTCCCCGCCGCGGCCCGTCTCGGCCGGACGTTCGGACGAGGTGTCCAGCGTGGTGACACCCAGGTTCCCGGCTCGTGCGGCCGAGCGCAGGCCGAGACCCACGGCCGCCACGGTCAGGACGGAGAGGACGGCACCGGTGACGAAGGCGGCCGGCGTCCCCCACGCCTCGGCCACGACTCCCGCCAGCAGGCCGCCGAGTGGCGCGGACCCGGCGAAGACCGTCACGTAGAAGCTCATCACCCGACCGCGCAGCGCGTCCGACACGTTGGCCTGCACGGTCGCATTGATCGTGTTGATCATCAGCATGCTCGCGTAGCCGGCCATGAGCACCAGCGGCACGGCGACCCACACGCTGCCCGACGCTGCGATGCCGACGAGCAGCAGGGAGAAGACGAGTCCGCCGCCGAGCATGAGCGGGATCGCCCGCCTCCGGCGCATGACGGCAAGGGTGAGCGAGCCTGCCAGCGAGCCGATGCCCATGGCCGCAAAGAGGGCCCCGTAGCCGTCGGCGTCGAGGCGCAGGACGTCGGTCGCGAACAGCGGCAGCAGGATCTGGAAGTTGAAGCCGAACGCGGCGATCCCGCCCAGCAGGACGAGCGACCACAGCACGAGCGGCGTCCGGACCGCATAGCGGAACCCCTCACGCAGGCTGTCGAGGACCGGTGGATGGCGCTCCGGGCGCTCCATGCGACGGATCGCGCTGGCGTCCATCCGCAGCAGACCGGTCAGGACGCCCCCATACGTCACGGCGTTCAACGCGAGGTTGATCGCCACCCCCGACAGCGCCGATCCCGTCATCGTCGTGCCCCAGGCGATGATCACGCCGGCCAGCGCCGGGCCGACGACGCGAGCTGAGTTGAAGGCCATCGAGTTCAGCGCGATCGCGTTGGCGAGAAGATGTCGCGGCACGAGATCGGCCGCCAGCGCCTGCCGCATCGGCATGTCGACGGCGTTGATGAAGCCGAGCACGAGTGCCATGGCAAGCACCATGGGGATCTCGACCACGCCCGTGACCACGATCACGAACAGGACGAACGCCTGGACGCTCGCCGCGGCCTGGGTGGCGATGAGCGCGCGGCGTTTGTCGATGCGATCGGCGATCACGCCGCCGAACGGCGCCAGGAACATGGCGGGCCCGAACTGCAGGACGGCCACGAATCCGAGCTGGATCGGCGAGCCGCCAAGGGCCAGGACGAGCCACGGCAGGCTCACCTGCTGCATCCAGGTCCCGATGAGGCTGACGACCTGGCCCGACCAGTAGAGGCGGTAGTTTCGCACCGAAAGCGCGGAGAAGCCGCGGCGCAGACCGCCGCCGGCCGCGCGCAGCGGCAATGGCCTGGGCTGGTCCGGGCGTCCGCCGGGCGTGGGATCGGGCAAGGTCAGTTCTCCGGGAAGTTGCTCATGCTAACCACCTCGGGACCCGACGTCACGCCGCCCGGGTCGCTCGCTCCGGCTCGCCGCTGGACGACGCCCCCGCCTGGTCCAGGCCGACGCCCCGCGGCATCGACGCCGAGCGCATGCGCCACGCCACCAGGCTCAGGACGCCGACGGCCAGCGACGCTCCGATGCTGATGGCAGCCGCCGCTCCGAAAGCCTGGGCGAGGCCGCCGGCGAGCAGCCCGCCGATGGGTGCCGTGCCGGCGAAGACGGTCACGTACAGCGACATCACGCGACCGCGGAGGACGTCCGGGACACTGTTCTGGATGGTGACGTTGATGGTGTTGACCATCAACATCGAAGCCAGGCCGATCCCAGCCACGAGGGGGAACGCCGCCCACGGGCTGCGCACAAAGCCGAGCACCAGCTCGAGGGCCAGGAATCCGGCCCCGCCGCCAAGGATGAGCGTCAGCATCGGGCGCTGGCTGGTGGTGAACGCCAGGACGAGCGATCCGACCAGTGACCCGGCGCCCATGGCCGCGAACAGCGCGCCGTAGCCGCCGGAGTCCAGGGCGAGGGCGTCGCGCGTGAAGATCGGCAGGAGCGTCTGGAAGTTCATTGCGAACATCGCCATGCCGCCGAGCAGCACGAGCGGCCATAACACGGTCGGCGTGGCGATCGCGTAGCGCACGCCCTCCGCCAGGCTGGCGCGGATGGACGGGAAGCGATCCGGCCGCGCGATCCGTCGCAGGCTCGAGCCATCGAGCATCCAGAGCCCGATGAGGACGGAGAGGTAGCTGACGGCATTGATGCCGAAGTTGATGGCCACGCCGAACACGGCGATCGTGATGCCGGCGATGGCCGGGCCGATGACGCGCGACAGGTTGAAGCTCGTCGAGTTCAGCGCGATGGCATTGACGAGGTCGTCCGCAGGCACGAGCTCCGCGGCGAACGCCTGCCGGACGGGCATCTCGATCGCGTTCACGAAGCCGGCGAGCAGGGCCAGCAGGTAGACGTGCCAGATCTCGACCACCCCGGTCGCGGCCAATCCGAAGAGCAGCGTGGCCTGCAGCATGGCGACCGCGTTCACGATCATGAGCACGCGACGCTTGTCGACCCGGTCCGCGATGACGCCGCCGATCGGCGCGAGGACCATCGAGGGGGCGAACATCAGCGCCAGGACGGCGCCGAGCTGCAATGGCGAGCCGCCGAGCTCGAGGACCAGCCAGGGCTGCGCGACCGACTGCATCCACGCGCCGACGAGGCTGCCGATCTGCCCGAACCAGTAGATGCGATAGTTCCGATGGCGCATGGCGCTGAAGCCACGTGCGAAGCCGGTGCCGCGGGCGCGCGGCAGCGACGCCGCCCTTTCGGGGCGGCGTCCGGGGCGCGGGAAGAGCCGTCGAATCGTCACTAGTTAGCAATGCTAACAAAAAATCGTTCTTCCGGCAAGGCGGCAAATCGGCGATGATGGGGGCCGCAGCCAGGAACGAGCACATGCACCAGGCCCGAGCAGTCAGGATCCGAAGGGGGCGGCGTCGATTACGGCTCCCCCGCTTCCGCGCGCCCGTGACGGGCCTGTTCCTGTCACTGCTCGTCCTGCTCTCGCCGGACCTGACGCTCGCCCCGCTGAACGCCAGCGAGCCCCTTCGCGCACGTCCCCTGCCGATCGACCTGCTCGACAATCCGCCGCCGCGCCCGCGCGTCGAGCCGATCGATGCCGCTCCACCCTCGCCATCGCCCACGCCGACGCCTGCGGAAGACGCGCGCTTCACGGCGGGCCTCGAGGCTGCCCGGGCAGTGGCCGGAGCCTATGGCATCACCTTCGCCGTGGTGCGCGACGGCCGGGTCGAGTGGAGCGGAGTATCGGGCCGGGCGCGGGATGGGACCTCGCGCCTGCAGCCGGACCAGCCGTTCGTCATCGGATCGGTCACGAAGACGTACGTGGCCGCGACGATCCTGCAGCTCGAGGAGGAGAACCGCCTCGATCTCGACGATCGACTGAGCGAGCACTTGCCGAAGCTCCGTGCGTTCGGGCGGACGGCCACCCTGCGGCAGCTCCTCGACCACACAAGCGGATTCGCCGACGTGTTCAACGACACGACGCGACGCGGCCTCGAGGACCACCCGGAGCTCCCATGGACCGAGGAGCAGATCCTGGGCAGCGTCCACGCGCCGTGGTACGAGCCCGGCGACGGATGGGCCTATGCGAACACGAATTACTACCTGCTCGGGCTCGTGGTGGAGCAGGTCACGGGCCGCTCGCTGGCGGACGAGGTGGCCACTCGCTTCCTCGAGCCACTCGGGCTTCGCCAGACGCGCCTGCTGGGCGGAGCCGATGACGAAGAAGCTGGACTGCTGCCACCGGCCTGGGCCACGATCTTCTGGGCATCGGGCGCCATGAGCGCATCGGCTGCCGATCTGGCGCGCTGGGGTGATGCGCTCTACGCGGGTGATGTGCTGAGCTCACGCTCGCTCGAGGCGATGGAACGCCTGAACAGCCACGACTACGGTCTCGGCGTGCAGAAGGTCGAGCTGCCCGGCGTCACAGGATTCGGCCACACCGGGCTGCTGAACACGTATACCACGCTGCTCGTGTACCTTCCCGACGCCGATGCCACGCTCGCGCTGCTCGTCAACCGCAGCAACGTCGACCTCGGGGGCATGCTGGCCGCGAAGCCGCCAGGGGGCGGACCGTCACTCCTCGAGCTCGTCGAGGCGAAGCCCTAGCTCCCGAACAGGATGTCGCGGATGACGGGCATGGGCGGCGTGCCGTGGCTGATCACCGACTCCAGGAACGGTCGCCATTCGAAGGTTCGACCATCGGCCTCGGCCCGGCGTCGGGCCTCGTGCTCGAGCTCGGTCATCTCGACGCTGCCGAGGTAGTACTCGCACAGCTGCGTGGACGAGAGACGCGCCCGCGCCCACTTCTCCGTGGCCTCGGAGCGCTCCTGGAAGCCACCCTCGACCATCATCGCCATCGCCTCGTCCTCGGACATCGAGCCGGAGTGGATGCGGATGTCCATGAGCGTGTTCGTCAGCGCGCGGAGGAAGTACTTCCAGTGCGCGAGCATGAACGCCGGATCCTGCGCCCCGTAGCCGACGTCCATCATCACCTGCGTGACGTACACGGCCCATCCCTCGGCGAACACGCCGGATCCGAACACGGCCCGCGGCAGCGACGCACAGCGATTCGACCAGGCCAGCTGGAGGTAGTGCCCGGGAACCGCTTCGTGGATCGTCAGGATCCGCAGCGATCGGTCGTTGTTCTCGCGCAGCATGGACTCGACCTGCTCCTCGCTCCAGTCCGGCGGCGGAGGCGTGATCGCGAAGAAGCTGTCCAGCCCCTTGTCGAGCGGTCCCGGCGGCATGAGCATCGCCCCACCGAAGGCGCGGAGGAACGGCGGTGTCCAGATGATCTGCATCGGCTCATCGGCGAGGCCGATGAGGTCGCGATCGCGGATGAAAGCCTCGATCCGCGCGTGCTCGGCGCGGCAGAAATCGAGGAGGTCCTCGGCCTTCGGATGGTCTTCCGCGATGGAATCCAGCACACGTCGCGTCAGTGCGTCGGGGTCATCGGGCATCGGTTCGCTGCCGATGCGGGACGGCCAGAGGTCGGTCGCGAGGCGCAGCATCTCGGCCCGGACGACGTCATAGGCCGCCGCGGCGCGCGACTCGAGCTCCGCCGGCGTGATCGTCGCCTTGAGGGCGTGCCGGAACTTCTCCCCGTACAGCTCGGCCCCCAGGCGGAAGTCGCCGTCGGCCGTCGGCAGCAGCTCGTCACGCAGCCAGGCGACGAACGCATCGACCGCGACGATCGCGGGCTCCACGGCCGCCCGAACCCGGTCTCCCACGGCCGCGTCGACCTCGTCCGCCATCTCGACCGCGGTCCGACACAGGTCGGCGACGCCGGGCATCGTGTCGATCGCCTTCTCGACATGGAACCCGCTCACCGCGCGCCCGCGACCCGAGGTCAGGTTGTCGCGCGCCGCGTCGAGCACAGCGGGCAGGGTCTCCATCCGACCGGCCGCGCTCGCCAGCCGCTCACCGACGGGCGCAAACTCGCGGGAAAGCAGTGCGAAAAGGCCGCCGCCCAGCAGGTACGAGTACACGATGGGACTCCACGAAGCCTCGTCGAGGTCCTCCTCGTCGAAGCGCATCGCGTCGATCTCGCGCAGCAGCACCTGCCGGTCGATCTCGTCGTCGCGACCCGAGGTCTCGGCCTCCTCCAGCGTCGTGCGCGACTCGGCCAGCCAGAACAGCCGACGGGCTGTTCCGGCATCGGTCAGATCGGGCCATGCGTGATCGTGCTCGTGGTTGCCGGCATTGGTCGCGTGGACCGGGTAGTGGCGGAAGAAGTCGGCGAAGAAGCCGTCAACGGTCTCGGTATAGCTCATGCGTGCATGGTGCCACGCGGAGACGGCGGCCACTGGGCCGCCGTCTCGACGGGTTCCGCGCGGTTCAGCTCGTCAATCGAGCGTCGGGAGAAATGACGGTGGGATGCGCGCCTTTGTTGCCTGCTCGAACGCATAGCCGATCCCGATGAGCAACGGCTCGTCCCACTGGCCGGCCATGAACGACACGCCGATCGGCAGGTGGCCCTGCGCGTAGCCAGCCGGAACGGTGATGTTGGCATACCCGGCAGTGGCGGCCGGCGTCGACGAGCCGACGAACAGGGAGAAGTCGCCGCCGAGGTCTCCGTCAACCGGATCGGTGACCCCGCGGTCCGTTCGTCGGCGCGATGATCGCGTCGAGGTCATCGGCCGCCAACGTCTCGTCGATCGAGGCGACTGCTATGGCGTTCGCGGCCTCACGCGCTTCGACGCAGGCCGGATCGGACCGCCCGCCGGTCGCCTCGGCGAGGACGAAGATATCGGAGTTCCATGGCCCCTCGAGATCCCGGTGCGCGTCGTTGAAGTCGATGACGTCCTGCAGATCCTTGGGATACCCGGCGCCGGTGTAGGTCTCCAGGTAGGCCGGCAGATCCGTCTTGAACTCGCACAGCAGCGCTTCGAACTCCGGATCGTAGGCTTCGTCGATCGGCACGTTCACCTCGACGACGGTCGCGCCCGCGGCGGTGAGGGTGGCGACCGCATCACGCATGACGGCGTCCACGTCGGCGTCGACGACCTCGCCGTCGAAGATGTAGCTGCCCTCGCTCCAGAGGCCGATCCTTGCTCCTTTGAGCGCACCCGCGTCCAGGAACTGGGTGTAGTCGCTGAACGCGACCTGGCCAGTTGTCGCCGGATCCGCCCGGTCGACGCCGGTCATGGCGCCCAGGAGCACGGCCGCATCGGTGACGTTGCGCGCCATCGGGCCGGCGGTGTCCTGGTCGGCGCTGATCGGAACGATGCCCGCACGGCTGAGCAGTCCGACCGTCGGCTTGATGCCGACGAGGGCATTCGCGCCCGCCGGGCACACGACCGAGCCATCGGTCTCGGTCCCGACCGCGGCCACGGCGAGGTCGGCGGATGCCGCAACCGCCGAACCCGAGCTCGATCCACAGGGATTGCGGTCGAGAACGTAGGCCATGTTCGTCTGGCGATGCCACTCCAGCCACTCGAGGACGGGATGGACCGGAAATTCGCCCACTCGGACAGGTTCGCCTTGGCGAGGACGATGGCGCCTGCCGCCTTGAGTTGCTGGATGATGAAGGCGTCCGCCGGCGTACTGCCAGCCAACGACCACGAACCGGCGGTCGTCGCCATGCCCGTGGTGTTGATGTTGTCCTTGACGATGATCGGAATGCCGAGCAGCGGCCGGTGGTCGCCCCTGCGGCGCGCGCGGTCCGCGGCCCGAGCGTCGGCCAGCGCCGTCGGGCTCACGGTGATGACGGCATGCAGGGCCGGGTTCAGCTTCTTGATCCGATGCACGTAGAACTGGGTCAGCTGCACCGCTGACAGCCGGTGACGGTCCATCAACGCCTGCAACTCCGGGATGGTCGTGGAATCGATGTCGATCCCGGCCACCGTCGTCGAGGTCGGCTGCCGTCCCAGGCTGATCGGCGCGGCGACCGCCGAGGCCATGAGTAGCAGCATCAGCAGGACCACCAGGCCCACGGATCTTCGGAAATACCCGATCACAGCACGTCTCCTCCCATCGACTCGCGTTCGGTGATATCCCCGGGGCTGCCACGGGTCGACTCCATGGAACTCCTCCTATCAACACCCGCGTCCGGACAGCGCCTCTATGTCAAGAGTTGAGGACCAGACGATGGGCCCGATCGGCGACCAGATGGCGGTAGACGACCTTCGCCAGCTGGCGCTTGAGGCTGCGGAGCGCCTCGCGCGACGACTTGCGCTCGGCGAGCTTGCGCTCGTAATGGTCGCGCCCACAACCAGGGTGCATGGTCTGGACGCGGGCCGCGAGGTGCAGTGCGTTGTTGAGCGCGCGGTTGCCGTTCCGGGACAATCGGTGCCGCGTGACCTCGCCACTCGAGACCTCGATCGGCGCCGTGCCCGAGTAGCTCGCGAAGCGATCGGCCGATCCGAAGCGGCTGACATCGCCGACATGGCCCAGGATCTTGGCCGCCAGCACGTCGCTGATGCCGAAGACGGTGGTGAGCGTGGTGTCGCTGGCGGCCACGGCCGCGGCGCATCGAGACCGATTCTGCACGAGGGCGCGGTCGATCCGGCGCAAGTCAGCCACCAGCGCACGAGCCATGACCTTGCGCTCGAGGTCGACCGCGGTCTTGGGGCGGATCCGGTTGAGCAGCCTGGCGGCCGCCTCGGTCGCCAGCTCGGTCGGGGCGCCACCTGGCAGCAGGTCGCGCAGCAGGCGGTGGAGCCGGTTGACCACTCTGCGGCGCTCCTGGGTCAACTCGTCGCGGCGGTCGGACAGCAGCCGCAGCACGCTGCTGTGGTCCTCGGGGCCGACGCGGCGCAGGTCGGGCTGACTCTGGGCCACTCGCGCCACGCTGGCGGCGTCGATGCCGTCGGTCTTGCGTCCGTGGCCGCGGGCCAGCAGGCGAACGCGGGCGGCGAGCGTCGCCGGCACGTCGAGCACCGTCTCTTGGCGCGTGACGAGTCGCTGTGCCAGCAGGTGGCCGAGACCCGTGGCACCCTCGACCGCCCACATCCGCTCGGGCCAACGCTCCGCCCAGCGCAGCAGCCGTTCGAGGGTGGTCTGAGTCGCGGCCACGCGCAGCTCGCCCAGGACGCGTCCTGTCGCATCCAGCGCGACGGCGGTGTGCGACGACTTGTGGGGATCGATGCCGATGGTGATCACCTGGTGTCTCCTCAACTGCCCCCGATGGTGGAGCACCGCAGCGGGCAACCTGAGTTCAGGAAGCGACCTCACGCCTCTATCGAGCCACGCTGGCGGCGGTCGGTGGCCGTCCGGCACGCTATGAGAGAGCCACACCCGACGGGCGGGCAAGGAGCCTGGGAGCCAGGCGGTCACCGACCTCGCACCCTACGGCCCGCGAGGCCCGGGTGCTGGGGACATCTAAACAACTCAGGAGC
>JBPCOK010000115.1:0-2935 GCA_051000335.1 Candidatus Limnocylindria bacterium | reverse complement strand
CGAAAGGATCCGTACGGCGGACGCGGGCTGCGCACGATCGCTACCATGCGAGGGTGATCACGCTCGGCATCGATCCCGGTACGGCGATCTGTGGATTCGGCGTGGTGGAGCTGCGCCATGGCTCGGTGCGGCTGGTGGACGCTGGCTGTGTTCGCACCCCATCCGACGCCTCCGACGCCGAACGGCTGCGCCAGCTCCATGCTGCGCTCCGAACCTTGATCGCCAAGCATCGTCCGGCACGGGTCGGCGTCGAACGCCTCTTCTTCCAGCGCAACGTGCAGACCGCGATGACGGTCGGCCAGGCGCGAGGCGTGGCGCTGCTGGCCGCGGCGGAGACGGGGATGGTGATCGACGAGCCGACGCCGAACGAGGTGAAGCAGACGATCTGCGGGAACGGGTCGGCGGACAAGGCGCAGGTTGCGGCGATGGTCGAGCGCCTGCTCGGCGTCTCCCTGGCCGGTGTTCCCGATGACGCGACCGACGCCCTGGCCATCGCGATCGGATGCGCCTACCGTGCCGCGGCGGAGCCGAAGGCGGTGATCGGATGATCGGCTCCGTGCGAGGCACTGTGACGCTGATGGGGCAGGATCACGTTCTGGTGGAGGTCGGCGGCATCGGCTACCGAATCGTGGCGGGGCCTGCCCTGCTGGCCACCCTGCGCGCCGGCACGGAGGCATTCGTCTACACCCATCACCTCGTTCGCGAGGACCAGCAGGCGCTCTTTGGCTTTGCCACGACCGAGGAGCTGGCCTTCTTCGAGCTGCTGATGACCGTCTCGCAGGTCGGACCTCGCTTGGCCCTCGCGATCACCACGGCCCACCCGGTGACCCGTCTGCAGATGGCCATCGTGACCGACGACACCGACGTCTTCACCAGCGTCTCCGGCGTCGGTCGCAAGACCGCGCAACGCATCATCCTCGAGCTCAAGGAGAAGGTGCATGCGGCCGGCATCGCGGCCGGGGGAGGCGCGACCGACTCCGACGTGGTGGCGGCCCTCGAGTCGCTCGGCTACTCCGCCGGCGAGGCACGTCGGGCCGCGGGCGCGGTGGCGGGTTCGGATGGCGAGCTCGACGCCCGGATCAAGGCGGCCCTCCAGGAGCTCGCCCGATCTCGATGAGCGCGAACTGGAGCGATCCGGCCGTCGCCGAACGAATCCTGCGCTCGTTCCGGACGTGGGCGGTGATCGGCTGCTCATCACGACCGTGGCGTGCGTCGCATGGCGTCTCGCGCTACCTGCTACGGCAGGGCTACGAGGTCATCCCGGTGCATCCGAACGAGAAGGAGGTGCACGGAATTCCCGCGCATCGTGACTTGCTCTCCGTGCCGGATGAGCTTCGCTCACGGATCGAGGTCGTCGATCTGTTTCGACGGAGCGAGCTCGTGCCGGCCCACGTCGACGAGGCCATCGCCATCGGCGCGAAGGCGATCTGGATGCAGCTCGAGGTCTGGAACGAGGACGCGGCGGAGCGCGCGGCCGCCGCCGGTCTCGAGGTCGTGATGGACCGCTGTCCGGCCATCGACCACCCCCAGATGGTCGGCGCGCCGTTCACCGAACCGGGCACGGGATGATGCACCGCACCGAACCGGTCGTACCTCCTCCAGACAACGCCGCACCGTCGCTGCCCCGTGCGGCTCCCCATGCTCGAGGAGGAAGTTCATGGCTCGTCGATTCACCAGCCTGTCGCTCGCGATCATCATCGCGTCGATCGGAGTGCTCATGGTGGCCGGCACCGTCTCTGCCAACCATTTCGGAACCTTCACGACCACGCTGAGTGGGAGCGAAGAGGCCCCCGGCCCCGGCGACAAGAACGGGAAGGGCTTCATCACGCTCGACGTCTACAACGCCGGTCTGGTCTGCTACACGCTGAAGACCCAGGCCATCAAGACGCCGACCGCGGCGCACATCCACGAGGCCCCGGCCGGAACGGCAGGACCGGTGGTC
Organism: Candidatus Limnocylindria bacterium; assembly: GCA_051000335.1. GTDB lineage: Bacteria > Chloroflexota > Limnocylindria > QHBO01 > QHBO01 > JACDBZ01. Next base: position 993 of record JBPCOK010000115.1, on the reverse strand, counting down.
GTGAACCTGCGTATCGATCTCGCGTCGCAGAAGGGCAATCGCCTGACCTACTGCGCCCCCGCCGATGCGGCGATCGTGGCTGACATTCGGGCCAACCCGGCGGACTACTACGTGAACGTGCACAACGACGCGTTCCCCGGTGGCGCCATCCGTGGCCAGCTCGGCGACTGACCCTCGCGTCAATCGTTCCGACTGCTGAATGCCCCCGGCACCGCGCCGGGGGCATTCGCGCGTCAGCCGCTCACTCGCGGCGAAGGACGAGCCCGATATGCCCGTACGGTGGCCGCGGGTCGCTGTAGGTCTTGACGCTCGGGTCGTCGGGCGATTCGGCGACGAGGTCCCAGAGCCGGTTCTGCGCGTCGAAGCTGACCTCGCTGAGCTGCGGCCACCGGTCGAGCATGCGGACGCCGACCTCATTGACCAGGTGCTGGATCGAGAGCGACACGAACTCGTGGAACACCGCGTTCGCGAGATCCGCGACCTGCTCGGCGGCCACGTAGCGCTCCGGATGCGCAAGGACCGCATCGGACGCATCGGCGTACCGCCAGCCGACGCCGCACCAGATGTACAGCGGCCGATCCCGCCGCTCGGGGAGCGTCGTGTGCTCGTCACGGGCGAAGTCCGCGAATGCCGATCCGGTGAGCTTGATGAGCTGGAGCTCGCGTCGGCCCGATTCGTGGTCCGTGATCCGCACGGCTCCGTCGTCGCCGCGGGAGAGGTCCAGTCGGGCGGATCCGTGATCGCCGCGGTCGCGGCTGAACAGCCGATCAGAACTCGCGAATCCGTCATCGTCCTCCGCGGGAACGAGCGTGGCGGGAAACGGAAGGTCGCGCCCGAGCATCGTGAGTCGCTCCATGTGCGGATACTCCTCCAGGAACGCGGTGCCGACCTCGAGCAGCCACTCCTCCAGCGTCCGCGCACGCGCCCGCAGCGAGACCGCGTGGATGAAGTTCTTCATCGTGTCCGTCGCAACTACCAGGCGGTTGTCGCCCC
>JBPCOK010000068.1:0-2619 GCA_051000335.1 Candidatus Limnocylindria bacterium | reverse complement strand
GCGGCCTCGATGAGGGCGCGAACGGCCGGACGCGCAACCTCATCGGGCGTGGCGAGTCTCAGGCTGCGCATCGATAGCGTGCCCTTCACCTGGGTGCCGCCCTTCGTCGGCAGCAGGCCGGCCGGATCGGGCAGCTCGCCACCCCGATAGAAGCCCAGGGCCACGTGTGCCTTGAACGGCAGCAGGTATGCAAACTGCTCGGTGAACTTCTTCGGCCCGACGCCCCAGCCGACCGTGCGCTGCTTCGGCCAGATCACCTCGACCGCGTCGGGGAAGGCGTCGAACACGAGGTCGCGGACGGCGCGCGCGACCGCCTGGACGTCGCTCGACGACGCCGACATCGCCTCCCGGAAGGCGCCGTCTTGGCCGGGGCCAGCCCGGTTCTCGATCCCCGCGCTCGCCGCGCCGCTCAGGTCTGATCCATCTTGAGCAGTCCGAACATGGCGCCCTGCGGATCGTTGATGATCGCGAAGTGGCCACCCGGCATCGGTGTCGGTGGCACCATCTCGATCGCACCCAGGTCCATGGCTCGCTTGAACGCATCGTCAAGATCGGCGACGTTGAAGTAGATCATCCAGTAGCTGGGCACTTCAGCCGGGATCATCGGCTGCATTTCCATGGCGCCGGCAATGGCGGTGTCGTCCACGTAGAACTGCGTGTAGTCCGGCTGTCCCTCGCCGATGGGGGTCGTCTCCGTGCGCCAACCGAAGACCGTGCCGTAGAAGTCGATGGCCTTGTCCAGCCCACGCGAGTTGAGCTCCGCCCAGCCGTAGGTGCCGGCGTCCCCGGTTCGGAAGGTGCGCATGGCCCCCGCCTGCCAGGCCGAGATGACCGCGCCGGTCGGATCCGAGAAGACCGCCATGCGGCCCATGTCGCCGACATCGAAGGCAAGGGCAATGACGGTGCCGCCGGCAGCCTGGACCGCGTCGCAGAGGGCTGCGGCGTCATCGGTCTCGATGTACAGGCTCCAGGCGGTGGGTGCCTCCGGCATCATCTTGGCGGTGATCCCGGCGACGTCGCCGTCGCCGTCGCCGTCGCCCAGCCGTGCCATGGCGTAGCCGCCGTACTGGGGATCCTCCGAGATCTCGATGTTCCAGCCGAGCAGCTTGCTGTAGAACTCGCGGGATGCGGCGGGGTCGTCCGTGGAGAGCTCGACCCACGCGGGGCGCGTCTTGGTGGCAGTGACCATGTGGTTCCTCCGATGTTCCGGCGTCGTGGGCCCGTGTTCTCGCCCGCCCGTCCGCTAGCGACGCCGATGGACGGGCCGATTCGGGTCGAAGTCCATGCGACGCGAGTCGTTGGCCGGGTCCCGGAATGCTGCGCCGAACCCGGGGCCGGGTCAAGGAAAATCGGGCTGGTTCGGCAACGGGCTACAGGGCTGGCGGGATCTTCAACTCGCTCCTCGCCTTGCTGATCCTCGGGCTGTCAGCGGTTATATCAGTAACGTCATAATCCGTGAGCGCCGCGAGGAACCGTCAGGGGCGCATCGCCCGATCGCCGGCCGAAGTTTCAGAAGCCGAACGTGGCCTGTGTGGGAGCGTCGGCGTACTCGACGAGCTGGCACAGTGCGTTGACGAGGCGCATCTGCTCCGGGGTGTGGCAGTTCGCCTCCAGGAGCCGCGGATTCGCCACGACGACCGCGACCGCACGGGCGCGCGAGACGGCGACGTTGAGCCGGTGGCGGCTGTAGAGGAAGTCCATGTCGCGCGGCGCGTCATCGCGACTGGAGCTTGTCATCGAGTAGATCGCCACGGCGCCTTCCTGGCCCTGGAATTTGTCGACGGTGCCGACCGGCACGGGAAAGCCCAGGCGCGTCGCGATGGCGCGGGAGATCTCCGCGACCTGCGCGTTGTACGGAGCGACCACGATCAGGTCCCGGGCCTCGATCGGCGCTTCGACGCCCTTCTTATTCGTCCATGTCGTCCCGATGAGCTCCGCCACCGCCTCGGCCACGGCGGATGCCTCCTGGCGCGACTTCGACGAGTTCCCGTCGTGATCGCACGCGATGAACCGCACCCCGGAGCCGTCGAGGCGCGGATCGGTCGAGGAGATCCGCTGAAGCTCGGTGGACGGGTGGGTGACGAGGCGCGAGTCGTAGAACGCGTCGGAAACGTACGTGTTCACGGCCGGATGCATGCGCCAGGTTGTCTCGAGGAAGAGCCCCAGCCGGTCGTCCAGGGTCACGGCACCGCCCAGCAGGTGTTCGAGCACAGACTCCCCCGCACCCTCGGGATGCACGCCCTGCGACACCATCGGCAGCTGGTTCGGATCCCCCAGCAGCACCAGCGACGACGCGGCTCCACTCATCGCCACCGCATTGGCCAGGGACATCTGCCCCGCCTCGTCGATGAACAGGACGTCGAGCGTGCCGGCCAGCTTCGGTCGCGCGAAGAGCCACGCGGTCCCCGCGACCACATCGATCTCGCCTGCAGCCAGTCCGGTCTCGATCTGCTCGTTGCTTGGCAGTTCGACGGCTTCCTCGCCGGTCACCTCGTCACCGCTGTCGCAGCGCTGCGCCGCACGCAACGTCACGTTCGCCTCACGAGCGGCGCATATGACCTCGCGCAGCATGTTCGAGATGGCCTTGTGCGACTGCGCGGCGATCCCGACCTTCCTCCC
>JBPCOK010000024.1:0-4898 GCA_051000335.1 Candidatus Limnocylindria bacterium | reverse complement strand
TCGAAAACCGCCCGCGTCACGTCACTGGCGGCACCGGGCATCTCGTCGTCGGGGGACATGACGAACAACGTCGGGACGCGCACGGCTGGGGCGCAGACGAACGGGTCGAAATCGGGTGCATCATCGGCTAGCTCTGCTCTCTTTGAGCGCAATCCGGCATCGATGCCCCTCCAGAGAAGGCGACCCACTGATCGATGCTTCTATGACCGTCAACCAGGCATCGGGACGAGCAGCAAGCGAACCCTTACACTGTTCCCATCTGTACGGTACGGACGGGAGATACGAGCCTACTTCCGTGACCCCGACTGGCATTTGATCGAGGTCGGCCAGACCGTCCTTGCCCGCTAGGCCAGGACCGATCCCGCGCCCCGGCCACGGACGGGCAATCCCGGCCGATGATGACGACCGCGATCGATGCGACGGCTCGGTGACGAGTCCCTGGCGCCCATCCAGTGTCGTGTTGTAGTAGGTGTCCGGCCCTTACGTCGGACGGCGCGTTAGTGACCGCATGACTGACGCACTCTCGCTCGGCCTCCCCACACTCGCACAGCGCTCACGCGGAAGTGTTTGACATCCAAGAGCATTCGGAGCAAGGGGAAACTAACGGTCACGTTCCAGAAGGCGCCACCCGCAGCGCCCGGCACCGGCAGCACCACAGCGATGTTCAGGACAACGAACGCCAGGGCCGCCACGGCGACGGCTGGCTGCCGTTCCGAGAAGACACGCATCAGCGGCGACCCAGACGTCGAGCTTCGATTCGCTCCAGCTGGTCCAGCTCACCCATCGCGTCGAGTCCCCTGATGCCGGTGTCGAGCAGTGCGCCATCGCCAGCCACCAGGCCCAGTTCGGCGCGCACGCGGGCCGTATAGCGCTCCGCGCCGATCGCCTCGAAGAGCGCGAGACTGCGCCCCAGCTCCTCCGCGTCATTCCGAAGCAGCCCGCGGAGGCGTCGGGCTTGCGCTTCGACGACCCGCATCCCTGCCGTCTCGCCCCGACGGACCAGTGCGTCGATGGATTCCTCCGGCACAGGGTGGGCGCGGTCAGCGCAGATCGCGGCGGCATGCTCAGCGTAGTGCAAACGATCCGGGTAGCGCTCCGGGTGGGCGAGCAGCTCCACGATCCCGTCCATTCGCAGCTCGATGACGGCCGTCAGTGCCGCGGTGGGGTGCGATGGCTCGAAACGGCCGACGATCTCCTGTGCGACCTCGCGCCACCGCTGCACGAGCTCTTCCTCCCCTCGGCCGCGCGCCCAATCGATCCCGCTCAGAAGTCCCTGGAGCCCACCGCTTACGGACGGGCGGTCCGCCTCGAGCCAGAGCTGCCGCCACCGCTCGAGGCTCGCGACGAGTAGCTCCCAGCGTCCGATGAGCACGAATGCGTATGCACGCCAGGATTCCAGGACCAGGGCGAATAGGGGATTCTGACCGGGTTGGATGAGACCGAGCGCTTCGTCGGCGGATTCGACGACGGCCGGCAGGTCGCCCAACATCGCCGAGGTCCACGAGACCATCTGGATCGCGTCGAGCCGCTCAGAGATTGGGAGCCGATCAGCCATCGCGACCCGGCGAAGTGAGATCTCCCGGGCGCTGGCGGGATCCATCGTCTGCCTGTGCGAGGTCATGGCGTCGAGCGCGGCGCTGACAAGTTCCGGGTCGTCGATGCGCTCGGCAATCGCCAGCCCTTCGGCGACGCTTGCCTTCGCATCCTCCAGATCGCCGGGGGTCGGGATGCGGATCCCCGCATTCCGCAGCCAGAACGGCATGAAACCGCGCGCGATCAGGTACTGGGCGCGTGGGCGAACCTCGGTCGCCTGCGCCGCCAATTCACGGCCCTCTTCCAGCAGCGCCATCATGGCGGCCTCGGAGGGCTGGCGGGCGACCGACGCGAACCAGCGGCACATGACCATGAGCTGCTGGGCCAGGCTGCCGAGCAGGAGGTCGGCAGAGCGATGCTGCTCGCGGCCCAGGCGAACCGCGCTGGCGAACGCCTCGACCGAAGGGTCGCCTGCTTCGTGGACTTCGCCGAGGCGGTGGTAGAGGTCAGGTCGCAGGCTCGCCGGGGCGAGGTCGATCGCGGCGCGTAGGTGAGCCGCCGCTTCCATGGTCCCCCGCACCCCGAACGCGACCTCGGCGGCGCGCCGCAACCACTCCGCGGCGTGCGCCTCGTCCTCCGGGTTGCGCTCGCCGGACGAGGCCGCCAGGGCGGTCGCCTCGCGGTAATGGAAGGCGATGAGCTCGGCCAGCTCGTCCTCGCGGCCCGTGGAGTGCGCCTCGAGCCACCGCCCGGCCGCGGCATGATGGCGCGCCCGTTCCGCGCGCGGGAGCGTGCCGTAGGCGACCTCGCGGATGAGGATGTGGCGGAAAGTCAGCTCGCCGCGGACGGAGGGCCGCAGCAGGTCGCGTTCGATGAGCCGGTCGACCGCCGCCCCCGATTCGTCGCCAAGCGCCGGCTCGAGCGCGGCGATCCCCTCGACGGTGAAGCCACGGCCGAAGACCGCGCCGAGCTGGAGAACGCGGCGGGAGGCCCGCTCCAGCGCGTCGATCCGGGAAAGCACGGTCGCCTGGACCGTGTCCGGTAGGCCGGCCGCTGCGGCTGCCACCGCCTCGGGATCGCGAAGGTCGGCCCCGCGCTCCACGAGCGACCGGACGATCTCGCCGGCGTAGAACGGGTTCCCTTCCGATCGCTCGACGACGATGGGGATCAGCTCGGGCGCGGGGCTCTCGAGGATGTTCTGGACGAGCTGCTCCACGGATGCATCGTCCAAGGGTTCGAGCGCGAGCGAGACGTGGTTCCGCCTGCCGCCACCCCAGGCCGGCCGGCGCTCGAGCAGCTCGGGCCGCGTGAGCGCGAGCATCAGCATCGGTGCATCGGCGCGCGGCTGAAGGATGAACTCGACCAGGTCCAGAAGGCTGTCGCTCGACCAGTGCAGGTCCTCGACGACGAGGACGAGTGGCCGCCGGGCGGCCGCAAGCTCGAGGGTCGTGCGCCAGGCGGCAAAGAGTACGGCCCGATCGAGGACATCGGTGTCTGATGCACCGATGGTGGCCGCCAGCAGCTCGGCCGTCTCCGCCGGCGATTCGGCGCCGGCATCCGCCAGCCAGGCCCGGGCGCGCGACCGGATCTCCTCGGGCGTGGCCTGCTCCGCGGGCAGTTCCAGGAGGCTAAGGAGGAGCGTGCGCATTGGCCAGTACGTCAGGCGCTGGCCGTACGGCAGGCATTGAGCAACAGCGACTCGTGCGTCCGGCGCAATGCCTCCGAGGCGGGCCAGGAACTCCTCGACGAGCCGGCTCTTACCGGTGCCCGCCGGCGCGATAAGGCTGACCAGGAAGGGGCGGCGCTCCGTGAACGCGCGTCGGGCAACAAGTTCGAGCTGCGCGAGGTCCGCGTTGCGGCCGACCAAGGGCGCACGGGCGTGGGGTGCGACCGAGCGGCCGAGGACGGATCGAGCTGCGAGCGCGGTGGCCTTTCCCTTCAGCGCCGTCTCCTGAACCGGACCGAACTCATAGGCCCCGCCGGCGGCGCTTGCTGTGCGGGCGCTCGCCAGGACCTGCCACGGCTCGGCCGCCTGCTGCAGCCGCGCCGCCACGTTCACCGCATCGCCGGTGATGAGGAAGTCGCCCTCGGCCCGCTCGCGGCTGGCCACGACTTCGCCCGTGTTGACGCCCAGGCGGATCGGCAGGCGCTCCCCGAGCGCCGGGTCTTGGCGCACGCGGTCGCGCAGCTCGAGCGCCGCGTCAAGTGCGCGTCGAGCGTCGTCGTCATGGGCCTGCGGGAGGCCGAAGATCGCCATGGCCGCATCGCCGATGAACTTTTCGAGCGTTCCGCTATGGCCGTCGACGACGTCTTGGGCGATCGCATAGAAGCGCGACAAGAGGCGACGCAGATCCTCGGGGTCGAGGGACTCGCCCAGCGCGGTGGAACCGACGACGTCGGCGAACAGGACCGTTACGAGTCGCCGCTCCTCAGGCATGCCGGCATCTTAGATGGCGCCGAAGCCGCCCTGGCGCCTAGGTCAAGGCGCGTCCCCCAGCCAGCGTCCTGCGCGACCGGCGGACGCCGACAAAAAGGCCCCTTCAGACCTGGCGTGAGCCCGCTCCTGGGCCGACTTCGCGGCGTGGCAGGGGTGGCACAGCGACTGGAGGTTGCCCTCGTCCCCGCCGCCTCGGGCGCGGGGCAGGATGTGGTCGACCTCGGAAGCCGTGGGCCCCACACCGGTTAGCGCGGCCCCGACACCTGCCGGGGACGCCATTTGCTGCGGCGTGCCGTGCCGACGAGGTGGTGCGAGTGCCCGGCGCCAGCACCCTTATTGGCACCCTCATGGAATCGCACCATGCGTGCCATGCTGCTGACAGGCGGTCAGGAGAGCCAGGCTGGCACGCGTGGTACGGAAAGTCTGCGCATCCGATATGCGGTACCAAAATAGAACAACGGAGCCCGATCCACTCTCGGATCGGGCCCCGCGTTACACCACTTCTACCGCCTCAACCAGGTGAACCGCAGCCGTCAAGTGGCCTTCGGTGGCCAGTTTGGCCGCGCGAGCGACGGCGTCGCCGAACGCCGCCAGTTCCTGCTCGTCCGCCAGGCCGACGTGCTCAGGCTCAATGGGGGCCACCGCGGCCACCATGTCGGACTGTGCTGCTACCGCCAGTACCGGCCGGGCCCCGCCGGACCAGCCCACCAGTCCGGTTGGTTCCCCGATGCTGTTGACGTAGGTGAGGATGTCGTCGACCTGCCGACCCTAGGTGGCTGCGTCGATAAGCCGCTGAGGCCGCGGCCCCGCATGCTCGGCAGATGGCAGGTGAACTGGTCGGTCAGATGTCCCACCAACCGGTTCCAGTCGAGGTCGCCATCGCCGAGCATCCCGTGCAGGAACATGAGCGGCGGCCCCTGGCCGTGCA
>JBPCOK010000012.1:0-9107 GCA_051000335.1 Candidatus Limnocylindria bacterium | reverse complement strand
AGCTCGTCGTTCGGGCGTGACATGACGGTGTCCGCGTTGGCGATGACGAAGGCGTCCATGCCTCGAGCCTCATGGTCGAGCGCCCGGCGCACGGCCTGGAAACGGCAGACCCAGCACCGTCTCGCTTGAGGCCCAGACGATGTTCGTGATCCCCGCGATTCGTGCCGCGGCGAAGACGTTGTAGGTCCCGACCACGTTGTTGGCGAACGTCGCGGCGTTCGCCGCGTTGCCCGGTCTGGGGATGGCGGCAAGGTGAATGACGGCGTCGACTCGCTCGTAGCGGCTGTCGATCTCGGATGAAGGCCTCGACCACCTGGCCGAACTCGGTCAGGTCGACGCGAGTGAACGGAGCCACGTTCGCGCGGGGCGGCGCCAGATCGACATTCGCGACCTCGTGGTCGTGCGCGACCAGGTCTTCAACGACGGCGCGGCCCAGCTTGCCGCTGCCGCCGGTGACGACGATTCGCATCAGACGCTCAGACCTGCTCCATGGCCGTCGCCGGCTCGCCTGCGCTCACGCCGAGCCCGAGCGGGCAGGCGACGCCCGTCGAATGGTCCGGACAATAACCCGCCGGGTTCTTGGCAAGGTACTGCTGGTGGTAGTCCTCTGCGAAGTAGTAGATCGGCGCATCGGCGATTTGCGTCGTGATCTCCGCGAAGCCGGACTTCGTGAGCTCAACCTGGTACATGTCGCGAGATGCCTCGGCGGCGGCGCGCTGGGCGTCGGAATGGGTGAAGATCGCGGATCGGTACTGCGTGCCGCGGTCGTTGCCCTGGCGCATGCCCTGGGTCGGATCGTGGTTCTCCCAGAACAGGCGCAGCAGCTCGTCGTACGAGATTCGCTTCGGGTCGAAGACGACCTGCACGGCCTCCGTGTGGCCGGTGCGCGCGGAGCACACCTCCTCGTACGTTGGGTTCGGCGTGGCGCCGCCGGCATAGCCGACCGACGTGCTGATCACGCCGGGCGTCTGCCAGAACAGCTTCTCCGCGCCCCAGAAGCAGCCCATGCCAAAGGCCGCGACGTCGCTGCCCTCGGGATACGGGCCCTTGATGGTCGAATCGTTCACGAAATGACGCGCCGCGGTCGGAAGGGCGGTATCGCGACCGGGCAGCGTCTTGCCCGGCTCGGGCATCTTGGTCTTGTTGCCGAAGAGGAACATGGGAGAAGTCTACGCCGGATTCGTGAAGGTCTGGTGAAGGCGGCTCAGCTGGCGTCGCGTAGCTCGGCGCCGGGACCCTCGCCGGAGCTGACCGAGCGCAGCGGCTCGAGGGTCACGGTCGCGAACGCACTGGCTGGATCGGTATCCCGCATCACGCCGTGCAGCCGGTAGGTGATCGCGGCGCCGTTCTCGACCAACGTCATCGGCTCGCCTGGCCGCCAATGGCGGTCACGTGGCAACGGGATGCGGCGTTCGACGCTCGAGCTGGGCATGGAGATCCCTCGACGGCTTGCAGACCTGCCGATGCTACCCGACCCGCCGGCGCATCGGCATGGCCGATCGGGACCGTCCGGCACCCGCGAGACCGATACCATCGGTGCATGACGAATGACGGCTCCGACTACCCCGAGGTCCGACTCGCCGAGCTCATCATGCCGAACCGGACCAACCATCACGGCACGCTGTTCGGCGGGCACGCGCTCGGCCTGATGGACCACGCCGGCTGGGTGGCGGCGACCCGCTGCGCGCGCCGGACGATGGTGACGGTCGCGTCCGACCGCGTTGAGTTCAAGGTGCCGGTGCGAGCCGGGCAGCTGGTCGAGCTCGTTGCGCGTGTGACCGCATCGGGCCGAACGTCCGTCACAGTCGGGGTGGACATGTTCGCCGAGGACGTCGCGACCGGTGAGCGTCGCCTCGCGACGTCGGGGAGCTTCGTGTTCGTGGCCATCGACGACGATGGAGCCCCCACGCCGATCGCCCGGCGCTGATCGGCCGTCCAAAGCTGATGAACGTTTGCCGGTCCCGCGTCGTATCCATGGCACGAGGCGAGTGGGTGAGATGCGGACCCGACGCGCTGCCGGCACGGATCGCGACACGGAGCGTCGCAGTGGCCTGAGCGATCCGCGGCTCCGGCGTTCGATGGGTCCGAAGACGCCGTCGCGACCCTCCTCGTCACGTCGCCCGATTCCTTCGCGGCGCGGCCCAGGGGCGTGGGTCGCGCCGCAACCGCGCGACGCCCTCGACCCGCGCCAGCGCTGGCTGGACCCTCGCCACAACAAACACCCCGGTCGGGCTCGGGGTCCGATCGGGGTGCCTGCCTGGAGGGAGGTATTGGGTTGCCCACAGTGTTCCATCGGCGCCGATGCATTGCCATGGACAGAGGGCGCAGGGCGGCCTACGTCAAGTGACGTACGTTGGGGTTCCGTGGTGTCCGTGGGTGTCGGTGGGCCTCCGTGGGCTCGAAATACCGAGTGGACTTCACCGGGACGGGCATTGGCGTGTCAACCCCGCGATATTGCGAGCGCACGGCAGCGTGAGCGGCACCGTGGGGGGCGGTTCGTGCGGGTGGGTGCTCGATATACCGAGTGAACGCAGCCCAACGCGGCCCCCAGGTGAAATCTGCTCGATCCATCGAGGGCCACCACTACCATCGAGCGCGCTCGAGAGGACCCTCAAGCCACGGAACGGCCGTGCGCGTGCATGACTTCGGCCAGGCGATCGTGGTCGAGCGCATGGGCGGTGATCCCGTCCCGGCCGACCATCGTCTCCGCGGCGAGGAGCGCGTTGACGATAGCCTCCTCGGTCGCCTCGACGGTGGCCTCGAGCAGCGGGTTGATCCCCTCGTCCACGACCATGTGGAGATCCACAACGGAACGGGGATCGTCCTCGCCAGCGCGCCAGGACAGGCCCCGGTTGCCGGTCGCAAAGGCAAGGAAGAGATCGCCCGAACCGTGGGACGCGTAGCTTCCCATGCGGGCCACGCCCATCCCCACGCGTTGCGCGAGCCGTGCGCACTGGTGGGGAAGGAGTGGCGCGTCGGTCGCGACGATGCCGATGATCGATCCGCCCTCGGGCCCGCTCCGGCTACCGGACGCAGCAACCGCCTCGGCCTGGTCCCAGGGTGACGGAACCTCCTTGCGCCCGATGGCCGCACCGACCGGCACCCCGTCGATGCGCAGCAGCTCGCGCGTCCCGTAGTTGGCCTGCACCAGGACCCCCACGATCCACCCGCCGGCCCGTCGCGACGCGGTCCCGATCCCGCCCTTGAACTCGTGGCAGATCATCCCGGTGCCGCCCCCCACGTTGCCCTCCTCGACGGCACCGCCATGTGCCGACGCCAGCGCCGTGCGGACGTGCTCACCACGGACGTGGAATCCGTTGATGTCGTTGAGTGCGCCGTCGTAGGTCTCGCCCACGACGGGCAGTGACCAGAAGGCGTCGTTCGGCCTGCGGGAAGCCGCGGCCTCGCCGATGAGCGCATCGTGCACCACACCGACGCTGTGCGTGTTCGTGATGCCGATGGCCCCGGCCAGCATGCCCGATTCGCGCACCCATTCGAGGCCGGTCAGCTCCCCATTGCCGTTGAGCCGATGCGCCCCGGCGAAGACGGGCTCGGTCCAGACGTCACCGTCATGGGGGATCACGACCGTCACGCCGGTTCGCACCGGGCCCTTGCCTCGACGCAGCGAACCTTCGCCGGAGATGAGGGTGGCGTGGCCGACCCGCACGCCGGACACATCGGTGATCGCGTTGAGCTCCCCAGGCTCCATGCGTCCGATCCGGATGCCGAGCTCGCGTGCGCGCATCGGCGCAGTCTAGCTGCCGTGTCCTCCGGCCAAGAGCGTCGCAGAGTCACGGCTCAATCCGAAGGATCTCCCCGTAATCGGCGTTGGTGGCCCACACGGTGCCGAACGCGGCCCCAACATCCCCGGGGCCGCCTCGCGCGTCGATTCGTTCGATGACCTCATTGGTGGCTGGATCGATCCGAACCAGCCATGGGCGCGGACCTCGGATCCAGATGGCATCCGCCGTAGCCGCGATCCCGCCTTCGTCGCCGAGCGTGCCGCCGGTCGCGATGGAGGCAATGACCTCACCGGTCCACGGGTCGATGCGGGTGACGGTCGACTCGTCCGCACCTGGCTCTTGCGCGTGCTCGAACAGCAGCGATATCCACAGCGCATCGTCGCCGACGGCGATGATGCCGGGCCGCTCGATTCCGCTCGTCCATTCCTGGACGGCGTTCGTTGCCGGGTCGATCCGCAGCAGGAGGTGGTCGGCCGGTGCGCTGACCCAGAGCGCGTCGAAGCCGAACGCCATGGTGCCGGCCACGTGGTCCAGCTCGATCGTGGCGGTCACAGAGTTGGTGGCGGGATCAAGGCGCACAACATGGTCCGGACCTACCGTCGTCGTTGCGAATGCCCAGACTGATCCGGCCCCGTACGGAATTCGGCTGGCGGCAAGGGGAGCCGGCAGATCGATCGATGCGACGGCTTCGTTCGTGGTGGGGTCAATTCGGATCAGGCCATCCGGCCCGCATGCCCAGATGGCCTCGGGGCTGGCGCCGAGGCCCTGGCACAGGCGACCGGGCACGGGGATCGAAGCGATCACCAAATTCGTATCCGGGTCGATCCGATGCACGGCGGGAGATGTCCCGTCGTTCAGGAGCGGCCCGTCCACGGCGAGCACCCACATGGAGCCGAACGCCTCGGTGGGCATGTCCGGTCCTCCGCCGAGCTCGATCGTTGCGACCATTCGCTCGGCGAGGGCATCGGGCGTGGCCGTCGCGGAAGGTGGTGGCTGGCTGCTTCGGGGCGCCGATGTGGTCGCTGATGGGGAGGTGGTCCGCAGGTCTGCCTGGATGGTTCCGCAGGCGGGGATCGCCAGGCCGAGGAACAGTGCGACCGCGGGCCGTCCGATGTACCGGAACATGGCGTAATCTCCAGCTACGTGGATGGTCGTTCCATGCTTGGCGATGCGGCATCGATCGCGCATCGGTGCCAGCAAGGTCTTCACCCGAGGGTTTTCCCGGTAGGCGCGTCGAAACGGCTGTGCGACGATCACGGCATGATCCGTCAGGCCGAACGGCGTCGATCCTGGCCCTACATCGCCACCGCCACGGGCTTCGTGGTCGTGACGCACTACGTCGGCATCGCGGCCGGCGCACCCCTTGTCTTCCTCATCCTTGATACCGGCATCGGGCTGCTGTTCGAGGGCGCCGGGGCCATCGCCTGGCGGCGGCGGCCGACCTCGCGCACCGGTCCGCTTCTCGTGCTGAGCGGTGCGCTATGGTCCCTCGGCAGCTACGGGCCAACGGGCGTCGAGCCCCTGTGGGTGATCGGCTTCGCCTTCGAGGGTTATTACGACGTCGCGTTCGCCGTTCTCGCTCTCACGTTTCCTGCCGCCGCACTGTCCCGTATCGGGCGAGTGGTGGTGTGGGGAATGGGCGGTGCCTTCGCAGTGCGCAGTGTCGGGCGCATGCTGCTCCAGGATCCGCCGCGGACGTACCCCGGTGACTTCTCCGACGGTGATCTGGTGAATCCCTTCGCGCTGCTCGAGAACCGTGTCGCATTCGAAGCTTCGGAGGTGGTGTTCAGCGCGGCGATCGGCATCCTTGCGGTCGTCATCGGTCTGCTTGCCTTTCGACGACTCGTGCGAACTCCGTCGCTCACCAGATCCGTGATCGGCCCGGTCATCACAGCGTCCGTGATCGCGATGCTGTTTGCTTCGATCAAAGCGCTGGAGACGGCGTCGACCACGGCGTCCGGCTCACCGCTTCTTACCATTCCCGAGAGTGTTCGGGGCTTCACAAACTGGCTGGTACCGGCGGCCCGTGCGGTCGTGCCGATCGCGTTTCTCGTTGGCACGCTGCGGCTCCGATCGGCCGGCGGCGCGTTGGCCACCATGACATCACGCCTGGGCCGCGACGAATCGCCCGATGATGTCGACGATGCGCTGGCTGCCTACATCGAGAACGAGCAGTTGGCCGCGCTGCTGCGGGCTCAGCTGGCCGAGCTCCGGGCTTCGCGCGCCCGGATCGTGGCGGCTGGGGACGCCGAACGCCGGCGCATCGAGCGGGCGTTGCACGATGGTGCCCAGCAGCACCTCACCGCGGTCGCGCTCCGACTCGAGGAGGCGCGTCGCGCGGCTGAGGTAGATCCCGCGCGCGTCGCGCCGCAACTCGCCGCCATCGCCGACGAGCTGCGTGATTCCATGCACGAGATGCGGGAGCTTGCGCGCGGCATTCATCCAGCCGTCCTGACCGATGCCGGACTCGAGCCGGCCATCTCGACTCTGGTACGACGATCGACCGTTCCGGTGGACCTGCGCGTTCGTCTCGACGGTCGGATGCCGCTGCCGACCGAGGTGACGGCCTACTACGTGGTTGCCGAGGCGCTGACCAACGTGGCGCGCAGCGCGCGGGCCAACCGCGTGGAGGTGACGGTCGACCGCGCCGCCGATGGTCTGAACATCAGGGTGGCCGATGACGGGGTTGGCGGTGCGGATCCGACCCGAGGGACGGGCATCCTGGGGCTGCGCGACCGCGTTCGCGCACTGAACGGTCGCCTGTCGATGGTGAGCCCGACCGGAGGCGGAACGACACTGGAGGTCTGGCTGCCATGCGAGTGATCGTCGCGGATGATTCGGCCGTCATCCGCGAGGGAGTCGTCCGGATCCTGACCGAAGGCGGTGCCGAGATCGTGGCTCAGACGCGCACTGCCGACGAGCTGCTCGCCCTCGTGGATGAACTCAGGCCCGACCTGGCCGTCATCGACATCCGAATGCCGCCCTCGGATACCGCAGGTCTGAGCGCCGCCGTGCGCATCAAGGAGGTATACCTCGGAGCCGTTGGGGTCCTCGTCCTCTCCCAGTTCCTGGAACCGGATTATGCGCTCCGCCTGCTCGCCGGCGGATCCGGCGGCGTCGGGTACCTGCTCAAGGACCGCGTGGCAGATGCCACCGAGTTATGGGCGTCGGCGGAGCGAGTGGCCGCTGGCGGGTCGGCGATCGATGCGTCGGTGGTCGATGAGATCGTACGCGGCCGATCGACCCAGGAACGCCTCTCGGTACTCACCCCGAGGGAGCGCGAGGTCTTGGCGCTCGTCGCCGAGGGTCGCTCGAACCGGTCGGTGGCTGAGCGTCTCTCGATTTCGGTGAAGACGGTCGAGGGCCAGGTGGCCACGATCTTTTCCAAGCTCGATCTGGCCGAGCACCCCGACGACAATCGCCGGGTCATGGCCGTCCTCGCATACCTCGACGGACGAGCCTGAGTCCGTCCGGCACCCGCGGCGCCCGTCGTTCGCGCGCGAGGACCCGGCGATGGACGTCGCGCTTCAGGCCTGGCTGGGATCCGCGTTCGGGGCGGACGCGTGCGCCCTCTGATTCGATCCGCGGTGCTCGACGATCCAGAGGCCGGCCAGCACGATGAGGCCGCCGATGACCGTGAGCGGGCCGAGGGACTCGCCGAGCAGCGCGACGGAGGACAGGGCGCCGATGACGGGAACGAGCAGCGCGAACGCGCTGGCGCGGGCGGCGCCGATTCGCGCGACACCCAGGTTGAACAGGACGAACGCGGCCGCGGTGCCGAAGACGGCCAGGTAGCCGATGCCGGCCAGCGCGGCCGCCGGTGCGTCGATGACGCTCCCGAATCCGCCCTCGGCGATGGCCAGCGGTACGAGGATGACGGTCCCGAGCGCCGTCCCGTACAGCGTGGTGCTGACCGCGTCGAAGCGCCGATGCGCGATGCGGGAGAGGACCGAGTAGACGCCCCAGAACACCGCGCCGGTGATGAACAGCAGATCGCCGAGCAGACGTCGCTCGTCCGCTGCCCCGCTCGGGCTGACGACCAGCAGGAGGCCGACCGCGGCCACCGTCAGTCCGATGATGCCGCGCGCGCCGAGGCGCTCGCCGAGGAACAACCCGGCGAACAGCAGCGTGAAGACCGGCGCAAGGCCCGGCACGATGATCGCGCCGTCGGATGCGGGTGCCAGCGTCAGGCCGGTCAGGAAGAGCCAGTTGTAGCCGGCCACCGCGGTCAGTGCCAGGCCCGCGATGAGCGGCCAATCGCGCCGCCCGATCGGCGAGAGCGGGCGGTTCGCGAACCGTGCCCACGCGTAGAGGAGCACCGAGGCGATGCCGAAACGGATGGCGGCGATCGCGAACGGCGGGGCAACATCCACGGCCACCGCGGCGGCCACCCAGGTGCCGCCGAACGCGACGGCCATTCCGGTGAGCATGAGGTACGCGGTGCGGTCGGAGGTGTTCATGAGTGATCAGGGTCCCAGATGCGGTCTCGTGTCACATTGGTCTAACGTCGCGATCGCGGCGTTCGTGAGATGTCGTGGACGAGCTGTGGACAGTCGCTGAACCTTCCATGAACTTCGGGGATAACGGGGGTTGTGTCCGCAGCTCCGAGGCGGAGATACTTGGGTCGTCCCGAAGGGGCAAGCGATATCGGATCACACGGCTTCGGTCATGGGTTCCGGTACCGGCAACGGAGGCTTCGGCCGCCGGGGTCGGGCGCCTGTTCCTCCGGGGCATTTCCGTGTGTCGCGCGGCTAGCGGATCTCGACCTGCACCGCGTCGACCTCTTGCTGCGACGTCAGGAGATGGACTGCATCGAAGCCTTCGCCGTCGATGGCGGGAAGCTCGTCGTGGAGCAGGCGGTGCTGGCGCCGAATCGCCGCGGGCGGTGGCCGTGGTGCGGCCCGATTCGCATTGCGCTCGAGCACGACGGCCAGTGGGAGGTCCAGGACGATCGCCACCCCCGGACGTCGATGGCGGCGCGCCACCGCCATGAGCCGATCGCGCGCCCATCCTTCGACGTTCGTGGCATCCACCACCGTCAACCTGCCGCGGCGCAGGCGCATGGCGAGGATGCGATGCAGGAGGTCGAAGGCGTCATCGGTCGCTTCCTGCGCGGTCGGATCGTCGCTGACCATGGCGCGCAGCGCATCCGAGGAGAGGACCTGCGTGGTGTGGAGGTTCGCGACCGCGAACGTGCTCTTGCCGCTGGCCGCCACGCCGACGAGGACGACCATCGCATCCGATGGCAGCGTGATGGTCCGGGAACCGGACCGGGCGCCAAGGGTATCGGGGGGCGGGGGGGGGGGGAGGGGGGGGGGGGGGGACCCGGGGGTCGCCGGTCGGGGGAATCTCAGAACCGGGAAC
>JBPCOK010000045.1:0-4014 GCA_051000335.1 Candidatus Limnocylindria bacterium | reverse complement strand
TGTCGAGGAAGTTGGCCGGCTCGCCGCCGGCGAGCTTCACGAGGTCCATGGTCGTCATCGCCAGCCCGGCGCCGTTCACCATGCAGCCGATGCTCCCGTCGAGCTTGATGAAGCTGATGCCCGCCTCACGCGCGGCGATCTCGGACGGCTCCTCCTCGTTGAGGTCGCGCATCTCCTCGAGGTCCGGGTGGCGGGGGAGCGCCGAATCATCGAGCACGATCTTGGCGTCGAGTGCCAGCAGGCGGCCGTCATCGGTCACCACGAGCGGGTTGATCTCGGCGAGGTCGGCGTCGGCGTCGACGAATGCGCCGTACAGGCCCCGCATGACCTTGGCGAACTCCTTGCGCAGCTCCGCCGGGATGCCGAGGAAGAAGCCGATGCGCCGCGTCTCGTGCTCCTGGAGCCCGATGAGCGGATGGAGCGGCAGGCGGAGGATGGCGTCGGGGTTCGTCTTCGCCGTCTCCTCGATCTCCACGCCGCCCTCGGCGGACGCGATCACGGTGATCGCACGAGCCGCCCGGTCGAGGATGAGGCCGAGGTAGTACTCGTGCGCGATCTCCGCGGCCGGGGCCACGAGCACGGTCTTCACGGTCGTGCCCTTGATGTCCAGGCCGATGATCTCCCGGGCCTTCGCCGCTGCCTCGTCCGGCGTAGCCGCCAGCTTCACGCCGCCGGCCTTGCCGCGACCCCCGACCAGCACCTGCGCCTTCACGACGACCGGGCCACCGAGTGCCGCCGCGGCATCACGCGCCTCATTCGCGCTCGTGGCGGTCGTGCCCGCGAGAAGTGGGACGCCGTGGCGTTCGAGGATCTCCTTGCTCCGGTATTCCTGGAGCTTCACTCGCATCTCCTGCTGCATGGGGCGTCGGCGCGCTCGCTCGGGTGGGGCCGCAGCCAACGGGGAAGAACGCGGGAGATTGTAGCCCGCCCGGGACGATCCGGACGGTTGAGCCTAGACTTCCGCGTTGAAGCCGGCGCTTTGACCGGCCGCACGCGAGGTACTTGGTTCGTTGAGCTACTCCGTCACGCTCATCCCCGGCGACGGCATCGGCCCGGAGCTGGCAGATGCCGCAAAACAGGTCCTCGAGTCGACGGGGATCGATTTCGAGTGGGATGTGCAGCAGGCCGGCGAGGCGACGATCGCGACCGATGGCACGCCCTTGCCGGAGCGGGTCATTGACTCGATCCGCGCCAACGGCGTCGCCATCAAGGGGCCGATCACGACCCCGGTCGGATCCGGATTCCGCTCGGTGAACGTTGGCCTGCGCCAGGCCCTCGAGCTGTATGCCAACGTCCGCCCGGCGCGTTCCATGAAGGGGGTCGAGACGCGCTATGAAGGCATCGACCTCATCATCGTGCGGGAGAACACCGAGGACCTCTACGCGGGAATCGAGCACCGCGTCGGCCCCGATGCGGCCGAGAGCATCAAGATCATCACCCGCCTGGCGAGCAAGCGGATCGCGCGCTACGCGTTCGACTACGCGGTGAAGAACGGCCGGAAGAAGGTCACCGCGGTGCACAAGGCGAACATCATGAAGCTGTCCGACGGCCTCTTCCTCGAGAGCTGCCAGCAGGTCGCCGCCGAGTACGAGGGCATTGTCGCGTTCGAGGATCGGATCGTCGACAACATGTGCATGCAGCTCGTGCAGAAGCCGGAGCTGTACGACGTCCTGGTGCTTCCGAACCTGTACGGCGACATCGTCAGCGACCTGGCCGCAGGCCTCGTCGGAGGCCTGGGCGTGGCGCCGGGTGCCAATATCGGGGAGAAGGCCGCCGTCTTCGAGCCGGTCCACGGCTCGGCGCCGAAGTACGCGGGCCAGAACAAGGCGAATCCCACCGCGCTCATCCTGTCCGGAGCGCTCATGCTCCGGCACCTCGGCGAGACCGAGGCGGCCGACGTCGTCGAGCGCGCGACCCGCGAGGTGATCGCCGCAGGAGAGACCGTCACGTACGACCTCGGTGGATCGGCCGGCACGAGCGAGTTCGGCCGCGCCGTGGCGGATCGCGTCGCCGCCGCGGCCTGACGACCATCCCTCGGCTAGAATCGGTGGGCCGCTAGTCAGCATCGCCCCATCGGTCGATGCCCCCGAGAGAGGGTTCTGCACGCTTGATCAACCTGTTCGGCTACCGCGTCTCGTGGGCGCAGCTCGCGTGGTTCGGCCACCGCGCGAGTGGCATCGGCGTGCTGCTCTTCCTCTTCCTGCACATCGTCGAGACTTCGACCGTGCTATTCGGCCCGGAGGTCTACGACTTCACCCAGACCTTCTATCAGAACCTCCCGGCCAAGCTCGGCGAGGTCCTGCTCATGGCGGCACTCGTCTACCACTCCCTCAACGGGCTGCGCGTCATCGCCATGGATTTCTGGCCGCGGCTGACGGTCTATTACCGGCCGCTGACCTACGGCGTGATCGGCGCGACGGTGGCGGCCATGATCCCGCTGGGGATCATCATGACCCGGGGCTACCTGCCGTGGGGATGAGCCGATGACGCCCACCTCACGGGTCATCTACTCGAACCCGAGCCGGGCGGCGCGTCCGAAGCCGGAGGCCTCCGGGCGGGAGCGCTTCTGGTGGTACTTCATGCGCCTCTCCGGCCTGGCGCTCGTGCTCCTGGCCCTCGGGCACATGTTCATCATGCACGTGCTCGTGCAGCTGACCGGGGACGAGATCAACTTCGCGTTCGTCCAGAGCCGATGGGGCAGCCCGTTCTGGCGCATCTACGACTTCGCGCTGCTCGTGCTCGCCTTCCTCCACGGGGTGAACGGGGCGCGCGTCGTCATCGGCGACTACGTCACGCACCGCACCGCGCGAAGCCTGCTCATCGGCGTGCTGCTGGCCATCAGCGGAATCTGGCTGGTGCTCGGCATGGCGATCATCGTCTTCTTCGACCCGACGACGCAGTCCGTCTCCGGACCGCTCTCGTGACCCTGGTGTCCGGCGGATCCGCCATCCCGGCGTCGCGGGTCCACGAGATGGACGCGGTCGTGGTCGGAGCGGGAGGCGCCGGCCTGTACGCCGCGCTCGAGCTGAAGCAGGAGCTGGGCCCCGAGGCCCGCGTCGGGGTCATCAGCAAGCTGTATCCGTCACGCTCCCACACCGGCGCGGCCCAGGGCGGCGTGTGCGCCGCGCTCGGCAATACCGAGGAGGACCACTGGGAGTGGCACTGGTTCGACACGGTGAAGGGCGGTGACTACCTCGTCGACCAGGACGCGGCCGAGGTCATGTGCCATGACGCGGTCGAGACGATCATCAACCTCGAGCATCTCGGCCTGCCGTTCGATCGGACCGACGAGGGGCTGATCAACCAGCGCCGCTTCGGCGGGCACACCCGCAACTACGGCGAGGGGCCCGTGCGGCGCAGCTGCTTCGCGGCCGACCGAACCGGGCACGCCATTCTCCAGACCCTCTTCCAGCAGTGCATCAAGCACGAGGTGCAGTTCTTCGACGAGTACCAGGTGCTCGACCTGGCCCTACCCGACGGCCCGGGCGGTCGCGTGGCCGGCGTGATCGCGCTGCAGACCGCCACCACCGAGCTCCATTCCTTCCGGGCGCGTGCCGTGCTGTTCGCGACCGGCGGGTACGGCAAGGTGTTCAAGGTCACGAGCAACGCCCACACGCTCACCGGCGACGGCATGGCGATCCCGTATCGGCGCGGGCTGCCGCTGGAGGACATGGAGTTCTTCCAGTTCCACCCGACCGGGATGTACAAGCTCGGCTTCCTCCTGTCCGAGGCCATGCGCGGCGAGGGCGGATTCCTCGTCAACAACGACGGCGAGCGCTTCATGGAGCGTTATGCGCCGACGATGATGGATCTCGCCTCGCGCGACGTCGTGAGCCGCAGCATCTACCTCGAGATCGCGGAGGGACGCGGGATCGGCGGCAAGGACTTCGTGCACCTTGACGTTCGACACCTGGGCGCCGAGACACTGAACACGAAGCTGCCCGACATGAGCGGGTTCATCCGCACCTACTTCGGCCTCGAGCCGCTGACCGACCTCGTGCCGATCCAGCCGAC
>JBPCOK010000044.1:0-26542 GCA_051000335.1 Candidatus Limnocylindria bacterium | reverse complement strand
GTCGAAGCCGAAGTGTTCCTCGAGATCATCGCGTTCGTTGACACGGACGACACCGTGACCATCACGGCCGAGATCAGCACGAACGAGGAGTGCGGGGAAGGCGGCGTGAGCCCATCGGCGAGCGTGTCGGCGAGCCCATCGGCGAGCGTGTCGGCGAGCCCATCGGCGAGCGTGTCGGCGAGTGCGTCGGCCAGTGCGTCGGCCAGTGCGTCGGCCAGTGCGTCGGCGTCGGCAACTCCTGCGGCAAGCCTGCTGCCGGATGCAGCCGTTGACGCGACCGGCCTGACCGGCATCAATGGCGTCGCGATCCTGTTCGGGATCATGGCGCTCGCCTCGGTCAGCTTCCTCGGCTACCGCACCGTGGCGGCGCGCCGCACGCGATAAACAGCTCGACCGCCCAGGTCAGCCATAGCCGAAGCCCCGGACGCCACGTCCGGGGCTTCGGCTTGTCACCCGTGTGAACCCGTTGACCGCCAAGCGCGTACATATGCTGCGCGCCGCCGCGCGCAGGAGTCGACAGAGGCGCTACACCAAAGGGGGAATCTGATCGCACGGCATCGAAGACTTTCAGCCGCTGGAACTCTGATCCTCCTCGTCGGCTGCTCGTCCGGAATCCAAGCGCGGAGTATCGGATCTCCTTCACGCCAGATGGACAGACCGCGTACTTCGCCCGGGGCGACGGATTCTTTCCCCAGACCCGTGCGGCGACGATCCTGGAAACACAGCTCGTGGACGGCGAATGGACCGACCCCGTCACTGCCAGCTTCTCGGGCATTTACCCGGAGATCGACCCGTGGGTCGCGCCGGACGGAAACAGCCTGTACTTCTCATCGATCCGCCCCGTCGACGGCGATGAGCGGAGCGACGCCGACGTGTGGAGAGTCGACCGCACGGGCGATGATTGGGGCGATCCCGTTCATCTTGGTCCCATCAATTCCGACTCGGACGAGCTGGGAGCATCGGTCACCGCCGACGGCGTGCTCTGGTTCGCGAGTGGTCGGCTCGGCGGTGCAGGCGGCTGGGACCTCTACGCAGCACAGCCGGCCGGCGATGACTTCGCAGCACCGGAACCGGTCACCGAGTTCAACACGGAAATCTGGGAGTTCAATCCAGCCATCCGGGCCGATGGCAACCTGCTGGTCTTCACCTCCATCCAGCGGCCAGGCGGCTCCGGCCTGGGTGATCTCTTCTTCGCGACCCGCAGCGACGACGGTGCCTGGTCGGCCGAGGAGCCAGTGCCGATCAACACTCCCGCGGACGAATATCACGCGAGCTTCTCCCCCGACGACCAGAAGCTTTTCTTCGTCCGGCGCGCGCTCAGCGGCGACCTCTACGAGATGGCATGGCCGATCCCATAGACCATGCACCGCGTGCGGCACGTCGAGCGGCCCTTCGCTAGACTTCCGGTATGGCCCTCGACGCTCCCCGTCCGGATTTCGACTCGCTCCGCGAGCTGACCGTCGTCTCGAACCCGGCTGGCGGCCACGCGTCTCCGTCGGAGGTGATGTATCCGGGCGGTCCCCAGGTCGACGGCGGCCTCCTTGCTCCGGGCGATCCGCTGCCTGAGAATGCGGGGCCTGGCGGTCGACGACCGGAATGGCTGAAGGTCCGTATCGGCGCAGGGAGCGCATACGCCGATACCAAGCGCGTCCTCCGTGCGGAGGCGCTGAACACCGTGTGCGAGGAGGCCCGCTGTCCGAACCAGGGCGAATGCTGGGCGCTCGGCACGGCGACGTTCATGATCCTGGGCAGCGTCTGCACCCGGAACTGCGGATTCTGCGCGATCGACACCGGCCGGCCGCCGACCACCGACGACGATGAGCCCCGGCGAGTGGCGCAGGCGACCAGCGAGATGGGTCTCCGCCACGTGGTCGTGACGATGGTCGCGCGGGACGACCTTCCCGACGGTGGCGCGGGAATGGTCGCCGAGACGATCCGTCAAATCCGCCTCGCCAATCCCGGCACGAGCATCGAGGTCCTCATCAGCGACCTCAATGGCCGGCCCGACGACATCCGCACCGTGGTCGAGGCGCAACCCGACATCCTCAACCACAACGTCGAGACGGTCCCCCGCCTCCAGAAGCCGGTGCGGCGTCGCGCCCGCTGGGATCGATCGGTCTTGGTGCTCACCCACGGGCGGGCAGTAGCCGATGAGATCGGCTTCGATGGCATGGTCACCAAGACCGGCATGATGCTCGGGCTCGGCGAGACGTGGGACGAGATCGTCGAGGCCATGCGGCTGCTGCGCGGGGCTGATGTCGACGTCCTCACCATCGGCCAGTACCTGCGCCCCAGCCGGCAGCACCTGCCGCTGGTGAAGTACTACACGCCCGCGGAGTTCATGGCGCTGCGCCGGATCGGCCTCGAGATGGGCTTCAGGCACGTCCAGTCCGGCCCGCTCGTGCGTTCCAGCTATCACGCCGCGGAGCAGGTGCCCGGTCGCGAGACGGCGTCCGCGGCCTCCTAGTGGTGCGTCCCACCCCGCGTCCGCCGCGTGCGGCCCTCGCTCACCGGGTCACCTGTCCTGCGCTCACTAAATATGTCGCTAGTGATATATCCGCTGATCGCCCCACCGCCGCGCCGATGCCGACCAGCACGCCAGGCCCATGACGACCGATCCGGTCTTCCACGACATCAGCGTCCCTCCCGCGGAGCCCGGCCCGGTGGCGCGGCGTCGGTCCGATCGGAACGCGCCGAATCTGCCCGCCAGCGACGAGCAGCCGCTCCTGGCCGCGCACGGCGGCCGGCTGACCGTCGAGCACCTCGGAACCGTCGCCTATCGGCCGGCGTGGGAGCTCCAGGACGAGCTGGCCGATCAGCGCCGGGGCCGCCGCATCGGGGATCGGCTTCTCGTGGTCGAGCATTTCCCGATCTACACCATCGGTCGCGGCGGGAATGCCTCGAACATGCTCGCCTCTCCGGACCGCCTTCGGGAGCTCGGCACCGAGCTGGTGCGAATCGACCGCGGGGGCGACATCACCTTCCACGGCCCGGGACAGATCGTGGCGTACCCCATTGTCGAGCTGAAGGACCCGCTCGACCTGCGCCGATACGTGCGCACGCTGGAGGCCGCGGTCATCGCGACCGGAGCGGCATTCGGCGTGAACGCTGATCGGCTGGACGGGTATCCCGGCATCTGGGTCGACGGCGATCGCAAGCTGGCCGCCATCGGCGTCCGGGTGAAGCGCGGCGTCACGACCCACGGCCTTGCGCTCAATGTGAACACCGACCTGAGCTGGTTCGACGAGATGATCCCGTGCGGCATCGCCGGCAAGGCCGTGACCTCGCTCGCCAAGGAGCTTGGCGCGTCGGTGCGGATGGAGGACGTCGCCGATGAGCTTGCGCGCCAGCTTGCGACCCACTTCGGGCTGCGCCTGGCCGACGGGATGGCCGGCATCGTCGGCCCGGCCGGCGTGAGCGAGCAGTGACCGACGAAACGATCGTCGAGCGCTCGGGCGCGCCGGCGGCCGATCGCGAACATGGTGTCCGCCTCGAGGTCGGCGCGTTCGGACCGTGGCAGACGAACGCCTACCTCGTGTGGGACGGTCATTCGGTCGATGCGCTGGTGCTGGATCCAGGCATGGGAGCCGCACAGCCCCTCGTCGACCGCGTGGCGGCAAACGGGCTGAACCTGCACCTCATCGCCAACTCGCACGGCCACATCGACCACATCTTCGACAACGGCCCGCTCGTCCGCGCGTCGGGCGCGCCGCTGGCCATCCACCCCGACGACGCGTATCGGCTCGACGGGAGCAACAACTATGGATTCGAGATCGAGCCGAGCACGGCGACCCGTGACCTGGTCGAGGGAGAGCAGGTCCGCATCGGCGACCTCGTCCTCGACGTGCTCCATCTGCCCGGTCACTCGGAGGGCTCGGTCTGCCTGTACGAGGAGCGCCGCGGACTGCTGCTGTCGGGGGACGTCCTGTTCGCCGGCTCCTACGGCCGAACCGACCTGCCGGGCGGCAGCGACGAGGCGATGGTCGCGTCGCTGGCGCGCCTGGCCCGCGAGGTCCCCGGCAGCGTCCGCGTGCTGCCGGGTCACGGTGCCGAGACGACCATGGAGCGCGAGCTCGCGTGGATGCGGCGGATTGCCGACGCGGGGCGGCTCCTCGTCCCGGGTTGATGCCGCTGACCCGAAACCAACGAAGGGAGACTGACGCATGGAAAACCTGAGAATCACCCGGCTCGGCCACGGGGGCGTGCTCTACCGGTCACCCGAGGACGCCTGGATCTGGGTCGACCGCTGGACCGGCGCGCCGAACTACGCCGATGCGTACCGGACGGCGGACCGGGTGAATGTCGTGGCGCCTACACACTGCCACTTCGACCACGTCGGTGACGACTGCGCCGACCTCATGGAGCTGGCGCGGGTCGAGGGCGCGGCCACCATCGGCTCACACGAGATGAGCCTCTTCCTGGGCGTGCGCGGCATCGAGAGCATCGGCATGAACAAGGGCGGGACCGTCGAGGCGGCGGGCGTGCGCTTCACGATGGTCCACGCCGATCACTCCGGTGGCGCAACACTGGGAACTGGATCGGACCAGGTGACGCGGGACCTGGGTTGCTGGGGCTGGGTCATCGAGTTCGAGGACGGCACGACCGTCTACCACTCGGGAGACACCGACCTGTTCGGCGACATGAACCTCATCCGGCAGCGCTTCAACCCGGAGGTCGCCGTCCTGCCGATCGGCGGTCACTACACGATGGGTCCGCGCGACGCCGGGTTGGCGCTCGATCTCATCGGCGCATCCATGGTCATCCCCGTGCACTACGGCACGTTCCCGATCCTCGCCGGTACACCGGAGGAGCTGCGCGACCACACGGGCGCCGAGGTCGTGGCGCTGGAACCCGGGGAGACCTGGGAAGCCTGACGGCCCTCCGCGGCACCGACGCTCGATGGATCGAGCGAATCTCACATGACGGCGGTGTGGGGTGCGAACTCCACGAAATATCGAGTGCCCGGCAGCGTGAGCGTCACGCCGGGGCGCCGTTCGTGCACGTCCGTGCTCGAAATATCGAGGAAACGCCGCGGCAATCGGACCTCCTGCGAAGAACGCTCGAAATTTCGAGAGGGACTCGCGGAGGCCTAGGAGGCGGAAACCTCGGCCTGGCGCTTCAGGCCCTCGGTGAACTTCGCGAACGACGGTCCGAGGTCCGGCATCGAGCGCCACATCATGCCGAGCAGCGGCCCGGTGTATTCCTCGCGGACCTTCACGTTCGTCGCGCCGTCGGCGCCCGGCGTCAGGGTGAACGTCCGAACGCCACGAAAGAGTCCGAGCGGCATGCCGCCCGACCATTCCATGCGACGCCCCGGCTCCCATCCGCTGACCTTCACCGGAAACGTCCGATCCGGATTCGCCTCCGAGACCACCTTGATCGTCTCGCCCGGCGCGATCGTTCCCTCGACGCGGACCACGCCGTTCTCCCATCGCGCGAATCCCGGGGCGTCGGTGAGCAGTGCCCAGATCGCCTCGGGATCGGCCTTGATGCTCGTGGACGACTCGTAGAACTTCACGTGGCGTGCTCCTTCAACGCGGACCGCTTGGCCCGCTCGATGTAGTGCGGCAGCAGGCTTCCCCAACCGCCCTCGTTCGCGTCGCGACGAGCCTGCCCTTCGGCGCCGATGCGCTCCCAGCCCCGATGCTCGATCTCGACCCGTGTGCCGGCGGCACCGGCCTCGAGAAATCGGATCTCGACCTCGGTCGCATCGGCGCGGTCTGCCTTGAGGTGCCAGAGGTAGGCGAGCCGGCTCGGCGGATCCCAGGCCAGGATCTCGCCCCAGTCGTGCTCGTCACCGGCCGGCGTCCGCTCGAAGATGCGACCGCCCGCACGAGCCTCGAACACCACCTCGAGGCCGGCGGCCGCCGTGACGGTGTGGGAAGCCGGCCACCACGTCGTGGCGCGCGAGGTCCAGGTGGCAAACGCGTGGTCGGGGGCGCAGCTGACTTCGAACGAGAGTCGAATGGGCTCGATCATCGGTCCTGCCTCGTGTTCTCGGCCGCAAGACGGAAGCGGGTGGCCGCCTCGCCCCACACGCGCTCGAGGTACTCGCGAACGGCCTCGACGCCAAGATCATGCAGCCGATACAGCCGCCGGGTGCCGAGCCGCTCCTCCGTCACGAGGCCGGCATCGCGCAGCACCCGGAGATGCTGTGACACCGCCGGGCGGCTCACGGGAAGGTCGTCGGCGATCTCCCGCACGGATCGGGCGCCGGGCTGGAGCAGCTCGATGATGGCGCGCCGCGTGGGATCACCGAGTGCGGTGAACGGATCGGTGCGCGCCGGCTCGCTGCTCATGCGTCAACGGTAAGCCATAACTTACCGTAAAACAACCCTTACCGAGGGCAGGACTAGCTCAGGTACGAGAGCTCCATCGGCTTCGGCTTGATGCCGAAGGCGCGCTCGAACGCATCAGGCTCGGTGTAGTTCGGTCGCTGGAGCGAGCTGATCTGGTCGTGGCTGACCGGGAAGATCGGCAGGACCTTGTCCGTGACCGAGGTGAGCGCGCTGATCAGGGGGATCGGTAACCCGACCGGCAGCCGCTTCATGCCGGTGGCCGCGCTCACCGCGTCCACGATCTCGCGGTACGTCACCCACTCCGGCCCGCCCAGCTCGTAGACGGAGTCCGTCCGATCCGGATCGGTGACCGACTGCTCGATGCCGATGGCGAGGTCGTCCACCGACAGCGGCTGGAACCGCGCGTCGCCCTTGCCGGGGATGGCCACGATGCCCGGCGACCACCACTTCAGGGTGGCCTTCACGAGGTTGAAGAATCCGTCGCCCTCGCCGAACAGCAGCGACGGTCGCAGCACGACCCAGTCGAGCCCACTGCCCCGGACGGCCTGCTCGCCGAGCCACTTCGAGTACAGGTAGTCGAGCTTCGGGTCGTCCGCCACGCCCAGCGCGGACAGATGGACGAATCGCTTCACGCGGGCCCGTTCGGCGGCCTTCACGGCGCGCTGCGTGCCCTCGACGTTGATCTTCTCGAAGCTCAGCCCGCCGGTCTCGCGCGGGATGGCGACGAGGTGGACGACGGCATCGGCGCCGGCAACGGCCGCGTCCAGGTTCTGGCCGGTGACGTCCCCCGCGCGAGCCTCGACCGCATCGGTCCAATCCGGGAGGCGCCGCCCATCTCGCGAGATGGCGATCACCCGGTGGCCCGATGCGACGAGGTGCGGAATCAGGTGGCTCCCGACGAAGCCGGTCGCGCCGATGACGGCGACGGTCATGCTCATGCGCCGAGTATCCTCCCGATTCTTGCTACTGTCCAGTCGCACGTTTTGTGCGGCTCCGTCTCTGGTACGGTCGCGGCCATGGCTTCAATCACTTCGCCGCACGGAATGGTCGTGACGCCCCACCCCCTCGCCACCGCCGCCGGTGTCGACTCGCTGCGCGCCGGCGGGTCCGCCATGGACGCAGCCGTCGCCGCCAACGCGATGCTCGCGGTCGTGTACTGCAATGCCTGCGGGCTCGGGGGCGACGCGTTCGCTCTCGTCTGGGAGCCCGGGGACGGCCGGCTGCACGGGTTCAATGGCAGCGGTCGCTCCCCCGCTGCGCTGACGATCGAGGCCGTGCGGGCCGGGGGCTACGACGAGATGCCGGCGAAGGGTCCGCTGACGATCACCGTGCCCGGCGCCGTGGACGCCTGGATCCAGCTGCTGGACCGCTTCGGTCGCCGATCCCTCGCCGATGCGCTCCTCCCCGCCGCGCGGACGGCCGAGGACGGGTACGCCCTGACCGAGATCAACGTCCGGGCCATCCAGGCCTCGCTCCCCGGCTTCGACGACGCGGCCCGCGCCGTGTTCGACCGCGCAGGATCGCCGGGCGAGACCTTCCGGCAGCCGATGCTGGCCGAGACCCTGCGCCGGATCGCCGACGGCGGGCGCGACGCCTTTTACGGCGGCCCGATCGGCGACGAGATCGCGCGGGCCATCCAGGCGGCGGGGGGCGTCATGACGGCCGAGGATCTCGCGGACCACCGCGGGGACTGGGTGGATCCAATCTCGACCACCTACCACGGGGTCGAGGTCGCCACCATGCCGCCAAACTCGCAGGGCATCACCGCGCTCATGGCGCTCAACATCCTCGAAACCCTCGACTGGCCGATGGGGGCGCCGATGAGCGCCGATCGGCTCCACGCCCAGATCGAGGCGCTCAAGGTCGCCTGGAGCGAGCGTGACCGATGCGTCGCCGACGCCGATCGGGGTTTGGCGGATCCATCGGCGCTGCTGTCGTCGGAGCACACGGGATGGCTGGCGTCGCGGCTGTCGCCGGACCGGGCCCAGCGGTTGGTGCCGGCCAACCGGCCGGGAGGCGGGACGGTCTACCTGTGCGCCGCCGATGCCGACGGCATGATGGTCAGCCTCATCGAGTCGAACTACATGGGCTTCGGCTCGGGGGTCATGGGTGGCTCGACCGGGATCATGCTCCAGAACCGCGGCGCGTCCTTCACGCTCGACGGCTCCCATCCGAATTCGCTGGCGCCGGGGTCACGACCGCTCCACACGCTCATGCCCGGCATGCTCGTGCGCGACGGCGTCGCCGAGGTCGCCCTCGGCAGCATGGGTGGCGATGCCCAGCCACACATCATGGTCCAGCTCGTCACCGGTCTGGTGGACGACGGGCTCGACCCGCAGGCGGCCGTCGACCGCCCCCGGTTCGTGCTCGAGACGGACGGGGCGCACCGCCCGCTGGGGCCGGTCCGGATCGAGGCCGATGCTGTCGACGCCGCCACCATCGCCGCGCTCGAGGCTCGGGGGCACGAGGTTGCCACCGTCGAGCCGCGAACGCCTTTGATGGGGTGGGCGCAGATCATCCGCCGGCGTGCAGGCGGCTCCTACGAGGGCGGCGCCGACCCCCGGGCCGACTCGGTCGCCGCCGGTCACTGAGGCCACGCTGCTGCCCGTCAGCGTCAGCGGTTATATCACTAGTGCTATATCGGTTGACAGGCCCGTGTCGAGTGCGGCGCCAGCCCGACATCGGTAAAGCTCGGCCGATGAGAATCGATGACAGGATCGGTCTAGAATGCAGAACTCCATGACGACCCCCGAATCCCTTGTCCATGCCCGCGGCCTGACCAAGCGCTACGCGAACGGCTTCACCGCCGTCGATGGCGTGGACTTCGACGTGCGTCCCGGCAAGGCGTTCGGCTTCCTCGGCCCGAACGGCGCGGGCAAGACGAGCACGATGCGCATGATCGCCTGCTCGAGCCCGGTGAGCGACGGCGAGCTGAGCGTCATCGGCATGGACCCGCGCACCCAGGCACGCGAGATCAAGGCCAAGCTCGGCGTGGTGCCGCAGATCGACAACCTGGACACCGAGCTCACGGTCCGCGAGAACCTCGAGATGTACGCGCGCTACTTTGACATCCCACGCAACATCGCCGACCAACGAACGAAGGAGCTGTTGGAGTTCGTCCAGCTCGACGAGCGCGCCAAGGACCAAGTCGAGCCGCTGTCCGGTGGCATGAAGCGCCGGCTGACGATCGCGCGCGCCCTCATCAACGACCCGGAGCTCGTGATCCTCGACGAGCCGACGACCGGCCTCGATCCGCAGGCCCGTCACCTCCTGTGGGAGCGGCTCTATCAGCTGAAGCGCCGCGGGGCGACGCTCATCATCACCACCCACTACATGGACGAGGCGGAGCAGCTGTGCGACCACCTCGTGGTGATGGACAAGGCGAAGATCGTGGCCGAGGGGTCGCCGCGCCAGCTCATCGACCAGCACTCCACCAAGGAGGTGCTCGAGCTGCGCTTCACGGACGCTGCGCGCGATAACCTCAACGGTCAGCTCGACGGCCTCGCCGATCGGATCGAGGAGCTGCCGGATCGGCTGCTGCTCTACACGGCCAACGGCGAACGCACGCTCGAGCAGGTCAACGAGCGGAAGATCCCCATCGAGAGCGCGCTGGTGCGCCGCTCGAGCATGGAGGACGTCTTCCTGCGTTTGACCGGCCGATCCCTGGTCGAGTAGGCACGACCTCATGACCGTCCTCGCCGCGTCCGGTCGCGTCTGGCAGCGCAACTGGCTCGTCTACAAGCGCCTCTGGCATCGGAGCCTGGCGTTCGGCTTCCTCCAGCCGGTCCTGTTCCTGACGGCCATGGGCCTCGGCATCGGTGCCCTGCTCGGACCCGGTGACCTCTCGGCGTTCGGCGGCGTGCCGTACATCGACTGGCTCGGGCCGGGGCTGCTTGCCGCCATGGCGATGCAGACCGCGACCTTCGAGTCGACCTACCCGATCATGAACAAGATCATGTGGGGCCGGAACTACGAGGCCATGCTCTCGACGCCCCTCGGGGTGCGGAGCATCGTCTACGGGGAGCTGGCGTGGACCGCGTTCCGCATCGGCACCCTGGCGGCCGTGTTCCTGGTCGTGCTGACGCTCTTCGGCATCGTGCGCACGCCGCTGGCGCTGCTCGCCATCCCGGTCGCCACCCTGGTCGGCGTGGCATTCGCGTCCTGCCTGATCGCGTTCACCGCGACCCAGAAGAACGACGTCGGGTTCTCCGCCATCTTTCGATTCGTCATCAATCCCCTCTTCCTGCTGAGCGGCACGTTCTTCCCGCTGAGCAACCTGCCGGAGCCGGCGCAGTGGGTGGCCTGGCTGACGCCGCTCTACCACGGCGTGCAGCTCATCCGCGGCTCGATCCTCGACCAGCTCGACCCGCTGGCCGCCCCGCTCCACCTCGCGTACCTGCTGGTGATGTTCGCCATCGGCGCCTGGTTCGCGGATCGCAACCTCACCCGGCGGATGGCGGGCTGAGCCGATGACCGCCGTCACAGCACCCACGGCCGCCCCCGGCCCGCTCGCCAACGCGTGGAGCCGGATCTGGCGCTCGCGTCGCCTCGTCGAGCGCAACATCATGGTCTACCGCCACCAGTGGATCATCATCTTCTCCGGGGTCTTCGAGCCGATCTTCTACCTCGTCGGCATCGGTCTCGGCCTGGGCGGGATCATCCGCGAGGTGCCGCTGGCCAACGGCGAGGTCGTGGCTTACGCCGCGTTCGTCGCCCCGGCGCTGGTGGCGACCGCCGCCATGAACGGCGCGGTGTTCGAGACGATCTTCAACGTCTTCTTCAAGCTCAACTACGCGAAGACGTATGACGGCGTGCTGGCCACGCCGATGGGAATCACCGAGATCGCGATCGGCGAGATGCTGTGGGCGCTCATGCGTGCCTCGCTCTACGCGGTCGCGATGTTCGTGATCATGTTCTTCATGGGCCTGGTCCTGTCGCCGCTCGGCATCCTCATGATCCCGGCCGCGCTGCTCGTGGCGGCCGCCTTCGCCGCTGCCGGCCTGGCGGGCACCTCGTACCTGCGCACCGTGAACGACTTCGACGTGCCGATGGGCCTGATCGTGATGCCGATGTTCCTGTTCAGCGGCACGTTCTTCCCGATCGAGCTGGCGCTTCCCGGGTGGCTGGTGACGATCATCCAGCTCACGCCGCTCTACCACGGGATCAACCTGATTCGCGGATTGTCGACCGGGATCGTCGGCCTCGGGCAGGTGTGGGACCTGCTCTACCTGGTGGCGTTCTTCGCGCTCAGCATGTGGATCGCGATGCGCCAGATGGAGCGCAAGCTCATCAAGTAGGCGGTTCCGGAGCCGGCTCGTTCCTCGATCCGCGTTGCCTGGCGACCGCTGCCGGTCATCTGCATGCGTGCTACGCATTAGCCAGCCGGAGGCGCCTCGCCGAGCTCGCGCTGAGCGTGGATTGGGCTCCCGACCCCCTCTTTGCCCGCTACCGCTCCTGGGGACGGCGTTTGTCCATTGGAACGGCGTCGGCGTCCCGCCGAGGCGTCGGTCACCTAATTGATCGGCGATTTCGCGCCCGGTGCGCCGTCTCGGCTCCGCATCGCCGATTGATCGGCTCAGGTGTGGCCCGCAAAGCTCATTCCAGCCATCCCGGGTCGCGACTGAGCCGATGTGTCGTCACGCCAACGCCCAGAACTCCCCTTCGGCGCGATCTCGCCGATGAATCGGCGAACGGCCACGCCACGGCAGACCGACCGACCGACCGACCGATCGATCGGGACGGAATCAGACGACTCGCTTCCACGACCCGCCGGAATCCGCGTCCGCGCGGCGATAGGATTCGGCGAGGATCGCGATCGGGTGCACGGTGGGGACGCCCGATGACTGCTCGATCTGCCAGCGGCAGGTCTCGGAGTCGCAGGCGGCGCGCGACGCCCCGGCCGACTTCGCGGCGCGAACCTTCGCGAACAGCGGCGCCCCAACGTCCCGGGCGATCTGCCAGCGCTCGGCCTTGAGACCGTAGGTCCCGGCCGCCCCGCAGCAATCGTGATCGGAGTCGGTGGCGCGCAGCCCGGGCACCAGCCCGAACAGCTCCATCGCCGGCAGCCCAATCCCGTGCGACTTGAGCTGGCATGGCGGGTGGTACGGGAGCGGCTCCGGCATCGGCGCGAAGCCGGTGTCCAGCTCCCCGCGGTCGTGCAGGTCCACCAGGAGCTCGCAGATGTCCCAGGTGGCATCGGCGACGGCGGTGGCGTCGTCATCGGCGAGGTCGAGCATCTCGCGGTACTCGGCCTTGAGCGCGTGCGTGCATGACGTCGAGGTCCCCACGATCCGGTACCCGGCGCGCGCGAACGCGGCCAGCGATTCGAGGTTGCGTCGGGCCTTGGTGCGCGCCTGGTCGTACAGGCCATTCGAGATGAATGGAAGGCCGCAGCACTCCTGCCGCGGCACGATCACCGTGAACCCGTTGCGCTCCAGGATCGCCACCGCGTCGCGCCCCAGCTCCGGCTCGAAGCCGTTGACGGCGCAGCCGTGGAAATAGACGACGGTCCGCGCCGGATCCGGGGCGTCCGCCAGCGACGTGAGGCCGCGCCGCCGCTTCCAGCGGGCCGTGAAGGTTCGTCGGGCGAACGGCGCCAGCGGGCCACGCCGGTGGATCCCGAGCGCCTTCTCGCCGAACCACCGGGCGACGCGGTTCCGGAGTCCGATGTTCGCCAGCGGTGCAACCGGGACCCCGAGCCGGATGAGGAGGTCCGTGTCGCTGATGAGCCGATTGCGAATGCTGCTCCCCCGCTCCGCGACGATGGCCGCGCGGGCGCGGTTGTTCGTCTCCGCGATGAGCACGCCGGCCGGGCACGCCCGCGTGCAGATGCCGCAACCCGAGCAGAGGTCGACGCTGTGGTCCGGCGCATCCGAGCCGTGCCCCGGCCCGCGGAAGCGCTGCGCCTGCGGACCCACGTACTTCGGCCCGGGGAACTCGTCCGTCACGCGCGACACCGGGCAGACCGTCGTGCACACGTTGCACTTGATGCACGCGTCCGTGCTGAACGGCGGAAATGCGCGCGCGGCCGCGTCGTGGAAGGTCATGCGGCTGCCCTCCGTTCCGCCAGCGCCCGGGCAGCCAGGTGTGCGCTCGCGATGGCGACACCGTCGCCGCAGCGCTGCTCGAGGTAGCGCATCCCGGCAAGCGATGAGCCGATGATCTGGACGTTGTCGAGCAATGGCTGACCATCGGCGTTGACCGGGCGCAGGCGATCATCCACGCGAATGCCCACCGACTCGATCGGGTGTGGCTGCATCGGATCCTCGCTGAACCATGTGCCGTCCTCGGGCGCGGCGACCGGGAGCTGGAACACGCGCTCCTCGAGGCGATGACCGCGAAGCGCGCGGATCCCCGCTCCCGCGATCCCCCCGGTTGCCAGCACGAAGCTGTCGGCCGCCAACCGCAGGGTCCGGGACGCGGCCTCGGTGTGGATGGCCGTGACACTCCGCTGGTTGCGATCGACCTTCACCACGTCGAAGCCGACCTGGATCCGTCCACCTCGGGCCAGGATCACCCCGCGCAGCGCGTCGAAGAGGCGGATGCCCGGGACCGATGGCGGCAGGCTCGGCATCTCGAAGGCTCGCGCACCGAGCGCCTCCTCGAGCTGCCGATGGACGGTGAGCGCATCGGTGATGCCCAGGACCGCGGGAAATCCCACGCGCCACGCGCCGCGCGGCATGGCCGCCGCGATCGCTCGGAGGGCCCCGGCGCGCCAGTTCGGATCGTCGAAGAGCACGGCCAGTGAGCGGGCGTTGAGGTTGTTGCGGGACGCGAGCCCGGGGAGCTCCACGTCAACCACTCGGATCTCGAGGGGCCCATTCGGCCAGTCCGCAGCGGCGAGGTTCCGCGCCGCGTATGGCATCCACGCGTCGCGGAAACCCCTGATGCCGATGAGGAGCAGCCCATCGTCACCCCATGGTCGCGCGGCGGCAGCCTGGGCAGGCGGCAGGATGGCGGACGGCCGCAGTGCCCCGACCGGAGTCGGGATCGGGACCAGGGGCGCATCCAGGTCACCCAGCGGCGTCGGGGCGGTGCCGGCCAGCCGCGCCCGATGGCCGTCGAGCGCGGCTTCCACGGATGAGCCGAGGTGTCCGTACGGATGGCCGGGAGCGGCGGCGAGCGATCGCACACCGTCACGCGACGTCCCAGCGCCGGCGGGCGCCGCGACGTCCAGGCCACCATGCGCCCAGTGCGTGCTCGCCATTCCCTTGGCCGCCACGAAGACCGAGGCACCGGCCTCGGCCAGCTCGGCGGCACATGCCAGCCCGGCGAGCCCCGCGCCGATGACGACGACGTCAGCCCGCGGCATCGTCATCACCGGCCGATTGGGGCAGGGAGTCCGCGCCGAGCGTGCCGCGGAAGATCCCCGCCGTGAGGAAGACCTCGCTCAGCTGGTCGCCCCACGCGACCGGTCGCGTGCCACGCAGCCGCTCCGCGGCGAACGAGCAAAGAGCCACGTTGGCGTCCGGTGCGCGCGGGTCCAGCCGCCCGTCCTCCCGCCGCTCGTCCAGCATGGCGGCGGCCCGAGGCATGCAGAACGCTCCCTGGCACGGCCCCATTCCCAGTCGCGTCGTGCGTCGCAGGTCGTCGAGCGACGAGTCGGCACGCCGGTCCAGCGCGGCTTCGAGGCGCGTTCGGGTGACGAGCTCGCACTCGCAGACGAGCTCGGCGTCGCCGCCCCCCTCGGCCTCCACAGCGGCGAGCCGGTCTCCGAGCCAGTACGGATTGTGGCCGGCGGGCTCCGGCAGCGACTCGTCCGCGGTTCGGCAGGGCGCGTCGTTCCCCAGCGTGGCGGCCACGGCGTCGACCGCGTCACGCGCCATGAGCCGGTACGTCGTCAGCTTGCCCCCGACGATGCTCCACAGGCCACCCACGCCATCCCGTCTCCCGTGGTCGATGACGTGGTGGGCCCTGCTGATCTCGCGCGACTCGTCATGGGTGGGCTCGCCGGACACTTCGTCGGCGTCGTACAGCGGCCGAGATCCGGCGTACGCCCGGAGAATGCGCGCCTCGCTGATCCCGGGCACGAGGCGCTCACCATCGGCCAGCAGCGCGCTGACCTCGGCATCCGTCACGACGGCGTCGTCGGGGTCCTCTCCGGTGATGTCGGTGGTGCCGAGGATGCAGACGGTGTGCACCGGCACGAGGATGTCGCCATCGCCGGGCGGGGCCAGTCGGTTCACGACGGCCGAGGTGAATCGACGGTTGAAGATGAGCATCGAACCCTTGCCGGGGCTCATCGTCAGCCTGGCACCCGCCAGCTCGGCGACCCGGCCGGCCCACGCGCCCGAAGCCGAGACCACGGCCCGGCAGCTGATGGTCGCGTCCTCTCCGCTGCGGGTGTCACGCGTGCGCACGGCCGTGATCTCGCCGCCCGCTCCCTTCTCGAAGCCGATCACGGCCCGATAGCGATGCGCCGTGGCCCCGTGTGCGCGCGCGCTGGCCAGCGTGGCATCCACCAGCTCCCACGGCTCGAGGGCAGCGTCCGGCACCCGATACGCGGCGCGAATGTCACGGTTGAGCAGGGGCTCCGCTCGAAACAGCTCAGCGATGGCCACCGGCTCGGCAGCGATGCCGGCGGCTGCGCAGGCGGCCGGAAATCGGTCGAGGTAGTCGTCGGGATCGTCCGGCGTGGCCACGAAGTAGCCGTCCGTCGGCTCGATCGTCCCGGGGGCGATGCGACGCAGGACCGCGTTCTCCTCGATGCAGTGGCGCGCCGAGATCGGGTCGCTTTCGACGTAGCGCGCGCCCGAGTGCAGCAGTCCGTGATAGCGCCCGCTCGTTCCGGAGGCGAAGTCGCCGCGCTCGACCAGGGTTGCCGTCAGGCCGCGCATCACGAGGTCGCGGAGGACGCCGGCGCCGGTCGCCCCGCCACCGATGACGACGACATCGACCTCGGCCGGGGCCATGCTCAGCCCTGCCCGCGGAGCAGCGGCAATGCGCCGCGCAGGTAGTCCCAGCCCGAGATGAGGGTGAGCGCCGTCGCCGCGACCATCGTCCAGGTGCCGGCGGTCATCATCGTGTCCTCGATGCCGGCGACGGCACGCGTCGGGCCACCCGTCGCCGCATCCCAGGCCAGGAGCAGGAGGGCCATGCCGGCCAACGTGACGAGGGTCTTCGCCTTCCCCAGCGCCCGGGCCGGGATCACCAGGTCGGCGGCGGCGGCGGCCTGGCGGATGCCGGCGACGACCAGCTCCCGGACGAGGATGGTGGCCACGATCCAGGTGGGCAGGAGGTTCACCTCGACCATGGCGACGAGCACGCCCGCCACGAGCACCTTGTCCGCGGTGAGATCCATGAACACGCCAAGTGGCGAGACCTCGCCACGGGCGCGGGCAACGTAACCGTCGAAGAAGTCGGTGAGTGCCGCAAGGCTGAAGAGGATGAAGGCGGCCAGCCCGAACCCCGGCTGCGCCACCAGTATGAGCGCGATCACCACCGGGGTGGCGCCGATCCGGGCGAGGCCGAGGAGGTTGGCCGGCGAGCCGATGCGGGCCGGCGGACGTGTCTCGTTCATGGCGCGACCATCATTGCTCGGACGTCGCGCGCCGATGCCATGCCGGACGCACGAACCGCCAGCGAGCGAAGCTCCCCGATGCTGCGTCCCGCCACGGCGGACTTCACCGCATTGAACGACGTCGCCCCCATGCTCAGCTCATCGACGCCGAGGCCGACGAGCAGCTGTGCGCCCACGGCGTCTCCGGCCATCTCGCCACACACCGCGACCTCGCACCGCCCGCCGGAGTCCCGGGCGCCCTCGACCACCGCCTGCACGGCCCGCAGGACCGCCGGGTGCAGTGGATCCTGGCGCTCCGACAGCGCCGCATTCGTGCGGTCGGCCGCCATGAGGTACTGGGTCAGGTCGTTCGTTCCGATGCTCATGAAGTCCACCAGCGGGGCCAGCCGATCCGCCAGCAGGACGGCCGACGGGATCTCGACCATGATGCCGACTCGCGGCGGTCGCGCGTCCGGGATGTCGCGCATGGCCGCAGCCACGAGCTCGCGCAGCCGGCCCACGTCGTCCTCGTCCGCCACCATCGGCGCCATGATCGAGGCCGTCCGGCCAGTGTCGGTGGCCGCGCGCAGGATGGCGCGGACCTGATCGGCGTACAGGGACGGGTGAGTCGTCGCCAGGCGGATGGCGCGAACGCCGAGGAACGGGTTCGCCTCGGGTGGAATCCGGACGTACGGGAGCGGCTTGTCGCCGCCGATATCGGCCAGGCGGAAGACGACCGGTCGGTCGCCGGCGATGTCGAGCACCGCACGGTAGGCGCTCGCCTGGGTCGCCTGGTCCGGCGACGTTCTCGTTCCGGCGAAGGCGAACTCGGTGCGGAAGAGGCCAATGCCCTCGGCGCCTTCGGCGATCGCGGTGGCCGCCTCCCCGGGCTCGCCGATGTTCGCCGCGCACGCGACGCGGTGGCCGTCAGCCGTGGCGAGGGGCCGGTCTGCATAAGTCCGCGTCTCGGCACGGCGGCCAGCGGCGCGCTCGGCCGCGGTCCTCAACGACTGCCGGTCCGCGTCGTCCGGGTCGAGGATCACGAGGCCCGCGTCCCCGTCCAGCGCCATCTCGTCCACACGTTCGGCCCGCGACACGAGCCCGGCCACCCCCACGACGGCGGGGATGTCGAGCGATCTCGCCAGGATCACCGCGTGGGACGTCCGCGACCCGCCCTGGAGCGCGATACCGGCGAGGTGCGCTCGATCGAGCTCGACCGTGACGGACGGGGCGAGGTCGTCGGCCACGACGATCGATCTGCGCTCGAGTCGTGGGGTCGTGACGCCGGACAGGTGGCGTGCGATCCGCTGGCTGACGTCGCGCACGTCCGCGGCCCGAGCGGCAAGCATCTCATCATCGATCGACGCGAAGGTCACCGCGATCCTGTCCCCGATCTCGAGCACCGAGGCAACGGCGTCTCCGCCACCGGCCACGAGGCCCGCCGCTGCGTCGATGAGTTCCGGATCGAGGGCCATCAGCGCCTGGGCATCGAGAATCTCCGCCTCCTCGGGAGCGCCGGCTTCCCGCAGCGACGCGGCCAACGCGTCGAGCTCGCTGACGGCCACGGAGGCCGCGTCGGCGATGGATGTCACGGGTTCCCCGCCCTCGGTGACCGGCCGGTAGATCCAGGGCGCGCCGCTCGCGACACCCGGCGCCGCCGCCGTGCCTCGCAGCTCGGTGCTCATTCGCCCGCCAGGTCCTCGCCCAGGCCGGAGTCCACGAGCTCGGTGAGGCCGGCCACGGCCGTATCGGCGTCGGCGCCCTCGGCGGCGATCCGGATCCGATGACCCGAGGACACGCCCAGTCCCATGACGCCCAGCACGCTCTTGGCGCTCGCGGACTTGTCCGGGTTGCGGGTGAGATTCGTGATGGTCACGTCCGCGCCATACCCGGCGGCCGCGCGGACGAACGTCGCCGCCGGACGCGCGTGGAGCCCGGACGGGTTGCGAACCTCGACCTCACGCTCCGCCATCGCTCCTCACCTCCTCCTTCTGACCGATCTTGCGTTCGGTCCCCGCCCGCAGCCGGCCGATGTTGTCCGCATGCGCGGCCGTCACCAGCAGGCCGGACGCCAGGGCATAGCCGATGGCGGGCACCGTGGCCAGTCCCAGTGCCGCGAAGATGGCGGTGATGACCGGGGCGAGCAGCCCACCGACGATCGAGCCCAGCGAGACGTAGCGGCTCCGCAGCAGGATTCCGATCACGATCGGGACGAGGACGAGGATCGTGATCGGGCTCATGGCTCCCAGCGCGCCGGCCGAGGTGGCCACGCCGCGGCCGCCCGTGAAGCGGATGAAGACCGACCAATTATGCCCGACGATGGCCGCGAATCCGGCGAGCGCGGCGCCCCACTCCACGTTGGGATCAGCGCCGATGAGGAGGCGGGCGAGCAGCACGGCGGCCACGCCCTTCCCCACGTCGAGCACGAAGACGGCCGCGGCGGCTCGCGTACCGAGCGTGCGGAGCGCATTCGTGGCCCCGGTACGATGCGATCCGTACTCGCGCAGGTCGATCCCCTTGACCAGGCGTCCGACGAGCAGGCCGAACGGGACGGCCCCCAGCAGGTACCCGAGGACCGCCGCCAGGACGAAGGTCACGCACGCTCTCCGAGCTTGTCCATCGAGCCGGCGTCATCGGCGGCGGCGCGCACGCCGTCGATGCCGTCCCCGGCCGACGCCTGCACGGCGGCGACGAACGTCCCCTCCAGCAGCGGTCCGTTCGAGATCGCCACCCGGGCAGCGAGCTCGGGCTCCATCAGGTCGTCGATGGCGGTCCCGGCGGACAGCACGGCGCTGCCGAGATCGGCGAGGATCACGACGCCCGAGCCGGCATCGGCGCGACGGGCCGCATCGGCGATCCGGACGGCATCGGTGCCGATGCTGCCGTCCTCGAGCCCGCCGGCCGCGACAAGCCGTGGGCCGTCGGAGCCCAGGTTCGCCAGCCGGGTGACGAGGCGGATCACCGCATCCGCCACCTCACCGGAATGCGAAACGACCACGATGCCGACCGCGGGCGGCAGCTCATCGGCCATGCGTGACGGCCTCCGTCCGCGCCCGCCCGCCGCGGTCGGTGCCCGCGCTCAGTGCTCTTCCCAGTCGAGCGATCGCTGGACCGCCTTCTTCCAGCCGGAGAACAGCTTCTCGCGTTTCGCCTCGTCCATCTGCGGCTCGAAGCGCCGATCGAGCGCCCAGTTCTTCGTCACGTCGCCGGTGTCCTTCCAGAAGCCGACGGCCAGGCCGGCCAGGTACGCGGCACCGAGCGCGGTCGTCTCGGCGACCTCCGGACGCTCGACGGCGACGCCGAGGATGTCTGCCTGGAATTGCATGAGGTCGTTGTTCACGACCGCCCCGCCGTCGACCTTCAGCTCCTTGAGGGTCACGCCGGAATCGGCCTGCATGGCCTCGAGCACCTCGCGCGTCTGGTAGGCCATCGAGTCGACGGTTGCCTTCGCGATGTGCTCGATCGTCGAGCCGCGAGTCAGCCCCACGATCGCCCCGCGGGCGTACTGGTCCCAGTACGGGGCACCGAGGCCCACGAAGGCGGGAACCATGTACACGCCCTCGGTGTCCGCCACCTTGCCGGCCAGCTTCTCGACGTCGGCCGAGTTGGTGATCACCCGCAGGCCGTCACGGATCCACTGCACCGCCGCGCCGGCGATGAAGACCGAACCCTCGAGGGCGTAGGTCACCTTGCCGTCGTAGCCCCACGCGATCGTGGTCAGCAGCCCGTTCTCGGACGGAACGGCCTCCTCGCCGGTGTTGATGAGCATGAACGCCCCGGTCCCGTACGTCTGCTTCGCCATGCCGACCTCGAAGCAGGCCTGGCCGAAGGTCGCCGCCTGCTGGTCGCCGGCGTCGCCGGCGATCTTGAGCGAGCCGCCCAGCAGGGTCGTCTCCCCGTACACCTCGCTCGACGGGCGTGGCTCCGGCATCATCGCGCGCGGCACGTTCATGATCCCCAGCAGCTCGTCGTCCCAGTCGAGGTCGTGGATGTTGAACAGGAGCGTGCGGCTGGCATTCGAGTAGTCGACGACGTGGACGCGCCCCTCGGTCAGGCGCCAGATGAGGAAGCTGTCGACCGTCCCGAAGAGGAGCTCGCCGGCCTCGGCCTTCTCCTGCGCGCCGGGATTGTTCTTCAGCATGTGGTTGATCTTCGTGCCGCTGAAGTACGCGTCGATCGGCAAGCCGGTCTTGTCGCGGAACAGCTTCTCGTGCCCCGCCGCCTTCAGTTCGTCGCAGTAGCCGGCCGTGATGCGGCTCTGCCACACGATCGCGTTCTGGAGCGGCTTGCCGGTCGACTTCTCCCAGACCACCGCGGTCTCGCGCTGGTTCGTGATGCCGATGGCCGCGATGTCGTCCGGGCTGGCGCCCGCATCGGCGATGACCTGCTTCGCCACGGCCAGCTGCGAGTCCCAGATCGCCTCGGGGTCGTGCTCGACGTGACCCGGCGACGGAAAGATCTGGGGGAACTCCTCGCTTGCCGTCTTGTGGATCGTGCCGTCCGCGTTGAACAGGATAGCCCGGCTCGAGGTCGTCCCCTGGTCGAGCGCCAGTACGTACTTCGCCATCGTCAGATCGCCCCTTTCTCCACGCTGGGTTTGGGTTGGTTGCGCGCTGTCAGCCGGCCACGGCGTCGCGCAGTGCTTCGAACATCACAGTCGTCGAGGTCGCGCCCGGGTCCTGATGATTCGCCGAACGCTCCCCCAGGTAGCTGGCCCGTCCCTTTCGTGCGACGAGCGGTGTGGTCCGATCGCGACCGGCCGCGGCCGCCTCGGCCGCAGCTGCAAGTGCGGGGCCGATTCCGGCGCCCGCGGCCTCGTCGAACGCGTCCACGGCCGGCGCCATCGCATCGATCATCGTCTTGTCGCCGAGCTCCGCCTTGCCGCGCTGGACGACCCCCTCGAGGCCCGCCCGCAGCGCGGCTCCCAGGCCGGCTGCTTCGACCGCCGACTGCTCGCCGAGCGCTGTCGCGAGGCGCAGGAAGAACGTTCCGTACAGCGGTCCTGAGGCGCCGCCGACGGTCGAGATGAGCGTCATCCCGACGAGCTTGGCCGCGGCGCCCAGATCCGGGGACCCGTCAAGCTCGCCGAGCTTGGCGCGCACCGCGCTGAACCCGCGATCCATGTTGATGCCGTGGTCGGCATCGCCGATCGCCGAGTCGAGGTCCGTGAGCTCCTCGCGCCGGTCCTTCAGCCGGTCGGCGAAGAGCTCCACGAATCGATGGAGGGCCGCCAGGTCAAAGTCGGTCATCGGTCCGACGTCACGCCCCCCATCGCAGCGCCGCGGTATGGACCGGTGCGTCCC
Organism: Candidatus Limnocylindria bacterium; assembly: GCA_051000335.1. GTDB lineage: Bacteria > Chloroflexota > Limnocylindria > QHBO01 > QHBO01 > JACDBZ01. The sequence continues at coordinate 4,442 of JBPCOK010000044.1, read as the reverse complement.
ACAGCCGCAGCATCTCGTCGTCGACCTTGAGGAGCGTGATCGACGCCCCCGCCATCTCGAGCGACGTGATGTAGCTGCCGATGAGGTTGCGCTCGATGCTCACGCCCCGGTCGCGGCACATCGCCGCCACCTTGTTGTAGACCACGTAGAGCTCGATGAGCGGCGTACCGCCCATGCCGTTGACGAAGGCGATCACCCGATCGCCCGAGCCGAACGGCAGGTCGTCGAGGATCGGCGTGAGCAGGGCCTCGGTGATCTCGTCCGCGCTCGCCAGCTTGCGGCGCTCGCGTCCGGGCTCGCCGTGGATCCCGACACCGATCTCCATCTCGTCCTCGCCGATCTCGAAGGTCGGCTTGCCGGCCGCCGGGACGGTGCAGCTCGTGAGCGCCATGCCCATGCTGCGCACGTTGTCCTGCACCTTCTGGCACAGCGCGGTGACGGCGGCGAGGTCCTGCCCCTCCTCCGCGGCCGCGCCGACGATCTTCTCGGCCAGGACGGTGCCGCCCACGCCACGGCGGCCCGCGGTGTAGAGGGAGTCCTGGACCGCCACATCATCCGCCAGCACGACGCTCGCGACCTCGATGCCCTCGGCCTGCGCCAGCTCGGCGGCCAGCTCGAAGTTCATGACGTCGCCGGTGTAGTTCTTCACGATGTGGAGCACGCCGGCTCCCCCATCCACGGCCTTCGTGGCCGCCAGCATCTGGTCGGGAACGGGCGACGTGAACACGGCACCCGGGCAGGCTGCATCGAGCATGCCGAGCCCGACGAACCCGCCGTGCATCGGCTCGTGGCCCGAGCCGCCGCCGGAGATGATCCCGACCTTGCCGGACCGCGGAGCATCGGCCCGCACGATCACGTTGGGCTCGATAACCCGGAGCAGATCGGGGTGCGCGGCGGTCATGCCGGCGAGTGCTTCGTCGACCAGCGCGTCCGCGTCGTTGATGAGCTTCTTCATGTCACGCCGCCATCAGCACGTTCGTGAAGAGAGCCGTGTAGGCAAGCGCGCCCAGCACGCCGCCAACGATCGGACCGACGACCGGGATCCACGAATACGACCAGTCCGAGCTCCCCTTGCCGGCGATCGGCAAAACCGCGTGCGCGATGCGCGGACCAAGGTCGCGGGCCGGATTGATGGCGTAGCCCGTTGGGCCGCCGAGTGACAGGCCGATGCTGAAGACCAGGATGCCCACGAGCAGCGGGGTAAGGCCTGAGTCTCCCGGGGCGGCATTGGCCACGATGGCCAGCACACCGAATACGAGGACGAACGTGCCGATGATCTCGCTGATCAGGTTGCTGCTCGTGTTGCGGATGGCGGGTCCGGTGCTGAAGACGGCCAGCTTGAGCCCCGGATCTTCGGTCTCTGCCCAGTGCGGTAGGTAGTGCAGGTAGACGATCACCGCACCGATGAACGCGCCGACGAACTGGCCGGCAAGGTACACGGGCACGTCTGACCATTCGATGGTGCCGTTTGCCGCGAATCCGATGGTGACGGCCGGGTTGATGTGGGCGCCGCTGAAGCTGCCGACCGCGTACACGGCAATGGCGACCGCGAAGCCCCACCCGGCGGTGATGACGATCCAGCCCGCGTTCTGTGCCTTCGACTTTGCCAACAGCACACCGCCGACGACGCCATCGCCCAGGACGATCAGGATTGCGGTGCCGATGAGCTCGGCAAGGAAGTTGTTCATGGCTCGTTTCCTCGCAACTACGGAAATTCCCTCCGATGCCACGGGCGATGACGCGCGCGCCCGTCAGATGCCCTTCCGTCCTTCTCTTCCCGTCCTCCTTCCTGCACCCCGCGAAGGGTGACCGCCGTGGTCCGGCTGGATCGGAGCGCCGCTCGGGGCTCCACGACTGCTCAGCGCGATAGGCCCGCAGAATTGCGCGATGTGACGCGCGGGCGAGCCGGATCGGGGCGCCGCTCAGCTAATCAGGCGGGCGTTCCTGGCCACGCGCGAAGTCGGGGCCGGTCTCGTCCGCGTGCTCGTGGCCGGCCTCTTCTTCCTGCCCCTCGGCGAAGTCGCCGCGCCGCTCGTCGTGGATGCTCGAGTGGCCGCTCTGCTGACCCTCGGCGAAGTCGCCACGGTGGTCCTTGTCCAGCGTATCGGCCTCGTCCTCCTGGCCCTTGGCATAGTTGCCGTGCTCGTCGTGATCATCGGCGTGGTCGTGCCCCGCGTGATCGTGCGAGTGGCCAGCCTCGTCATGCGATTGGCCGTGATGTTCGTGGGAATCGTCGCCCATGCCCGGGTCTCCCAGCGGTATGTGACTGGCCCATTGTGGACCCGCGGTCAACCGGGTTGTGCCACGGCTCAGGGGGCCGTTGACCGGGGCCGAAATCGGCGAAACGCCAGGAGCACGGCGAACACGGCGGCCGTCACCGCCAGGCCAACGTACAGCGCGAACGGCATGTTCGGCCACTGGAAGCTGAAGACGAGGAATCCCGCGGCCAGGGCGACGAAGGACCCCCGAATCCAGTAGCGACGCGGACTGCCGGTCGCGCCCGCCGAGGAACCCCTGCGTGCCGCCCGACGGGCCGCATTCCGTTCCGCGCGCGCCCTGGCGGCCGGGGGCAGGCCGGCGCCGCGCTCCATGCTCTTCATCTGGCGCTCGCGCTGGCGCCGCTCCTCGCGAGACATGGCAGGCAGTCTAGCGAGCGGTGAGTCGCGCGGTCAGGCTCGGGGGTCGGCCGACCGCGGCCGCGATCGGCGCGTGCCCGAGGGTCCCATGCCGGCGGTGCCGGGGTAGTCCACCTTCAGCTGGACCGGGTCCGAGCCGAAGATTGCGTTCAGGAACCACTCGAACCCGACGCGGGCCTTGCCGCCGATGCCGGGAACCCGGCTCCAGTAGTAGCCGCGCCACATGAACCAGGCGATCCAGCCCCGCACTCGCACCCCGAACACGACGCCCACCCCGGTTCGATGCCCGATGCTGGCCAGCGTCCCGATAGTCCGATACTCGAACGGCTCGATCTCTCGCGGACGACCGTCGATCGAGGCCAGGATGTTCTTGGCCAGCCGCTTCGCCTCGCGCACGGCGTTCTGCGCGGTCGGGGCGTGATACGCGCCCTGAACGCTGATCTTCGGAATGAGCGCGCAATCGCCGATGGCCCAGACGCCGGGTCGGCTCGTCTCCATGCTGCCCGATACGATGGCGCGACCCGCCTTGTCGACCTCGATCCCCGACTCGCGCACGACCGGAGACGGTCGAACGCCGCCCGTCCAGATCACGGTCCTGGCCGGAATGAACTCGTCGTCGTCGCCGATCACGACGCCGTCGACCCGGACCTCCTTGATCGCCGTGCCGGTGTGGATCTGGTAACCGCGCTTCGCGAGCTTCTCGGCAGCGTACTGCCCCATCCCGTCCGGCATCTCCATGAGCAGTCGCTCGTTCAGCTCGATGATGTGGCCGCTCGGCTCGTTCTCGCGGATCTTGGCGTAGTACCGGCGCCGCACCCGTCGCACGAAGTCCTCCACCTCCCCGGCCGTCTCGACGCCCGAGAATCCACCGCCGCCGACCACGAACGTGAGCTGGGCCTGCTTCTCAGCCGGGTCGTCCTCGAGCTCCGCCCGCTCGAGCATCTCGATGATCCGGTTGCGGAGCGCGAACGCATCGGCCAGCGTCTTCATGCCGACGGTGTACTCGGGAATGCCCTTGATCCCGAACGTGGCCGTCTCGCCACCCAGCGCGATCACCAGGGTGTCGAAATTCAGCCGGTGCGGGTCGCCGTCGCCGCCGATGACGGTGACCTGCTTCCCGTCCAGGTCGATCGCCTGGACGTCGGCCGTCACGGCCCAGCTTGAGGGCCGCCGCAGCTGCGCCCGGAGCGCGGTGACCGTGTGCCGCGCCTCGAGCATGCCGGAGCAGACCTCGGGGAGGAGTGGCGTGAAGAGCGTGAAGTTCTCGCGGCTGACGAGCCAGATCTCGACGCCGTCGCGTCGCTTCGCCAGGCGTTCGAGGTGGCGGGCGGTCTCGACTCCCGCGAACCCGCCACCCAGCACGAGGATGCGGTGCGGCCACGGTGGCTCGGATCGGTAGATCGTTCGCATGCACCGATGATGATGCCACCCACGCCGAGCACCGCCAATCAGGTTGGCGTTCCGACTGACGGAGAGGGTATTAGGGTTCCGACGCCGGGCCCATGGGGCCGATCGCCAGTGGGGTCGGCGCCGTGGCTGGTGGGAGATGATTCCCGGGTCGTAACGCCAACATCAGTGGCGGTGTACGCCGAGGCCAAGGCTGCCCGGATGGGGCACAGGCACCCAGCCCCAGACCCGCCAACCGGATTGGGGCCACGTGCCACCACCTTCCGGTCAGCTAAAGGTTGGTTCGATGTCACTGCCACCACCTCCCGGTCAGCGGTACCAGCGCGGCGGCGGCTCATAGGCGAGCTCGCTCAGCAGCGGTTGATCGGTCGGCTCGCGACGCCGCAGCGCGAAGAAGCG
>JBPCOK010000040.1:0-16399 GCA_051000335.1 Candidatus Limnocylindria bacterium | reverse complement strand
GCCCGCGTTCCAGGTCATCAGGCTCGCCCGCCACGAGAAGTGGATGACGGGCACGCTGGTCTATTCGCGGGTCTTCTGGGACCTCGACGCGGTGGGCCTGCGGGACGATCCCGCCTGACGCGGACCGGTTCGAAAGACCTTGACTCCGAACGATGGCTGGGGGGACCATCGGATATGGCGGTGATGAAGCGCAAGAGCCTCGACGATCCGGACGAGTTTCGGGAGTTTCCGCTCGGAAGCGCGGCGTTCTCGAGTCTCGGAACGTTCACGATCGGGCGCGGCGTCCTGCAGCCGGGATTCCGGTGGTCCGCGCATCTGTCCCCGATCATGGGTACGCCGTCGTGCCCGGTCCATCACATGCAGCTCGTCCTCGCCGGCCGCTGCCGCGTGCGCATGGACGACGGCGAAGAGCTCGAGTTCGCACCGAATGACCTCATGGAGATCCCACCGGGCCACGACATCTGGGTCGTCGGCGATGAGCCGCTCGAGCTGTTGGACTTCGCGGGCAACATCGGCGCTCTTGGGGTTCCGCAGGAGCACGAGCGAATCGTCGTCACGCTCCTCATGACCGATATCGTCGACTCCACGCGCACCGCGGGTCGCCTGGGCGATCGTGCGTGGAAGCAGGTGCTCACCGATCACAATCGCCTCGTCCGCCAGCAGATCGCTCGGTTCGGCGGTCACGAAGTGAATACGACCGGCGACGGGTTCCTCGCAACGTTCACGAGCGCCGTCGGAGCCTTGCGCTGTGCCCTCGGAGCGCGAGACGCCGTCCGCGACGCGGGCCTTTCCATTCGGACGGGCATCCATACCGGGGAGGTCGAGGTCATCGGACGTGACGTGGGTGGCATCGCCGTCCACACCGTCGCCCGCATCATGTCGCTCGCCTCGGCGTCCGAGGTGCTCGTCTCGTCGGTGGCCGCCGGCCTGGCGGATGGCAGCGGCCTGGCGTTCGAGGATCGTGGCCGCCACGAGGTCAAGGGCCTGTCACGGCCGATCGAGGTGCTCCGCGTGACCAGTTAGCGGCATCCAGCGCACCCCTCGCTGAATCTGGATGACTATCGATCGGGCGAAAGCTCGTACTCGATCCGCGACCCGACGCTGCGAGCGCCCACCTTTGCGAATATTGCCGCCGATGCGAGATTCGTGACGTCGTACTCCGACCTGGCATGGCAGGCGCCGAGTGCCTGGACCTCGCGAAGGACCTGCGCAAGCAAAGCCGACGCAATGCCGCGTCCGCGGTGCCGTGAAGTCACGCCGATCATCCCGATGCGTGGACCAGGCTCGTTCATCCACACGCGCACGAGGCCGATCAGCTCGCCGCGGGCCTCAGGCATCGCAACGAGGTAGGTCTTCGGGTTATACGCCCGGTCGTCGAACGTGTCCTCCTGGAACTCGGCCGGCGAGCTCCGCCACCCCGACGTCCCCGGGACGTCGTCACGGAGCTCATCGTCGAGGCGGCGAAGGTCATCCACGTCGACGTCCGCAGCCGAGCGCCCGATGATCCCGTCAGGTAGGGCTGTACCGGCCAGCGCGTTGATAGCGGTGGTGAGGTCGGCCTCGACGACGTTCTCGTAGCGGGCCTGCTTGAACCCGGCGCGTTCAAGCGCGACCAGCTCATCGGTGGAACCCGCGTCAATCGTCGTGAGCAGCGACGTTCGGCGCGCCGCCGCCAACACGGCCGCGACGTGGGCCTGATCGGCCGTCCACTGGCCATCGGGCCACACGAGGCAGCGTCCATCCGGACGCACATGGGTGCGCAGGTCAGCCAAGCCGGGGGTAGGCGACGAGGGTGAGGAATTCGGCGTACTCATCGGATAGGACCAGCTCATCGAGCAGCTCGGACGCGGCGTCCCATGGGGCGTCCGGGGCGGACGCGCGCAGCTCGGCGAGCTCCTCGGCGCGGATGGCCTCATAGCGTCCGGGCGTCAGGGGCTGGCCGTCATCGAGGGGCACGCCGCGGGTGCGCCACTGCCAGAGTTGCGAGCGGCTGATCTCGGCCGTTGCAGCGTCCTCCATCAGGTTGTTGATGGCGGCGGCGCCGTTTCCGGCAAGCCAGCTCGCCAGGTAGGCAAGCCCAACCGAGATGTTGGCCCGGACACCGGACTCTGTGATTCGTCCGTCCGGGATGCTGGCGTCGATGAGGCCAGCCGCGGTGGCGTCGACCTCGGGCCGCTGGCGGTCCTTCTGGTTCGGCCGATCACCAAGCACGCCGTCGAAGACCTCCCTGGCGACGGGGACGAGATCGGGGTGCGCGACCCACGTGCCATCGAAACCGTCGGAGCTCTCCCGCTCCTTGTCGGCTCGAACGGCAGCGAGTGCCTTCTCGTTGACCTCCGGATCGCGCCGCGAAGGGATGAAGGCGGCCATCCCGCCCATCGCGTGGGCCCCACGCCGGTGGCAGGTCCGAACGAGCAGCTCGGTGTACGCACGCATGAACGGCACGGACATCGTCACCGAGGCGCGATCCGGCAGGATCATGTCGTCACGCGACCGAAATACCTTGATCATGCTGAAGATGTAATCCCAGCGGCCGGCGTTGAGTCCCGCCGCGTGATCGCGCAGCTCATAGAGGACCTCGTCCATCTCGAACGCGAGAAGGATGTGCTCGATGAGCACCGTCGCCCGGATCGAGCCCTGGGGGATGCCGAGCTCCTGCTGCGCGTGAACGAACACGTCGTTCCAGAGGCGCGCCTCGAGGTGGGATTGGAGCTTCGGCAGGTAGAAGTAGGGGCCGGAGCCGCGGGCGAGCTGCTGGCTCGCGTTGTGGAAGAAGGCCAGGCCAAAGTCGAACAGGCTGGCGCTGATCGGCGCTCCATCGACGGTCACGTGGCTCTCATCGAGGTGCCAGCCACGCGGCCGGATGACGAGCGTGGCGATCTCCGGCTTCAGCTCGTACGTCTTCTCGGCCGTCTGCAGGGTCAGGCGGCGACGGGCGGCCTCGCGAACCGCCCACTGCCCGGTGACCACGTTGTCCCAGGTGGGGGAGAGAGCGTCCTCGAAGTCGCACATGAAGACCTTCGCGCCGCTGTTCAGGGCGTTGATCATCATCTTCGGCTCGGCAGGCCCGGTGATCTCGACCCGACGATCGTCGAGGTCGGCAGGCGCAGCGGCCACGCGCCAGGCCTCGTCTTCCCGGATCGACGCGGTCTCCGCCAGGAAGTCGGGGAGCTCGCCCGCGTCGAACCTCGCCTGGCGCTCCGTGCGTGCCGCGAGCAGCTCGAGCCGTCGCGGGTTGAAGCGCCGATGCAGGTCGGCGACGAAGGCGAGGGCGTCTCGCGTCAGGACTTCCGCGTCGTGATCGGTCTCGCGCGACGTCTGGACACCGTCGGGGCTGTTGCTCATCTCGCCATTCTCCCAGCAGTCGGCACCTGGCGCAGAGGCAGGCCGATGACGACGCGCGCGGTGTGGCGACGCACCACAATGGTGCGGGATCCAGGCTCGTCCGCGCGCGATGTCACCCGGGGACTGCTACGCTGCCACCGCCACGGCGCGCAGCCTGCACGCCACCGCCGCGTACAAGGGCGCTCGACTCGTTAGCCCGGCCTTGCTGCCCGTGGAAGGACCTCAGTTCCCAGGGAGGAATCATGCGGAAGAGAATGGTCGCCCTGGTGGGCGCCACGCTGCTCACGCTTGCGGCGCTTGCGCCGGCGAGTGCGATCACGAAGAACTACGTCAAGGACTTCGACCACCCGTTCGTCGGACTCGCCGCCTTCTACGACGGGGCCGGTGACTTCAGCCATCGATGCTCCGGTTCCCTGCTCAGCCCAACCGTGTTCCTGACGGCGGGGCACTGCACCGACGACGGAGCCGGCGGCGTGATGGCATCGGCTCGCATCTGGTTCCAGCAGGATGCGGGCACTCGGTTCGACGGAGTGCAGGATCCGGTGACCGGATACCCCGACGCGTGCCTGTCACAGCCGTGTGCGACAGCTACCGAGATGTACAACTACGGCTTCGACAACTTCGTCGGGTTCCCGGACACGCATGACGCGGGCATCGTGATCCTGGATACGCCGATCTATCTCAACGAGTACGGCACTCTCGCCCCGGTGGGTGCGCTCGATGCGCTGCTCGGCACCGCCCGTGGCCAGAAGGACACGACGTTCCTGGCCAGCGGCTATGGGCTCAGCTACTCGAGCCCGGTTGCCTTCGAGTCGTTCCGCGAGCGCCTCATGGGCTACGGCAAGCTCACGAACCTCAAGAGCGCGAATACCGCCGGGTTCAACCTCCAGACCAACGGCAATGGCCAGGGCAACGGGGCAACCTGCTCCGGCGATTCGGGCGGGCCGATCTTCTGGCCTGCCGATTCGAACCAGATCGTGGCCGTGACCTCATTCGGTCTCAACCCGTGGTGCCGCGGCGTCGACTTCTCGTATCGCGTCGACACCGCAGCCGTGCAGAGATGGATCGACAGCGTGACGGGCGGGTAGCTCCCTCCAACGTTGACTGTCCTGCAGTCAAGCGACCTCCGGACCCCGGCCAGCCGCCGGGGTCCGGCCGCGTCCAGGGACTGCGCGCGGCCCGTTCAGATTCGCGGGGGCCGGTCGCGTCCGTACGAGAGCATCTTGATCGGACGGCTGGCGGCCGAATCGGCGATGAGCTGATCGAGCCGTCGCTGTCGGGTCTCCTCGCGCTTGGCGCTGATGACCCAGAAGGTGGCCGCCCGCCGGTAGGCCGGTTTCTCGGCCTCCCAGTGGCGCCCGGCGGCAGCATCTGCCCGAAGTCGCGCAAGCATCTCGTCCGGCAGGTCGGCGGGCCGGTTCTCGTACGAGTACCGGGGCGCGGCTGACTGATCACGAGCCTCGAACGCCCGCATTCCGGCGGGCGTCATGAGCCCGTCGCGCTGCAGTCGTTGGACTTTGGCGATGTTGACGCTGCTCCAGTAGCTGCGCTTGCGTCGGGGCGTGAATCGATTCGTGCTCACTTCATCGTCGACGCGGTAGCCGATCCCGTCGATCCAGCCGTAGCAGAGGGCGACTTCCACCGCCTCGTCGTAGGTCATCGAGGTCTTGGGGACATCCTTGCGGTAGTACGCGATCCATAGCTCATCGCTGTCGTCGTGGTGAACATCCAGCCACGCGCGAAACTGCCGGGCAGCGGCGAAGACGTGAACTTCGTCCCGAGTCGGCCGTTTCATGCCCACGGCAATCGGCTCATCGAACCGATGGTGACACGCGTGGGCACTTCCTGTCGAAGATGTGTCGCCTGGCCGACGGATGATCCGTCGGCTCCGCGACCAGCGAGCGCCGGATGACACGGCTATGATTCGGGCGGCCTCGGTCGGATCGACGAACGCAAGGAGACAACATGCCTCTGTACCTCGACGAGCACGAGTTCGTGCCCGGCTTGACGGGAGCGGCGGTGGCACAGGCGCACGCTCGGGACCTGGAGGTCCAGGCGGCGCACGGCGTGAACTACCTGCGCTACTGGTACGACGAGGCGACCGGCAAGGTCTTCTGCCTGGTGGAAGCCCCGAGCCCCCAAGCCGCCGAGGACGTCCACCGAGAGGCTCACGGCCTCCTCGCCGATCGCCTGATCGAGGTCAGGGAGGGCGCTTAGGAGTCGAGCGCCGTTCCGAACGCGACGGCTTCGGACGGGGTCATCCGGCTGCCGCGGGCGCGCCCTCGGTCGACAGCCTCACGGCCGATGGCATCGTGGAGGCCCGCGAGAAACTGATCCAGGCGTGCCATGCCCGCCGGTGACAGCGGGGAGCCGATCGCATCGCGCAGCCCCTGCGATGCGCCGATGAGGACGGCTGCGCGCTCCGGCCGATCCTCCGCCGTCCCGGCCAATCGCTCCAGGACGGCGGCCATGCCACCGCGGTCTCCCAGCTGAGCTCGCAACACGAGGCTGGCGCGGTAGTGGGTCTCGGCGACGGCAATGTCACCGCCATCGGCCGTCACGTCTCCGAGGCTTGCCAGGTTCTGCGCCTCGCCCCGCGTATCGGCCAGCCGCCGATTGAGCGCGAGCGCCTCTGTGAAGCGCGTCGCGGCACCGCTCAGGTCGCCACGACCGCGCGCGAGTCGCGCCAGTCGGGCAGTGGCATGTGCGATTCCCCACTCGTCGCCCTGTTCCTCGAGCGCGGCGATGGCGTCGGCATAGAGGCTGTCGGCGTCTGGCGCTCTCTCGCGGGCTGCGGCGTCGGCGAGGTTCAGGCGACCATATGCGGCCCCCTGACGGTCGTCGCCCGCCATGGACTGCTCGATCCCCTCGAGATACAGCTCGCGTGCCCGCACGAAGTCGCCGCGCTCCACGTGCAGGCTGGCGAGGTTATTGCATGCCGCGGCGATTCCCGCTGAACTGCCCAGCTCACGACGGATCGTCAGGCTTGCCTCGTGGAATGCCGTAGCCGCGGCCAGGTCACCGCGCTGCGCCGCCAGCACGCCGGCGCCGGTCAGCGCCGAGGCGCGACGGGGAGATGCCTCGCCACCGACCCGCTTGAGCGCCCGCTCGAGCCAGGCGCTTCCTTCTTCGAGGAATCCCTGGATCTCCCAGAATCGCCACATGCCCGATGCCAGGTTCAGCTCGGCCGCGGCACCATCCGGATCGTCCTCGGCCCAGCGAAGCGCCGCACGCAGGTTGTCGTGGTCGGCTGCCAGCCGGCCGACCCACTCATGCTGTACCGGCCCCTCGAAGAATCCCGGTTGAGCTCGGTCCACGAGCTCCGAAAACCACTCGAGGTGTCGCGCATGGGCGTCTGCGCCGTCGCCGGTCTCCGCCAGCCGATCCTGGGCGTAGTCGCGAATGGTCTCGAGCATGCGGAAGCGGGCTTCGACGTTGTCCTGGTCGATGGCCAGCAGGGATCGATCGACGAGTCGGCCGAGGACGTCGAGCATGTCGTCAGACGTTACCTCCGGTCCGCTGCACACGGCTTCCGCGGCTTCGAGGGAAAAACTGCCGGAGAAGGTCGCCAACCGCGCGAAGACGACCTGCTCGTCGGTGCCGAGCAGGTCGTAGCTCCAATCCATCGCCGCACGGAGCGTGCGGTGGCGCGGAAGTGACGTGCGGCTCCCGCCGGTGAGCAGTCGGAATCGATCATTGAGCCGGACGGCGATCTGCTGGACCGGCATCATTCTGACGCGCGCCGCCGCGAGCTCGACGGCCAGGGGGATGCCATCCAGGCGGCGGCAGACCTGGGCGACGGCATCGGCGTTCGCCTCGGTCAGGAGGAACCCGGACTGGACCGCACGTGCCCGGTCGACGAACAGGCGGACGGCGTCGCATTCGCCCAGCTCCGACAGCGGCGCGTGCCCGCCGGACTGGACCGCATCGGGGAGCGAAAGTGAGGGCACCAGCATGAGGCTCTCACCACCCAGCCCCAGCGCCTCGCGGCTGGTGGCGAGCAGGCGCACCCCCGGACAATGGCGCAAGAGCGCATCGGCCGTTTCGAGCACCGGCTCGAGGAGATGTTCGCAGTTGTCCAGGATCAGGAGCAGCTGGCTCGCGTGAAGCGCATCCACCAGTGATGTCCGAGCGTCGCTGCCGTGCTGCTTCAGTCGCATGGCCGATCCGATGGCATCCGGAACGAGCGAGCCCTCGTTGACCGCGGCGAGCTCCACGAACCACACGCCGTCCGGGAAGTGATCCACCACGTGCGCGCCGATCTGGAGGGCGAGCCGTGTCTTGCCCACCCCGGCCGGACCGGTGAGCGTCAGCACGGTCGACTCGGTCAGCCGGCGCTCGGCATCGACGAGCTCGTTCGCTCGCCCGATGAACGTCGAGAGCTGGCGTGGGAGGTTGTTCGGGAGCGTGTCGAGCGATCCGATGGGAGGAAACGCGTCCTGGAGGCCATCGGCCTGGACCTGGTAGAGGTGCTCGGGTGCCGGGAGGTCCTTCAGTCGATGCTCCCCGAGGTCGAGCATGGTGACGTCGTCAGGGATCTCCGAGGCGAGCAGCGCCCGAGCGGCAGCGGAGACGAGAATCTGGCCCCCGTGCCCGGAAGCCGAGATCCGAGCGGCACGGTGGACATCGATGCCGATCAGGCGTGTATCGGACCGCAGCGGCTCGCCCGTGTGCAGCCCCATCCGCACCTTCACGTCGGCGTCCTCGGGCCATGCGTGTGCGCCGAGGGCGCGTTGCGCTTCGACGCAGGCGAGCAGCGCGCCGTGCGCCGTGGGGAACGAGAGGAACAGGCCGTCTCCGGCGGCGTCGACGCGCTCGCCTCCATGACGAGTGGCGGCCTCCATCACCAGGCGATGGTGGTCGTCCAGGAGTCGGGGATAGGCATCGCCGAGGACTCGGATCAGGCGCGTCGAACCGACGATGTCGGTGAAGACCAGGCTGACCGTGCCTTTCGAATCGGTCACCGCGCTACCAGCCGCCCCCGTCACGGATGAGCCGATGGAGAACCCGTCCAGCGACGAGGCGCCGGTACGCTGCGGTCGATCGCACGTCGTCGATCGGGGCCAGCTCGTTCGTGAGCGCGGCCGCGGCGGCATCGGCGGTGCCGATGTCGGGCATTGCCCCCTCGAGCACTCGTTCGGCCTCTCGTGCCCGAACGGTCGTTGCCGCCACCGACCCGAGGGCGACGTGGACGTTGGTCCACGCCGCGTCGTCCTCCGTGGCTGACCAGGCGAGGGCCATCACCACTTTGCTGATGGCCTGGGCGCGCCGCGTGCCGATCTTGCGAAAGCGCACCCGACGCTCGGGCACGATCGGGATCTCCACCCGAACGAGGAGCTCATCGGGCTGCCGTACGGTCTCCCGGTAGCCGATCCAGAACTGGTCGGCTCCAACGGTTCGTTCGCCCGCGGAGGAACCGAGCACGAACCGGGCATCCACCGCCATCAGGACCGGAAGCGTGTCGCCGGCCGGAGAGGCGTTCACCACGTTGCCGCCGATCGTCCCGCGATTCTGGATCTGGGCCGCCCCGATGGTCGCGGCCGCGTCACCGAGCGCCGGGATGACGTCGGCGATGATCGGAGACCGCCGCAGCTCGGTGTACGTCGTGAGCGACCCGATCCGGAGCGTCTGCCCCTCGACGGCGATCCCGCGCAGCTCGTCGAGTGCCCAGATGTCGAGGACACGATCCGGCGGCTCACCGATCTCCCCGGTCATCTGGACCATCAGGTCCGTCCCTCCGGCCAACGGAATCCACGGAGCACCAGAGCCGTCGGCCAGCAGCGCGTAGGCCGCCTCCAGTCGGGCGGGGGATTCCGAGGGAGGCTCGACCGCGTTCGGCACGGTCAGCTTCGGAAGCCGCGGATGACGCGCAGCAGGACGAAGACGCTGATGACGAGGATGAGGACCTGCCCCGGTGTCAGCGCCAGCGTGAAGTCGTGGTCGTCCAGAGCTTCGTCGATGGGTTCGGTCGTATCGGTCATGGATTGGCACTCCGTTCTGCGGCGAGCGCGATGGCGTCGATGATCTTCGTGTAGCCGGTGCATCGGCACAGGTTGCCCGCGATCGCCTCGCGAATGTTCTCCTCGGTGGCCTCCGCGCCGCTCGCCAGGAACGCGTGGCCGGCCATGAGCATGCCCGGCGTGCAGATGCCGCACTGAGCTCCGCCGGTCTCCCAGAACGCCTGCTGCAGGACGTCGAGGTGGTCCCCGTCGGCCAGGGCTTCCACCGTGCGGACCGTTGTGCCGGCGGCCTGGCTCACCGGGACGAGGCAGGCGTCCACGACGGCGCCGTCGAGCAGGATGCTGCACGCCCCACACTCGCCCTCGCCGCAGCCCTCCTTCGTGCCGGTCAGTCCGAGGTCCTCGCGGAGAACGTCGAGCAATCGGCGCGTCCCGGTCGCCTCGACCTCCACCGGTGACCCGTTGACCGTGAACGAGAAGCTCATCGCGGATCGCCGGGATCGGTGGGGGCGCGGAACGGCATCTCGTCTCCGCCGGGCGGCAGGTCCTCGATCTTGGGAGCGTCCTGGGGCGGGGCTTCGAGCGACACGCCGGGGGCGGGCAGGGGGTCCCCACCGGTCATCGCCGCGAGAATTCGCTCCGGAGTCGCCGGCAGGTCGTGGATCCAGACGCCGGTCGCGTCGTGGATGGCGGCGACGACGGCCGGGGCGCCGACGTCCATCGGCAGCTCGCCGACGCCCTTCGCGCCGTGCGGGACGCCCGAGTACGGCCGCTCGACGAGGATCGTCTGCAGGCGGGGAGCGTCGAGCGACGTCGGGATGAGGTACGTCGCCAGCCGGTCGTTGAGATAGCGCCCATCGACCAGCTTCATCTCCTCGATCGTCGCGTAGCCGATGGCCTGCAGCGTACCGCCCTCGACCTGGCCTTCGGCCAGCACGGGATGGATCACCGTCCCGATGTCGTCGGCGGCCACGCACTCGCGGACGGCGACTTCGCCGGTGTCGAGATCCACCTCGACCCGGGCCACCGCGGCCGCCCAACCGAATGCCGGATAGGCGTCGCCGGTGTACGTGGTGTCGTCGAACGGCTCCCCTGGGTACGGCTCGAACTGCTGGTCGATGCGCATTGGTCCGGCCTCCGCATACGCCTCGGCGAACGGGCGCCCGGTCTCCTCCTCGACGCGCGCGCGCAGCCTCGCGGCCGCCTGGATCAGGAGTCCGCCGACGACCATGGCCGTTCGGGACGCCACGGTCGGGCCCGAGTCCGGCACGATCGAGGTGTCCTGCGGGGCGATATCGACGTCGTCATAGGCGACTCCGAGCGCATCGGCGACCATCTGCGGAAAGATCGTCTTCGTGCCCTGGCCCATCTCCGTCGACGCGGTCAGGATCCGAATGCGTCCTTCCTCGGTCAGCTCGAGGCTTGCGACCGAGGCGAGCTTCACCTCGCCGGAGCCGGTGAACCCGGCCCCATGCCAAGCGAGCGCCAAGCCGATGCCGGTCGCGACGCGGGCGCCGTCGGTCCGCGCCTCGCGCATCGCGCGCGTCTGGGCGTGCGTCCGATCGAAGGCCGATGCGTCGGCGGCCGCCTCGAGCACGTCGGTTCCGCCGACGCTCTCGCGAAGCGTTTGGCCGGTGGGCGTGATGTCGCCCACGCGGTAGACCCACCGACGTCGGAGATCGAGCGGCGAGGCGTCGAGGGCCTCCGCGATGCGGTTGACCTGCATCTCGGCCGCAAACTCGGTCTGGGGAGCGCCGAAGCCGCGGAACGCGCCGTTCGGCGGGGTGTTCGTCGCCATGGCACGTCCGGTGATGCGAACGTTCTCGCACCTATACGGCCCGCCGGCGTGCAGGACGCCGCGAGAGAGCACCACCGGTGTCAGCGTGCAGTACGCCCCGCCGTCCATGATCACCTCGATCTCCTGCGCCACCAGCTCGCCCGCGTCCGAGACGCCGGATCGGTAGCGCACGACGGCGGGGTGTCGCTTGGTCGTGGCGCTGATGTCCTCGTGACGGTCGTAGATCATGCGTACCGGCTTGTGGCATTTCAGGGCAAGCAGTGATGCATGGAGCGCCAGCACCGAGGGGTACTCCTCCTTGCCGCCGAACCCGCCTCCGGTCTCCGCCTGGACGACGACGACGAGCTCGTCGTCCATGCCGAGGGCCCGTTTCATGGCCTTGTGGATGTAGTACGGGCATTGGAGCGATCCGTGGACCGTGACGCCGCCGTCTTCACGGGGGACCGCGATCATCGCCTGGTTCTCGATGTACAGCTGCTCCTGGTGGCCGACGCGATACGTGCCCTCGATCACCAGGGCGGCCGTCTCCATGGCGGCCGCGGCATCGCCTCGCTCGACCGTGTAGTGGGCGAACTCCCGCTCGGATCCGATGGGGTCGAACACGGCGGGCAGCGCCTCGGTTCGAAGGCTGACGTGCGAACGCGCCTCCCGCAACATCGCGCGGTCCGGGGCGGCGATCAGCACGCACGGCTCGGCCTGGTGCTGGATCTCGCCACCGATGGGCACGAGGACCGGCTGATCGTCGCTGATCAGGCTCACGATGTTCTCGCCGGGCACGTCATCGGCCGTGACGATGACGACGCGCTTCCAGTCGAACGCATCGCCGAGCTCGATTCCGAGAAGCCGAGCATGCGGTTGCGTGGAGCGGATCGTCGCGCCGAACCACGCGCCGGGCATGACGAGGTCGTCCGCGTACTTCGCCGCGCCGGTGAGCTTGGCCGGCCCCTCGCGGCGCAGCGGAGCTCCAGGACGCGCACGGCCGATCGCCGGCGCATCGGTCGGGATGACGAGCGGCGTCGTATCGGCCGTAGACGCGGGGGTGGTGGTGCGAACGGTCAATCTCGGGCGCTCCATCCCATCATGCTAGCGGTTCGCGTTCCTCGCTTGACGCGTGCGCCTACCCTGTGGCGGACAGCGAGCAAGCGATCACCCAGATGCGGAGGAATCCCATGGCCTGGCTTGGCACGCTCTTTCTCTTCCTGCACATCGGCGGGGCGATCGTCGCCTTCGGTCCCACCATTGCCTTCCCATTCCTTGCGGCGCGGGCGGCCAAAGAGCCGGCGCACGGCAACTTCGTCCTCCGGACCACCGAGTGGCTGACCGAGAAGGTGGTCGAGCCCGGCGCGGTGTTCGTCTTCCTCATGGGCGTCGGTGTCATCCTGACTCGCGGCCACAACCCGTTCCAGGAGGGGTGGCTGGCGCTCGCGATCATCCTCTTCGTGATCACGCTCGGGTTCTCCTACGGCGTGCAGCTGCCCGTCCTGCGCAAGATGGTCGCGCTGACCAGTCAGCCGCCACTGCCATCGGCGGACGGGCCGCCCGGTCCGCCCCCGGGGTTCGTCGAGCTGTCGGGTCGCGCGGCGCGCGGCGGCCAGTTCATGTCGCTCATGCTCGTGGCCATTTTGTTCCTCATGGTGGCCAAGCCGTTCTGAGCGGGCGTACTCACGCACCGCGGCGCAGCACCCGCCCGGGGCGCGCGCCCGTGTGCCGATCCCGGTCGACCACGATCTCGCCATCCACGATCACGTACTCGATTCCATCTGGGAATTGGCGCGGCTCCTCGTAGGTCGCGTTCGACCGCACCCGGTCGGGGTCGAACACCACGAGGTCGGCCACCGCGCCGTCGCGAATCGCCCCGCGGTCACCAAGGCCCAGGCGAGCGGCCGGGGCCGAGGTCATCGAGCGGACCGCCTCCTCGAGCGACAGGAGCGCCTCGTCGCGTACGAACTGCCCGAGGACGCGCGGGAATGACCCGTAGGTCCGCGGGGACGGCTTGGCACCCACGAAGGTCGAGTCGGTGCCGATCATGCCGGTCGGATGGCGGATGAAGTCGCGCAGCGTCTCGGTCCACGGTCCTGGTGTCACCTGGTTGACGCGCAGGTCCTCGGCCAGCAGGAGGTCGCAGAGGACGTCGACCGGGTCCTCGCCCCGATCCGCGATCACGTCACCGAGCGTGCTGCCCTCCCAGCGGACGAGCTCCGGGTCGGTGAAGGCGCCGATGCGGACGTCGTCCCACGCGCGCTGGCCGGCGAAGAGGACGCCACGCTCGGCCAGCTCGCGCCGGATCCGGTCGCGGACGCCGGCATCGGCCAACCGCTCCTTCGTGCGCATCGGCCCACCGGCCTGCACCCAGGGCGGGATCATGATGAGGAGCCGAGTCGAGGCCCACTCGTACGGGTAGGTGTCGAAGGTGACGTCGAGTCCCTCGGCGCGCGCGTCGTCGACGAGGGCCAGCATCGGGGCGGGACCATCAGGGAACGTCTGGCGGTGGTAGAAGTGCGTGATGTGCGACGGGCCACCAGCACGGCGTCCGATCTCGATGGCCTCCCGGAACGGGTCGAGATAGCGGTCCCCGAGGTCGTAGCGGACGTGCGTGTGATAGAACCCACCGGCTCTGGTCGCCTCCGCAGTGAGCTCGGCGAGCTCGTCGGTCGTGGCGTACGCGCCAGGTGGATAGTCGAGGCCGCTGGTGATGCCCAGGGCGCCCTGCTCCATCGCCTCGCGCAGCATGGCCCGCATGTTCGCGACATCCGCCGCGGATGCTTCGACCTCCTCCCAGCCGATGGCGCCGATGCGCAGCGCGCTGTTGCCGACCATGAAGGCCAGGTTCAGCGACGGGCGAAGCCCATCCAGCCGATCGAGGTAGCTCTCCACGCTCGACCAGTCATAGGCGATGTCGGGCCGCCCATCGAGGCCGGCGTTGATGTGGGCGAGCGCTTCCAGGTCCGCGAGGTCGGGGATCGGGGCATACGAGAGGCCATCCACGCCGATCACCTCGGTCGTCACGCCCTGACGGACCTTCGGCTCGTGGTTCGGGTCGGCGAAGATCATGAGTCCCGAGTGGCTGTGGAGGTCGATGAACCCCGGTGCCACGACGTGGCCGGCCGCCTCGACGCGTCGCACTGCGGCGATATCCTCGGTCGGCCCGAAGAGGACCTCGAGCCGGCCGTGCCGCACCCCGACCGCCGCGGGGAATCCGCGCTGACCGGTCCCGTCGACCACGGTCCCATGCTCGATCAGCAGGTCATAGCGGTCGGATCCGGCCTCACTCACGGTGGCGATGGTACGCGCCCGGCCGGGCACAATGGGCCGATGAAGACCGCCGCCCTCATCCTGGCCGCCGGAGCGTCAACGCGCTTCGGCTCGCCGAAGCAGCTGGCACGCATCGGAGACCGGACGATGCTCGAGGTCGTTGTCGATGCCGCGCGGGGAGCCGGCCTGGATCCGATCATCGTCGTCGGACCGTCGTCGATCCCGGTCGGTCCCGGCGTCACGGCCGTCATCAATGACACGCCCGACGCGGGCATGAGCGCCTCGCTGAAGCTCGGCGTCGGCGCGGTCCCTGACGACGTGGGTCGGGTCGTCGTGCTGCTGGGTGATCAACCGACCGTCGGACCGGGGCTGATCGCCGAGATGGCCGCCTCGGATGCTGGCGGCCGCCCATTCCTCGCGTCGCAGTCGGCGGACCGTGTCGCCCCGCCCATGGTCATGGCCAGGGAGGCGTTTCGCCTGGTGGAGGGCCTCCACGGCGATCAGGGCCTTCGAAGCGTGTTCGACGCCCACGCCGAGCTCGTCGCACCGTTCCCGCTGGCGAGCCACCCGCCGGACATCGACACGCCGGAGGAGCTCGAGCTTTTCGTCGAGCCGTGCCCGGGTTGCGGAACGCTCCTGATTCCGATGCCCAACGGACCGAGCCACGCGTACATCGGCGCGTCGTCCGCGTGCTGGTCGGTGTTCAGCGAGCTGCTCGCCCACGAGTTCGGCGACCCGACCTACGGGATCGTGCACCGTCACACCGTGGACGTCTACGCGGCGCAGCATCCGGGCGCCGACGGGCCGAAGGAGCGGCAGTCGGTGGCCATCCATCTCATCAGCATCGCGCTCTGGTTGGAGCAGGGCGTCGGGCCGGATGCCCTGCTGCCGATCACGCGCCGACTCACCGATCGTGGCGGATGGCCGTGGCTGACGCCTCCGACGACCTACGCGCTCACGGTGCATGACGTGCTGCGGGCGACGAGCGGGGAGGATCACGTTCGGCGCGTGCGCGCCTGGGCTACCGCCGTGTGGGGGGCGTGGGGGGAGCACCATGCCGTCATACGTGGCTGGGCCGAGGAGGCGAGGGGAAGTGACTAGAATCGGTCACATGTTCGATTCGCGCGTGCGCCGATGACGATCGAGCGCATCACGAGCACGGAGATCGCCGACGAAGAGCTGGCCCTCGAGTCGACGGTCCGGCCCCGCCGGCTCGACGAGTTCGCCGGGCAGGATCGGGTCAAGGAGAACCTGGCGATCCTCATCGATGCAGCGCAGCATCGCTCCGAGCCCGTCGACCACGTCCTGCTGTATGGCCCGCCGGGTCTCGGCAAGACGACGCTGGCGAACATCGTGGCCGCCGAGATGGGTGCCCAGATCCGGACGACGTCAGGCCCCGCCATTGAGCGCGCCGGTGACCTCGCCGCCGTGCTCACCAGCCTCGGCAAGGGTGACGTCCTGTTCATCGACGAGATCCACCGGCTGAGCCACGCCGTCGAGGAGATCCTGTACCCGGCGATGGAGGACTTCGCCCTCGACGTGGTGTTGGGTAAAGGGCCTGGCGCGCGGTCCGTCCGACTGCAGATCGAGCATCTCACGGTCATCGGCGCGACGACCCGCGTCGGGAGCATCACAGGCCCGCTCCGCGACCGGTTCGGCGTGACGTATCGGCTCGACTACTACACGGAGACCGAGCTCGAGCGCATCCTCCGCCGATCTGCCGAGATCCTGGGTGTCGCCTTGACCGACGAGGCCGCCTCGCTCGTGGCGCGCCGCTCGCGCGGGACGCCTCGCATCGCGAACCGCCTTCTGAAGCGCGTGCGCGACTATGCCCAGGTCCGAGGTGGGGGAGACGGCAGCGCCACGAAGGCACTCGCCGCGGATGCGCTGGGACTGCTCGAGATCGATGATCGAGGGCTGGACGCCATGGACCGCCAGCTCATGCGCGCCATGGCGGAGCATCACGGCGGCGGTCCGGTCGGCCTGGCCACGATGGCGGCCACCGTCTCGGAGCCGATCGAGACCATCGAGGACGTGGTCGAGC
>JBPCOK010000006.1:0-9289 GCA_051000335.1 Candidatus Limnocylindria bacterium | reverse complement strand
GGGCCATGAAGCCGTGCTCGCGCTTCCGCGCGCGCTTCTTGGGCTGATACGTCCTCTTCATGGATGCGTGCCGTTTCCTCGTTCCGGTGTGGCGGGTGGGGCCCTGTCATACACACGAACGGCTGGCTTCTCGCCAGCCTGCGCACGATTCCGCGTGCCCGTCTCGCTCTCGTTCGCGATTCTACCGACGCACCGGTGAAGGGTCAAACTGCGATCGGTCCTCCGCCGGGCACTTGCCGGCTCGACGAGTGATCGGGCATCGTCAGCCGGGGTTGTGCCGATCCATTGCCCCGCCGATTCGGGCGCTGCTATAGTGGCCCGACCCCCGGCCCGGACCGCCCGAACTGACGTCCGATCTCGGCCCGGAGGCGGACTCATCAGCCCACGCGGACAACCCCGCAGACCGGTTCGGAGCACGTCGATTGATGGATGCGAAGCAGGTATGGCGCGCCGCCCTCGGCGAGCTGCAGGTCTCTCTCTCCCCGGCAAATTTCGAGACCTGGGTGAAGGACACCGAGCTCGTCGAGATCGACGACAACCGCTACCGCATCTCCGCACCGAACGGCTTCGCTCGTGACTGGCTGGACAACCGCTACCGCCCCCTGATCAGCCAGACCCTGGCGCGCGTCGTGGGCGGATCGGTGCAGCTCGAGTTCATCGTCGCCGACGCGTCCGGGCCGCTGCCCGACCAGGTGGACGAGGAGGCTCGCGTCCAGATGCCACCGCTCAGCGCGGGCGGCAACGCGATCCACCTCAACAGCCGCTACACGTTCACGAACTTCATCGTCGGGTCGGCCAATCGGCTCGCGCACGCGGCGGCGCTCTCGGTCGCCGAGCGCCCCGGGCACGCCTACAACCCGCTGTTCCTGTACGGCGGCGTCGGGCTCGGCAAGACCCACCTCATGCACGCCATCGGCAACGCGGTGGCCGGCAAGTTCCCGCGGAAGCGAATCCTGTACGCGACCAGCGAGAAGTTCACGAACGACTTCATCAACTCCATCCGCGAGCAGAAGATGGAGGACTTTCGGGGCCGATATCGGCGCATCGATGTCCTCCTCATCGACGACATCCAGTTCATCGCCGATCGCGAGCGGACCCAGGAGGAGTTCTTCCACACGTTCAACGCCATCCACGAGGCCGGCAAGCAGGTCGTCCTGAGCTCGGATCGGCCGCCGAAGGCGATCACCACGCTCGAGGAGCGCCTTCGCAGCCGGTTCGAGTGGGGCCTCATCGCGGATCTCACACCGCCCGATCTGGAGACGCGGATCGCGATCCTGCGCTCGAAGGCCGATGATCAGCTGCACCTCATCCCGTCGGAGGTCATCGACTTCATCGCGCGCAAGGTGGTGAGCAACGTGCGCGAGCTCGAGGGCGCCCTCAACCGTGTCGTCGCCTACGCCAGCATGAGCGGCATGCCCGTGAACATCGAGCTCGCCAGCGCCGTGCTGAGCAACGTGATGTACAACCCGCGCAAGCGCTCGATCACCCCGCAGCGCATCGTCCGGGCCGTGGCCGATTACTACGGCGTGAACCTCGACCAGCTGCGCAGCAGCAAGCGGGACCGGGCCATCGTCGTGCCACGCCAGATCGCCATGTTCCTCATTCGCGAGGAGACCGATATCAGTCTCCTCCGCATCGGCGCCGAGCTCGGGGGGCGGGATCATTCGACCGTGCTCCACGCCTACGACAAGATCGCTCGTGAGCTGCAGGAGAACGACGAGATGCGCCGCGAGATCAGCGCGGTGCGGGAGATGATCTACTCCGAGTGAGTCGTTGTTCGCAGGCACCGAACGTGTGGCGCGCACGCACCAATCCAACGCTTTTCGTGGATAAGTGGCCCGTTCTCGTGGATATCTCGGGTCCGATGTGGACAAGCGGCCCATCCCCCGCCATCCGGAGGTACGCTCCGTCCACCGCAACTGCCCAGTCATCCGCCATCGGTGCGCGGAAGACCCGGCAGATATCGACAGCGCTCCCCCTGGTTATCCGCACGCCCACCCCACGCTGGATGGAGCGCCGAACCGACGGTCCCGTCCACACCGTCCACAGCACTACGAGTGACGGCGACGGGTAGGTATTCTTCTGGAGAACCGTACGTACATGAATCAGCACATCGTGGACAACGTGATGAGGTCAGCATGAACATCTCAGTGATGCAGGAGAACCTGGCGCGCGGCCTTGCCACCGTCAGCCGTGCGGTCAGCAGCCGTGCCACACTTCCCGTCCTGGCCAATGTGCTGCTCAAGACCGAGAACGCCGGGCTCAAGCTCACTGCCACGAACCTTGAGATCGGCATCAACTGCTGGGTGCCCGGCAAGGTCGCCGAGGAAGGGGAGATCACGGTTCCGGCCAAGCTCCTCACCGACCTCGTCGCCTCCCTGCCGAATCAGCGCATCGATCTCCTCCTGTCGCCCAAGGACCGGACGCTGAAGCTGACCTGCGGGAACAATCGTTCCAGCATCAAGGGCATCGAGGCTGATGAGTTCCCGGTCGTCGCCGCCATCGGCGATGCTCCGGCGACCAGTGTCGACGCCCGGGTCCTGCGGGAGGCCCTGGGCGAGGTCGTGTTCGCGGCCGCCTCGGATGAGAGCCGCCCGATCCTGACCGGCGTGCTCACGAAGCTGAACGGCGACAAGATGACGTTGGCGGCGGCCGACAACTACCGGATCGCCGTCCGCACCCTGACCATGGCCAGCCCGGTGAGCCCGGAGGTCGTCATCGTGGTGCCGGGCCGATCGTACGCCGAGCTCATGCGGATCCTGCCGGATGCGGAGATGCCGATCGAGATCACCGTCACCCCGAACAAGAGCCAGGTGCTGTTCCATGTCGAGGGCATCGATCTCGTGAGCCGGCTCATCGAGGGCCAGTTCCCGAACTACGAGCCGGTCATTCCCGCATCGCACAGCTCACGCGCCGTCATCGATCGTGAGGCCTTCCTGTCAGGCACGCGCCGGGCGAGCATCTTCGCGCGCGACAGCGCGAACATCGTGAAGATCGAGATCGGCGGGGACGATGCCAACGGCAACGGCGTGGCGATCACCGCCCATGCCGCGGACGTCGGCGACAACGCGGATACGGTCGAGGCCGCCATCGAGGGATCTCCGACGGCGATTGCCTTCAATGCGCGCTACCTCATCGACGTCCTGAGCAACCTCGGCGCGGAGGAGGCCGCGCTCGAGCTGTCCGGTCCGCTGGCGCCCGGCGTCATCCGGGGCATCGGCAAGGACGACTACGTCCACGTCATCATGCCGGTCCGGACCGCGTCGTAGGCACGCCATGGCCCTGCGCGCCGAGCCGCGCGCCATCGCATCCGGCATGGAGCTGACGCGACTGGCACTCGAGAATTTCCGGAGCTACGCGGCAGCCGAGCTCCGCCCCGATCCGGGCCTCACCGTGGTCGCCGGCCCGAACGGCATCGGCAAGACGAACCTCCTCGAGGCGATCCACGCCACCATCGTCGGGCGCTCGCACCGGGCCGGCGTCGAGGCTGACCTCGTCCGTCACGAGAAGCCGTTCGCCAGGGTTCGGCTCGACCTCGCGGGCGGAACCAGTGCGGGCGGCGCCTCGATCGAGCTCATCGTGCCGGGGGCTCAGCCGACCGCCGGCATCCGCAAGCGACTCACGATCAACGGCGTGCCGCGGCGGAGCGCAGCGCTGTCCGACCTGGCGCGAGTGGTGCTCTTTCGACCCGAGGAGATGCTCCTGCTCGTCGGCTCCCCGTCGGAACGGCGCCGGTTCCTCGACGGGATCGTGGGGCAGCGTGACCGCGGTGCCGCCCGCGACCTCGTCGAGGTGGCTCGCGTCGTCACACAGCGCAATGCCCTCCTGCGTGCCATCCGCGCCGAGGAGGCGTCGATCGACGCGCTTGCGTTCTGGGATGAGCAGCTGGCCCAGCTCGGGAGCAGGGTGATGCGCGCACGCCTCGACGTCGTCCGCGAGCTCAACGCGCGGATTGGCCCGCTGCACGACGCGGTGGCTCCCGAGGCATACGAGACGGCGACCGTGCGGCTGACGTACCTCGACGGCTTGAAGGAGGCGTGGGCAGAGCGCGACGATTCGGGCAACCGGATGCCGACCGCCGACGAGCTGGCGGCCGCGTACCGCGATCGGATCGCGGGCGTGCGGCCGAAGGAGGCATGGAACGGCGTGAGCCTCGTCGGTCCGCAGCGCGACGATCTGCGCGCGGAGCTCGCCGACCGGGACGTCGCGAGCCATGCCAGCCGTGGGCAGCAGCGGACGATCATCCTGGCGATGAAGCTGGCGGAGACCGAGCTGCTCGGCGATGACGGCCCTCGACCCATCGTGCTCCTCGACGACGTGTTCAGCGAGCTCGACCCGGATCGGGCGGGGCGGCTGTCGGATCTCATCGCCGGGCGGGGCCAGGTGATCGTGACGACGGCCGATCCCGGAACCCTCGAGGCAGCGCGGCGCCGCAGCGCGGCTGTGTGGCGCATCCGGGACGGCGCACTGGAGCGGGAGCCATGACCGGGCGCGAAGGGGCCGGAGTGGCCGTCCAGCGCGCCCTCACGGCGTGCATGGGCCCCGGAGCGGCCGACCAGCTGGCGCTCGCCCAGGTGCGCCTGGCCTGGTCCGAGGTGGTCAGTGAAGCGGGCCTCGAGCGCGGACCGCTGTCGAGCCGCGTTCGACGCGTGACCGGCGGCACCGCGCACGTGGAGGCATCGGACCCGATGCTGGCGCAGGAGCTGGCGCTTCGCTCGGATGCGCTCAGCTGGGCGGTCAACGAGCGCATGCGAGGCAGGCCGGGGGCGACCATCGTGCTGATCGGACTGGCCGTATCGGTGGGTCGAGCGGAGCCCGACCGCTCCCTATAATCGGCCTCAAGAGCCATCCCACCGAGCATCCCCGGCATCATGAGCAACCGCTTCGCAACCAGGATCGGACTGCCGTCCGCCGACGAGCGACCCGCGGGCGCGCTCGACATCGTCACGTTCCACGAGCCGGCGGTCGGCGCCCTTGCTCGCACGAAGGGAAGCCTGTTCCTCCTGGCCCAGCTCACCGGCGGCGGCACCGCGCTGGCGAACGCCACGCGCACCGCGATGGAGGCCGTCGAGCGCGACTACTACTACGACCTTTCGGCCGGCGTGGCGATCTCGCTGTCACGCGCGCTCGCCGGCGCGAACCGGCGTCTCTATCACGGTCGGAAGCGGCTCGGCATCCCGTGGAAGGCGGGCGTGAGCATCGTTGCCGTCGTCCTGCGCGGCCACGAGGCTCACGCGGCGAAGCTGGGGCCCGCCAGCGCAGTCGTCGTCCGCGACGGGCGCATGTATGAGATCCCGCCTCCACCGCCGGCGACCGAGGAGGACCCGCGCGTTCGTCATCGGCGCGTCGCCGCCAGCCTGGGCGAAGCGCTCGAGGTGCAGCCGTACTCGTGGCACGGCGCGATCGCCGAGGATGACCGGATCGCGCTCGTCAGCCGGCACTTTGCGCACGTGGTGGGGGTGGACGAGCTGAAGGGCGCCATCGGGTCCATGCGTCCCAGCCAGGCCGTCGCACACCTGCAGCAGGTCTTCAGCATCCGGGGAGGAACGGGCTCCGATGGCCTGCTCGTCATCGAGGTGACCGATCTCCCGACCACGGCGACGACGCACCAGCTCGAGTCCGTGAAGCCGGCCGAGCCGTTCGCCGGGCTGCCGGACCAGAGCCCGGTCCCGCTCGCCGATGCCATCGGCCGCGGCCTGCATCGTGCCGGTGACGCGGCCGAATCCACGAAGTCCGCGTTCGGCCGCGGCCTCCTGACGCTCATGAGCTGGATCCTCGCCTTCGTGCCGCGGCGCCGGGCCGAGTACCCGAAGACGATCCCCCGCACGTCGGAGCGCGAGCAGGGGCGGCGCCGGAGGGTCGGCCTGGTGGGGATGATCGCCGTGGCGGGGATCCTCGCCGTTGGCTCGACGGTGGCCGCGCTCCCGGCCGCCCGGCCGACGGAGGCCATCCCGCGCGCGGCCGTCGCCCGGGACGCCATCGCGGAGGCGGTCGAGCTGCTCGGAGCCGTCGAGGAGCGCGTCGATGGCGCGGACCTGGTGGACCGCAATCCGGAGCGCGCGGTCGAGCTGCTGGCCGACGCGCACGTGGCCATTGGCCGGGCTGCCGGGGCGGGGGTCGCCGACGCGGAGCTGGCGCCGATCGGCCTTCGGATCGAGCGCCGCCTCGATGCCCTCTACGGCGTCACCCGGGTGGTCGCCGTCGGTGAGGCGGTGGACCTCGCGTCCGCGCTGGATGACCTCGACCCGACCGACATGGTCGCCGCCAGCGACGGATCGCTGTGGATCCTGGACTCGGGGCGCGGACGCGTGATTCGCGCCGATCCCGCGGACGGCAGCGCGACCGTGATCCTGCGCGCCGGCCAGGCCCTCGAGTCGGGCGACACACCGGGTGACCCCTGGCTGATGGCCACGGCGGCGACCGACGTCGTCGTCATCGACCGCCAGCGGGCCGCGTGGCGGATCGACCTGGCGGAGCTGGTTCCGCGCCGCATGCCGCTCGCCGGAGTCGACGAGATCAGCTCGAGGACGACGCTCATCGGCGCGCTCCAGCATCGGCCGCCACTCGAGATCTTCAACCTTTACGTCGTGGACGGAGCGTCCGGGGCGATCGATCGCTGGACGCCGCCGGCCGTCATCCCGGTGACGTATCCCGACCCCGCCGGGTCGTTCCTCACCGAACCGCCCGATCTCGACCCGCGCGCCGCCCGCGACCTGCGCGTCGACGTCAACGTCTGGCTGCTCCACGCTGACACGGCGACGAGGACCGACTTCGGGTCCCCACGGGACCAGTCCGATTTCTCCCTCGACCCCCCGCCGGATGCGGACGTGCGGCCGGAGCTCGACTACACGCTGCTCGACGGCGCCACGGTCGGGGACCGCGACTTCCTGTACGTCTACGACGCGTCCAGCGCGCGGGTCATCGCCTTCCAGCGCGCCGACGGCGCCTTCGTCCGCCAGTGGCTGGCCGCCACCGATGGACCGGCCGCCACCGCCCTTGCCGATGTGCGCGGCCTCTCGGTGACATCGGTCAGCGACGGTCCGCCGGTCGCGTTCCTCCTCACCGGCGACGGCATCGTCCGGCTCGTCCTCGAATGACCGGCGCTAGAATCGACTGATGGCGGAGCAGCCATTCGGCCGGGTTCGGCTCATCGAAATGGTGGTCGAGAGCGTGCGGGTGCACATGCTCTCGAGCCAGCACGTCGTGATCCTCAAGCAGTCCGAGCGTGACCGCTATCTGCCGATCTGGATCGGGCCCTCCGAGGCGAACGCGATCGCCATGCGCCTCCAGGGGCTCTCGGCCGAGCGGCCGCTGACCCACGACCTCATGGTGAGCGTCCTCGGGTCGCTCGGCGCTTCGATCAGCCGCGTCGTCGTCACCCACGTCACCGATGGCACCTTCCACGCGCGTCTCTACCTCGAGAACGCGAGCGGCGACGAGAGCGAGGCGGACTCGCGCACGTCGGACGCAATCGCGGTCGCGGTGCGGACGGGCTCTCCGATCTACGTGGACGAGCGCGTCCTCGACGAGGCCGGCGTGGAGCCCGATGCCAGCGAGGAGGAAGGCGGAGACGAGGAGAGCCTCGCGGTGTTCCGGGAGTTCGTCAACTCGCTCGACGTGGACATCGAATCGGGCGAGAAGGGTCCGCCCTCCGAGGAGAGCTGAGGCCCCGGCCCGGGCCAGCTCGACCGATCGAGTGGATTTCACCGGAGGGCCGTGCGGGGTGTCGTCTTCTCGATATACCGAGTGCTCAGCAGCGTGAACGACCCGCCGCGGTGCCCGCCACGCACACCAACACTCGAAATATCGTGGGTCCGACCCCCCGGGCCATGGTTCCGGTGAAGATCGGCCGAAATATCGAGTGCGGGGACTCGGCGCTCGATCAATCGAGCGAACTTCACCGGAGGGCCGTGCGGGGTGTCGTCTTCTCGATATACCGAGTGCTCAGCAGCGTGAACGACCCGCCGCGGTGCCCGCCACGCACACCAGCACTCGAAATATCGTGAGTCCGACCCCCGGGCCATGGTTCCGGTGAAGATCGGCCGAAATATCGTGAGTCCGACCCCCGCGCCGCGGTTCCGGTGAAGAGTGGCCGAAATATCGAGTGCGGGGCTGGGCGCTCGATCAATCGAGTGGACTTCACCGGAGGGCAGTCCGGGGTGTCGTCTGCTCGATATACCGAGTGCTCCGCAGCGTGAACGACCCGCCGTGGTGCCCGCCACGCACACCAGCACTCGAAATATCGTGGGTCCGACCCCCCGAACCGCGTTCCGGTGAAGAACACTTGGAAATATCGAGTCCCAACCGACCCCCTTATCGGCGTAGCTGACCCAGCACCTCGCGCCGGTTGGTGATCAGTGCCACCCGCAGCCTCCCGATGTCACGAAACGTGCGGAGGATCTTGCGGAAGCTCGCCCCCGTGTTCGTTCCGGCCGCCCGCGGAAAGTGGTTGACGCCGACCTGCGCCAGCCGCTCGCCGCGCGCCCGCAGCTTGATGAGCAGCTCGGCCGACAGGAAGGGGGAGTCGGTCGAGAGGGGGAGACCGTCGAAGACCTCGCGCCGGAAGAGCTTCATGGCGCAGTCGATGTCCCGGACCCGCAGGCCGAAGAGGACGGAGACGATCGCGTTGTAGCTCTTCGCGATGAAGATCCGATGGGGCGGGTCCCGCCGCTTGATGCGGTACCCGATCACCGCATCCGACGGCTTCCTGGCCGGGGCCTCGAGGCGGTCCAGGAGGCGCGACATCTCCCGCAGATCGAACTGCAGGTCGCCGTCGCTGAACCCGATGAGCTCGCCATGGGCATTCGCGAACCCGGCCCGCAGCGCCCCGCCGTACCCGCGATTCTCCTGGTGGTGGACCCGCACCCGCGGATCGGCTGCGCTCAGCGCATCGGCGAGCTCGGGCGTGCGGTCGGTCGATCCGTCGTCGACGATGAGGACCTCGATCGAGCCATCCACCAGGGGCCCGATCTCGTCGAGGGCACGGGCAACCGTCTCTTCGACGTTCTCCTCCTCGTTGTAGGCGGGAAAGAAGAACGTCATGCGCGGTCGATCGGGATCGTTCATTGGGCGGGGCCCTCGACAAGCAGCAGACGGGTGAAGCCCGGCAGGGTTGGGACGGTGCTCAGCACCCAGCGATCGGTGACGTTGCGACGCTCCCAATCGGGGAGCACCACGTACACCGGTCGCTCACCGAAGTAGGAGGCGATCGCGTTGTTCATCGTACGGTACCCGTCATCGAGCACGTCGCGCTCGTCGATGATCGTCAGGTCCGGACGCTCCCCGAGAA
>JBPCOK010000028.1:0-6424 GCA_051000335.1 Candidatus Limnocylindria bacterium | reverse complement strand
CTCGGCCATGCCGGCGTGGAGCGCCGAGGTCGGCGGCCCGTTGAACGTGCAGCAGATCGAGGCCGTAGCCGCGCTGGTCGAATCGTGGGCCGACGAGGCCGACCAGCAGCCGATCGAGGACGTCCCCGACACGGTCGAGGCCGGCGCCGAGGTGTACACCGCCGCGGGCTGCGTGGCCTGCCACGGGCCGGATCTGGCGGGCGGCACCGCGGGACCGAACATCCAGACCATCGGCTCGGGCGTGATCACCGAGTTCGAGAACTTCGCGACGCCGTCCGGCGTCGACCAGATGGTCGCCGACTACGAAGCCGATCCGCGAATGTTCCTCGAGAAGTGGATCCGCGACTCGGCCGCGAACTACAACGACGGGAACGCGACCGGCATGCCTGCGCATTCCGAGGGCGCCGTGAGCGAGAGCGCGCTCCAGGCGCTCATCACCTTCCTGCTCGACCAGACCGGTGGATAGGAGGACGTCCGCGTGAGCGCCTACCCGACCTACCGACCTCGCGGCGGCATGAGCCGGCTGCTCGGCTGGGCCGATGACTTCATGAGCTGGTTCCTCCACGGTCACGAGACCTGGCTCGTGGCGGTTCTCAAGGGCGTGCCGCTGTTCCTGTTCGTCTACTTCATGCTCACCTACGTCCCGAACTACGTGTACTACCTCACGACGGTGGAGCTGCCGTTCCTGCGCTTCAGCGACGACGTCGGCTTCCTCATCGCGAACGGCATCGCGGGGGGCAACTTCGCGCTGCTCATCGTCCTGGCCTTCGGCGTCCAGGCGGCGCGCGGGCGCCAGGGCTTCGGATGGTCGCTCATTCGCATCTTCGTCCTGCTGAACTACCTGTTCACGGTGCTCCTGCTCGTGCCGCTCCTCGCGTTCAACCTCGCCGGCGGCTCGTTCTGGCCGGTCAGGATCCCGCTCCAGTCGGTGGCCTTCGGCATGATGGTGGCGGGACTCGGTGCCGCGGCCTGCGTGTACCTCTACTTCGAGTACCGCCGCATCACGCGCCGCGAGGCGGACCACGCCGCCCTCACCAGCGCGGAGCTCGCGCGGCGCTGACTCGCGGGCTCGTCGCGCACGTCGCCTGGTCGATGGTCATCCTTGGCTGCGCCGCGGTCCTCATCGGCGCCGAGCTCTCGACGGCGTGTCCGCCCGGCGGTCTCCTGTCATTCGGCGATTGCGACGAGGTGCGGCCGTTTGCGATCGGCGTGACCGGCCTGGGCGCCGTCCTCTACGTCGCCGGCCTCTCCGCGGTGCGCTGGTGGGCGGTCGGGCTCCGACGCCGGGGCGTCGCCGACGCGAGGGCCGCCCGCGACTGGTACTTCCTGGCGGGCGGCCTCGGGCTGATCGTGGCGCCGCTGCTGGCGTTCACGCTCGTTTCGGCCCTTCGCTAGGATAAGTCGCATGCAGATCACAACCGTCGACGACCTTCGGGCTCGCCTGAATGGCGTTGCCACCATCTCGGCACGCGGCATCGCCGTCAGCGACGAACCCCGCCTGCGTGGGGAGCTCATGGACGAGCTCGTCTTCGCGGCCGTATTCGGAGCTGACGATGTCCGCGGCGCCGCGCGCTGGGTGATCTGGAGCGCCTCGCAGGCACTGGGGTGCGGCTCGGCCTCGACCCACGACCTGTACCGCGCCCGTGGACGGGGGGAGATCGACGCGACCGCCTTCACCGTGCCGGCCATCAACGTCCGGGCCGTCACCTACCTCACGGCTCGCCAGGCCTTTGCCGCCGCCCTGGAGCGCGATGCGGCGACCGTCATCTTCGAGATCGCGAAGAGCGAGATGGCGTACACGGACCAGCGGCCGGACGAGTACGCCGCGGTGATCCTCGCGGCGGCCATGCGCGAAGGCTGGGGGACGCCGGTCTTCCTGCAGGGCGATCACTTCCAGTTCAACGCCACGAAGTGGGCCTCGGATGCGTCGGGCGAGATGGAGGGGCTGAAGGATCTCGTCCGCGAGGCCGTCGGGGCGGGATTCCTGAACATCGACATCGACAGCTCGACATTGGTCGACCTGTCACTGTCGACGGTGCCGGAGCAGCAGCGCGTGAACGCGGAGAACACCGCGGAGCTGACGCGGCTCGTGCGAAGCCTGGAGCCCGATGGCGTCACGATCAGCATCGGCGGGGAGATCGGGGAGGTCGGCAAGTCGAACTCCACCGAGGAAGAGCTCCGCGCGTATCTGGATGGCTACCTGATGGGGCTCGGCGACGGCGTTGAGCCGGTGAGCAAGGTCAGCATCCAGACTGGCACGAGCCATGGTGGGGTGCCGATGGCGGATGGCACGATCGCGGCGGTGAGCATCGACTTCGCGACGCTCGAGCGCCTCTCCACGGTCGCGCGGGACGAGTACGAGATGGCCGGATGCGTCCAGCACGGCGCCTCGACCCTGCCGGACGATGCCTTCAACCATTTTCCGGAGCACGGAACCGCGGAGATCCACCTGGCCACCGGCTTCCAGAACATCCTGTATGACGGCGGTGGCCTTCCGGACGACCTGCGTGCCGAGATGATGGAGTGGTGCGCCGAGCACTGCAGCGCGGAGCGCAAGGACGGTGAGACCGACGAGCAGTTTCTGTACAAGACGCGGAAGAAGGCGATCGGTCCGTTCAAAAGGCAGCTCTGGACGCTCCCCGACGAGGCCGCCAAGGAGATCGCGGCGAACCTGCGGTCGAAGTTCGGGCTGCTGTTCGACGAGCTGAAGATCGGCGGAACGCGGGCCGCGGTCGAGCGCTTCGTGGAGGCCGTGCCGGTATCGCGTCCGCTCCCCGCATCGCTCGGCGGGACGGACGGTTCGGCGGTCGTGGCCGGAGCGTCGGTGTTCGAGGACGACGGGTCCGGCGAGTAGGGAGCTGCCGCTCGGTCTTCTCAGCTGCAATCGGCTGCTGTCACCAGATATATCGTTAGTGATATATCGGCTGGACAGAAGCGAGAACGTTCCAACGAGACCCTTGAAGACCCCGATCCTGACGGCACCCGTCTTGGTGGCGTCCAAACGCAGGACGCAGGCTGATGTCTCGTCAGCCCGGTCGGAAATGATTGCGTTCGACCCGCATCAGCGGCAACTCGTCGCCGGGCTCGTCGTCAACGGCAATGGACCACCACGACTTCCACGCGAGCGGCGACGATGGCTCCGCGCGGTGGACCACCGCCTTCAACCCGAATCCGACTAGCGCAGCCCGATCAGCTTCTGGAGCATCGGCTGGTCGGCCAGGCCGATGAGGCGCCGCGCGTTCTCCGGCGGGATGCGGGCCAGCGCATCGATCACGCGACTGAGGTCCTCGGTTCCGAGCTCGGCGATGAGCGCCCACAGGCGGTCGACCGTTTCCGGTTCCAGCCCCTCCAGCGTGGCGAACAGGCTCTCGATCGAGCGTGCGTCGCCGCGCACGAAGAGCTCGACGCCACGATCGAATCGGCGCACGAATCCGAGCAGCGACGAGAGTCGCGCCCCCAGGCGGTTCATCTCGTCGGTCGGATCGTCATCGGCGCCTGCCGATGTCCGCGCTTCGGCGGCACAGCGCTCGATCACCGGCAGCACCGGGTCGGTCTCGCGCTGCTTGCGGGCCGCCGCCACGCGACGGAACCATTCCCAGTGGTCGTCGACCACGGTCCAGGCGACGGCCGCGGGCCCGCGCTGGCCCGAGCGCCGGGGTGCCTCGGCCCGTTCGATCAGGCCCCATTCCTCGCATTGTGCGAGGGCCAGGCTGGTGGCGCGGTGGCTCATGCCGAGGGCACGACGAACCTCGGGCTCAGACTGCGCGCCGTCGGCGACGAGGAGATAGCCCTGGACGGCGGCGGTCGAGGGCGCGACTCCCCACGCGGCCCCGATCGAGCCCCAGGCGATGGCGAACGAGCGTCTGAGCTCCTCGGCGGCCGACACGGATGGGGCCGACGCAAACGTGCTACTCACCGAAGCATGTTACTCGTCGTGCGGCGGGCACGAAGAGGCCCCGGCGCTCGGCCGGGGCTTCGAGTCGCTGATCGCGTGGCTCAGTGAGCGCAGCCGCCAGCCTTGGCGGGGGACCCATCGGTGTTGAATGACGAGCCGCAGGCGCAGCTGCTGACGGCGTTCGGGTTGTTGATCGCGAAGCCGGATCCCATGAGCGAGTCGACGTAGTCGATCTCGGCGCCCGCGACATGCTGCTGGCTGAACTGGTCGATGACGACCGGCACGCCCGCATGATCTTCGACCTTGTCGCCGTCATTGACCTTCTCGTCGAATGCCAGGCCATAGCTGAAGCCGGAGCAGCCGCCGCTCTTCACGAAGAGGCGGAGGCGGGCATCGGCCTTGCCCTCGCGCTCGCGGAGCTCGATCACCTTGCGGCCGGCGGCCTCGGTGACCGAAACGAGCAGCTCACCACTCGGTGCGCCGCCGGTCATCGAGATCGGCTCGCGTGGAGTCTCGGAAAGTGTCATTCGTATCGGTCTCCTGCTGAGCGCCCGTGGCGCAGGGGATATCGGATTCGCTCTGGAAAGTATACCAATCAATTGGTGTGGGCCCGCAAGGGGACGTTCTGGCTGCCGATGCGGGACTCGTGAAGAACACTCGATCCATCGACCGGCTCGTGGACCCGATTCATCGGTACACTGTCGGCCCAAGCCCGGCGAGGCCACCCGCACGAGGACCGACCAGCTGTGAGACTTGCGAGCCGCATGGAGCGGATCGGAACCGAGACGGCCTTCGAGGCCGCCGCCCGCGCCCGCGCGCTCGAGGCCACCGGCCGCGACGTCATCCATCTCGAGCTCGGCGAGCCCGACTTCGACACACCCAGGCACGTGTCGGAAGCGGCCGCTCGAGCGCTCCTCGACGAGGGCGCCACGCACTACACCGCCGCAACCGGGATCGCGCCCCTGCGCGAGGCGATCGTGGCCGACGTGAAGCGCTGGAAGGGGATCGAGACGACGGCTGACCAGGTCGTGGTCACCCCCGGCGCCAAGCCGATCATGTTCTACGCCATGCTCGCGCTGGTCGATGATGGCGACGAGGTCATCTACCCCAACCCCGGCTTCCCGATCTACGAGTCGATGGCCCGCTATGTCGGCGGCACGCCCGTGGCCGCGCCGCTGCGGGAGGCCAACGACTTCCGGATGGACGTGGACGAAGTGGCGTCGCTCATCACCCCGCGCACGCGCATGATCGTCTTCAACTCGCCCCACAACCCGACCGGGTCGATCCTCACCGACTCGGACATCCGCCGCATCGCGGAGCTGGCGGTCGAGCACGACCTCGTGGTCCTGGCCGATGAGATCTACGGCAGGCTCCAGTACGAGGACACGCTGCTCTCGATCGCGACGTTGCCCGGAATGGCCGAGCGCACGATCACGCTCGACGGCTTCAGCAAGACCTTCGCGATGACCGGCTGGCGCATGGGCTACGGCGTGATCCCCGAGTGGCTCGTCCCATCGTTCAGCCGGCTCGTCATCAACAGCGTGAGCTGCACGAACGCGTTCGCGCAGGCCGGAGCCATTCAAGCGCTGACGGGCCCGCAGGATGACGCCGATGCCATGCGCACCGAGTTCATCGCGCGGCGCGAACTCATGGTGGACGGCCTGAACGCGATTCCAGGCGTGAGCTGCGCGATGCCGCACGGGGCGTTCTACACGTTCCCGAATGTCTCGTCCTTCGGCCGGACGAGCTCCGAGATCGCAGATCACCTGCTCTACGACGCCGGGGTGTGCGGCCTCTCCGGCACCGCCTTCGGGAAGCATGGCGAGGGGCATCTGCGCTTCAGCTACGCGAACTCGAGGGAGAACCTCACGGCGGCCCTCGAGCGGGTCGGGGAGTCGCTCGCGAAGCTCGAGCGCACCGGCGAGCTGGTGGGAGCCTCGGCGTGAGCGACCGTCCGCGCGTCCTCATCACCCGCCTGATTCCGGGGGCCGGCCTCGACCCGGTGCGTGCGGCGTGCGACGTCGACCTGTGGGAGGACGAGCTGCCGCCGCCGCGCGATGAGCTCCTGCGACGCGTGGCCGGGATGGACGGCCTGCTGGCGCTGCTCACCGACCGGGTCGACGACGAGCTCCTGGATGCGGCCGGCCCCGACCTCCGGGTGGTGAGCAACTTCGCGGTCGGTTTCGACAACATCGACGTGCCCGCGCTGACGCGCCGTGGCATCGCCGGTGGCAACACCCCCGGTGTCCTGACCGAGACGACCGCCGACCTCGCCTTCACGCTGCTGATGGCGGCCGCGCGCCGGATCCCCGAATCGGTCGACTACGTCCGGGACGGTCATTGGAGGACCTGGGGACCGAAGCTGCTCATGGGCGTCGACATCCATGGCGCGACCCTCGGCATCGTCGGGTTCGGACGCATCGGGCGCGAGATGGCTCGACGCGGACGAGGATTCGGGATGCGAATCCTCTACCACGACGTCCATCCGGCGACGCCCGAGGACGAGGCGGATCTCGACGCCACCCGCGT
>JBPCOK010000002.1:0-15889 GCA_051000335.1 Candidatus Limnocylindria bacterium | reverse complement strand
CGGGTGAACGGCTCGTTCGACTCGTGCTCTCCGACGGCGAGCATCGTGGCCGCCACGTGCCGGGCGATTGGCTGCGGCAGCAGGTCGGCGAGCTTGGTGAACGCGCTGACGACGGCCGCGTCGTATTGATCCGACCATCTCGCGATCAATCGGGCCGCGAGGAAGAGGACGATCGCCTCGGGAACCGAAAGGCGCAGAGGGGGAAGAAAGAACTTGCGGTCGATTCCATATCGGCCCCGCCCCGCCTGGAAGACCGGCACGCCGAGCTCCTCGTCGAGGGCGTTGATGTCGCGGTACACCGTCCGCGTCGTCATTCCGGTCAGGCGGGCGATCTCGCTCACCGCGACGCCGGCGTCTCCGCTGCCGCGCGAGTACAGGATCGAGGCAACGCTCAGCAGCCGGGCGAGCCGATCTCGCTTGCGCCCGATCCGCTCGTCCCCGCCATCGTCCCAGCCGTCCCACGCGTCGGCGTCCGTCATGGCGTGCCACCGGTCGCTGCCGCGCGCGACGGGTCGGACGACCAATCACTCCATGAGCCCTCGTACAGCCGTCCTCCCGGGATGCCGGCGATCTCCATCGCGAGCAGGTCGTGGGTGGCGCTGAGCCCCGACCCGCAGTAGGCGACGGTGGGACGTTCTCCGGCGCCCATCGATCGGTAGCGCTCGCGAAGGCCCGCGGGCGGGAGGAAGCGGCCGTCCGCGCCGAGGTTCGCGCTCCACGCCGCGCTCAGTGCGCCCGGAATATGGCCCGCCCGGGGGTCGATCGGCTCCGCCTCGCCTCGATACCGCTCTCCGGCCCGGGCGTCCAGGAGCACCGCGTCGCCCTCGAGCAGCGCCGCCACCTCATCGGCGTCCACCGTGTCGGCGAGCGGAGGCCCGGGCGTCCACGTCGCCGCCGGGTGATCGGCCGGCTCGGTGCTCAACGGCAGGCCCGCGTCGGTCCACGCGCCGATTCCTCCATCGAGCACGGCGCATGATCCCGGGTGGCCAAAGTGACGCGTGAGCCACCAGAGGCGCGCGGCGATGCTCCCTCCCGCGTCGTCGTACGCGACGACGGCGTGCGCGTCGCCGATGCCGGCCGCCCCCAGCACGCGGGCAACCTTCATGGCCGACGGGATGGGGTGTCGCCCCTGCCCGTCTCCGGGGGAGCTCAGCTCGGTCTCGGCATCCAGGAACACCGCGGCCGGCAGGTGGCCGGATTCAAACCGCTCGCGCCCGGTCGGGCCGGCGAGCGACCAGCGAACGTCCGCGATGCGGAGGAGCGGGTCGGTGAGGTGGCCCTCCAGCCAGTCGACGCTGACGAGCGGGCCCGGCAGGCTCAGCACACGGCAATGGTAGGTCGGATCGGCCGCGAGCGGGGTGGCGGGTGAGGACCTACGTGAGTAAGAAGAAGGCGATGGCCAGGATGACGTAGACGCTGATCAGTTGCAGACCCTCGACCCAGTTCGATCGACCGTCCAGGGCGAGGTACCCCGCGATGAACACGCTGACCGCCACCGCGACCACCTCCAGCGGCGTGAAGACGAGCGTCAGCGGATTGCCGACGATGAGCCCGAAGAACACGAGCACGGGCACCGCGAACAGCGCGATCTGAGTCGCCGATCCGATCGACGTGATCAGGCTGAAGTCCATCTTGTTCTTGTAGGCCAGCGTCACGCCCACCACGTGCTCCGCGAGATTGCCGATGAGCGGGATGAGGATGATGCCGATGAAGAACTCGCTGATGCCGAGCGACGCCACCGCCGGCTCGAGCGTGTGGACCAGGACCTCGGACGCGAACGTCAGGGCGGCGGCGGCCGCCAGGAGGATGCCGAGCGCCACCTTCCAGCTCCACTCCGCCGTCTCCTCCTCGTCATGGGCCGATGGTGATTCCGGCGAGCGGAGGAAGAACCACATCTGCGCCGCATAGGTGGCGAGCAGCAGGATCGCGACGCCGACGGTGAGGGCCTCGATCTGGAAGAACTCGGCGTCGCCCGGACCGGTCGTCTCGCCGCCGCCGATGAGGAAGGCAAACGTGGCGGGAACCACCAACCCGATGGTGGCGAGGATGAGCGACGCCGCGTTCATGCCGACCGTCTGGGCGTCGTAGCGCTGCACGCCGTTCTTCAGGCCGCCCACCAGGAGCGATGCCCCGAGCACGAGCAGTAGGTTGCCGACGATCGAGCCGGTGATCGACGCGTGCACGATCTCGATCTTGCCGTCGAGTATGAGAAACGCGGCGATGATGATCTCGCCGATATTCCCGACCGTGGCATTCATGATGCCGCCGATACGCGGGCCCGCCGCAATCCCCAGCTGCTCGGTGGCATGCCCGAGCGTGTAGGCCAGCCCGAGAATCGTGAGCGCGCTCACGCCGAAGGTCAGGGTGTCGTCCGCGCCGAGGAGGCGCAGCGCCAGCGTGGCGATGGTTCCGCCGATGGAGACGGCGTAGGCGATCATGCCGAACATGCGCGGCATGGTACCCGGCAGCGTCAGGGGCTGGTGCTCGGCGCGGTGCTGGAGCGCGGTGACGGGGACGGCGACGCCGTGGGAGCCGGCTCACCCGGAAGGGCCTCGATCATGGCGCGGTTGACGGCATCGTCCACGCCGATGAGCAGGAAGACCATATCGCCGCTGGCCCACGTGTAGACCTGTGTGCCCGCCGCGGTGGCGTTGTCCTCCGGCCGCACCCACACGCGATTGCCGCCCACGGCCCCGGCCTCCCACGGGTCGGGATCAAGTCCCGCGATGCCAACATAACGGCCCGCCGTGGCGAGGTGCGGCTCGAGATCGTCGGTGGTGACCGGATCGCCATCCACGCGCATGGCATACAGGGTCAGGCGCGGCTGCTCGACATACGCGAGCGCCAACGAGGTGAATCGATTGCCGATCTCACCGAACGCCGCACCGATGTCGCCGGGCGTCAGCGCGAACTCGTCGAAGGGCGCCACCACCACCGGCGCGCCGCCCGCGACGGTCGGGATGAGCGCCGCCAGGTCAGGGTCCGCATCGTTCGTGAATTTCGGTGTTGGAGCAGGCGTCGGGGTCGGTGTCGGCGCCGGGGTCGGACTGACCGTCACGCTGCTCGACGGGAGCGTCGACGCCGGCGCGCTGGCGGTCGGGGTCTCGGCCGTGGAGCACGCGGCGACCGCCAGGCCGGACGCGAGCACGGCGCTCAACGCCCCGCGAAGGCGCGACGATGCGAGGCGGGAAGACGTCATCGGGCCGGCATGATACCCGAGGATCGCGTCGCTCAGGCGGCTCCGCGATCCTCACGGCTTCGGTCGGACGCTCGTCGTCGCCGGCCAGGGTCCGGTTGCGCTTCGACCGTGGCCGCCAGGCCGGCGATGACGTCGTGGCGGAGTGTCGCCGGATGCTGCTTCAACGCATTGATCGCGTCCCGGCGCCCGGTGGCCCCCCCGGCCGTCAGCTCATCGTAGAGGTTGGCGACACCGATGACGTGGTGCGCGACGGGGCCCTGGGCCCGCGCCCCGCGCGCTCCGCGCCGCGATGCCTCGGCCATCAGCACGCGGTGACCCGCGATCAGCCTTGCGGCTCCGTGGAGCGAGGGAATCGCGCTCAGCTCGGCCAGCGAGCGGTCATCGAGCCCGTGGAGCCGCGCCGCCAGCTCGATGTCGTGCTGGGTGGCCACGTCCAACCCGATCCGGTCCGCGAGGCGACCCGCCAGGCGCCCGACGCGATCGCCGTGCCCATGCTCACCCGGAACGTCCGCGGCGGCCGACAGTGACCGGGCGACGGTGAGGACGGCCGCTCGGACCGCGTCCGGTTCTTCGTGATAGGCGCTGGAGAGCTGCGTCGCGCGCTCCATGAGGTGCTCAACCGCGTGCGGATCCTCGCCGTCCCGAAAGGCCGCGGACGCGAGGCCGTCGAGGGTCCCGCGCAGGTCGACCACGTCGCGGGGCAGCTGGTCGCTGCGCACGACCCGATTCTCGCCGGCTCGCTTGCCGAAGAACAGCGCGACGTCGGCAGCTTCGATCAGGCCGGCTCGGTCAGTGGCGCTCTCTGGCATGGCCGCGACGCCGATCGTGATCGTGACCGGGCTCGCGGAGCCGGCGGTCAGGCCGGCCACGGCCTGGCGGATCCGCTGGCCGACGAGCTCGGCGTCGTCCGCGCTCGTCCCGGGGAGGATGAGCGCGAACTCATCGCCACCGTATCGGAACACGCGGTCATCGCTGCGCGCGGCGCCATAGATCGCCATGGCCACGTCGTGGAGGAGCGCATCGCCCGAGGGATGCCCGTGGCGGTCGTTGTAGGCCTTGAACGAATCGAGGTCCATCATCAGCACCGCGAGGCGACGACTGCGCTCGGCGGGCTGGGCCGCCGCCGCATCCACGAACCGCGTGAGCTCCTGCTGGAACGCTCCATGGTTCCCGAGGCCGGTCAGGGCATCGGTCTCGGCGCGCTGGCTCACGGCGTGGTGTCGATCGGCATTGCGCAGCGCGATGGACGCCTGCGCCGCGAACAGCTGGACCAGCTCGAAGTCGCTGTTGCTGAAATGGACCTCGCTCGCCCCGATGCGCGAGACGTTGAGGGCACCGAGCACCTCGCCATCGACGATGAGCGGCACGACGATGACCGCTTCCGGTTCCGCCGGCGTGCCGGGGATCTG
Source organism: Candidatus Limnocylindria bacterium (assembly GCA_051000335.1). Lineage (GTDB taxonomy): Bacteria > Chloroflexota > Limnocylindria > QHBO01 > QHBO01 > JACDBZ01. The sequence continues at coordinate 11,281 of JBPCOK010000002.1, read as the reverse complement.
GATCGCGCGAGGATCGGCGAGGGCATCGTTGGCCAGGATCGGCTCGGCGTGCTCCACGGCCCACCCCATGAGGCCGCGGCCGAATGGAATCATGTAGCGGCTCACCTGCTCGGCGTGCCGCTCGCGCGTGAGCACCGGCATCATCGCGCCCCGACCGACATCGGTCCGGTAGATGGAGAGGTTGTCGTAGGCAACCACCTCGCGGAGGCCATCCGCGATCGTGGCCAGGACGTCGGCCTGCTCGAGGCTTCCGAGGAGGCGAGCGTTCGTCTCGAGAAGGTGCCGCTGGGACTCGGACCGCCGCGCCAGCTCCGTCGACTGGGCCACGAGCTGGCCGTAGGTCGTGGCGTTGGCCATCGCCTGCGCCGCGTAGCCGGCGAAGATGCTCATCGTCTGGAGGTCATCGGTGCTGAAGCGGTTGAAGCCGAGCTGGCTCAGCACGATGACGCCGATGGTGCGTCCCTCGTAGAGCATCGGCACCAGCAGCATCGACTCGGGGACATCGTCGGTGCCGTCGATCGTCTTGCCCCGCTCGTCCTCGATGGCGTCATTGATGAGCAGCGGCTCGCCATGCTCGGCCACCCATCCCGTGAATCCCTCACCGACCGCCACCCGCAGCAGCTCCTCGGCATTCTCCGGGTCCCCTTCGAGCATCTCGCGCGTGAAGGCGATCGGCTCGCAGCTCCGAGCCTCCCAGTCGACGCGGTAGACGCGGATGTCGTGGTACTCGGCCAACGTCCTCGCCTCGGTCACGATGGCCTCGGCGATCGCGCGCACGTCGGTCAGCCCGTTCAGCCTGGCCGACAGGTCCTGGATCGACTTCATGCGGGCCGCCTGGTCGGCCACCGAACGATAGAGCTGGGCGTTCTGCAGAGCGATGGCGGCCTGGTCGGCGAATGCCTGGAGGAGTGCGATCTCGTCATCCGGCCAGGGTCGGTCGGTGCGGTGATAGAGCCCGAGCAGCCCGAGGGCGCGGTCCCCGCTGACCAGCGGCACCAGGCACGCCGTCTTGATGCCTTCGGACGCATAGACGTCAGCCATGATCCCCGCGCTCTCGTCCGTATCGGCGTGGCGGAGCCAGCGCGAGCGCAGGTCGGCGATGGCGCGCGTTCCGATCGTCTCCGAGTCCGTGGAGAGCGACCGCACCGTTGCCAGGAACCCATCCCCGAGGTTGTGGTGGGCGGCGATCTGGTACGGATGCTTCGTGTCGTCGAGAATCCAGAGGCCGGCCTTGTCGGCATCGAACAGGGTTCGTGTCAGCTCGACGACGCCGCCGAGCAGGGCGCCCAGGTCGAGCGTCCCGGTCATCTCCTTCGTCACTGATCGGAGCGCACGCGCCCGCCGAAGCTCGCGCCGCGCGTGCACGATGAGGCGTGCGCTGGCCAGCGACGTGGCGGCCATGGCGGTCAGTGCCTGCTCGAACGACGGCGTCAGGGCATCGGCAGATTCGGCATCCAGCACGAGCATCCCGACCCTGCCGCGGCGGGTCTGGAGCATCAGCGACCGATCCCCTTCGAGGATGAACGGCGCATCGGCGTCCAGAGTCGGTGCGGGTGGCCCGGAGAACCCCGCGTGGGCCACCAGCTCGTGACGGTCGTCCGCCGTGAGGTAGATCGCGGCTCGCGAGACGTGGACCTCCGTCCGGAGTGCCTCGACCAGGGCGCGCGCCACGGAGCCTGTCGACGGCGTGGCCGCCAGTGCGGCGGCGATGCGCTCGATGACCACGAGCTCGGGGACCGATGCGGCAGCCACCAGCCTCGGGGCGCTGAGCGTTCCGGTCGAGCCGTCCTCGACCAGGAGCCGTTCGACGTCGTCGCGCCGGAAGCGCCGATCGCCGCGCGCGTTGATCCGATACGCGGTGAGCCTTCGGGCATCGGTCCACGCCCGGATCGTGTTCGGATGCACGCCGAGCAGCGCCGCGGCCTGGGCGACGCTGAGCAGTGCTTCCCCGCGATCTGGCGGCATCATGCCTCCCCTTCGGACACCGCCCGCGCTTCGCATCGGTCCGGATGGAGCTTTCGGTAGGTCCCGTGCATCGGATGGTAGAAACGGCAGGTGCCTCGGCGCGATGCCTCGTTCGTACGGGAGCGCGGGGCCGAATGGTCCTCAGCGGCCGAGGAACGCGCTCACGAATGCGCCGATGCCGCCGATGGCGATGAGGCCAATCGAAAGGCCGATCCCGATGATCGACGCGAACAGGACGCGCCGATGGCGACCGCCGAGCAGCCGCATCGCGCCGTCGAGCTCGAGATTCGTGATGAGAAACCCGCCTTCCGGCGGCTCGAGACGGGGACGGCCGTCCGCGGCCCGCGAGGCACGAGCGAGGACGAGAACCCGATCGGTGAGGTTGATCGTCCTGGTGATGGCGCGTGCCTCAATGACAGCCCCGTGGCATTCGGCGACACGCGCGGCCGCCCCCGCATGGGGTTCCTCGAGCGCGTCGGGATCGCCCTGCCAGACCTTGGGAATCACGATGAGCGGCTCCGCGGCCTGCGCCGGGTCGACCGGGATCGATCCGTCATGGTCCCAGAGGTCGAACGATCGTGATTCGCGCAGCCGCTCGAGGCTGCGCCACGATCCGCCGGCGTTCACCTCGACATCGCGATGGAACGCCACGAGCCGCTCTCCCGCGCCCATCTCGAGCGGATCACGGCAGCGGATGCGGCCGGCGACGCGGACCGGACGCGTCGGGAGCGGGCCGCCGCCGAAGAGGCTGCCGATCTTCACCTCGGCCGGGCCCGCCAGCCGGCGGGCCAACGTGGCGTGGGCACCGGCCATGCGCAGCGCGAGGATCGATGCTACGGCCAGGACGATCCCGGCCACGACCATGATCGCGAACCCGAACCCGAGGGGCACCGGTCAGCTCGGCTCCGTGGATGCCAGCTCGGCCACGGTCCCGCCGGAGACCCGCACGAGATCGGCGGGTCGGATGGCGAAGACGGCGTCCGGCAGGCCCGCGGCCGCCCAAAGCTCGTTATGCTCAAGCAGGTCACGGTCGATGAGCACGCGCACTGGTCGTTCATGCCCGAAGGGCGGAACACCCCCGATCGCAAACCCCGTGGCCCGGCGCGCCTCGCCGCCATCGGCCCGCCGTGCCGACGAGCCGCCGCTGGCCGCGGCGAGCTTCTTCGTGTCGACCCGGTTCGTCCCGGACACGAGGGCGATGGTGGGGGACTCGTCGACGATGAAGACGAGCGACTTGACGATCTGGCCGACCGAGCAGCCGATGGCGCGCGCGGCGTCCTCGGCGGTGCGCGTCCCCTCGGGATGGCGCGTCACGTCGATCTGGAGCCCCGCATCGGCCGCCGCGGTGACGACCCGTGTGACGTTGGCGTGCATCGGCCGATCATAGGACGCGTGTTAGGCTTGACGCAGATTCACGGAACGACAGGGGAGCGCACGAGCGCTGAGAGTGCGGACGCCGACGCGTCCGCAGACCCTCGAACCTGATCCGGGTCATGCCGGCGAAGGAAGTCGACGCAGCACCTGCCGCGGCGGGTCCCGACGTTGAGGGTCCGCGCCGCTCGTCGTCTCCGGACGGAACGAGACGATGGAGAGGTGCCATGGACAGGTCGACGACGATCGTCGTTGCGGCCGGCGAGCTTGACCCGATGGACCTCCGGCTCCTGGACCGGGCGACCCTCGTCATCGCCGCGGACGGCGGCGCGGCGACCCTCGACCGCCACGGGCGGACTCCCGATCTGCTCGTCGGCGACCTCGACTCGGTCGAGCCGAGCCTCGTCGAGCGCCTGGCGGCGACCGGCACGCGCGTCGAGCGCCACCCGGTCGACAAGGACGCGTCCGACGCGGAGCTCGCCATTGCGGCGGCGATGTCGACCGGCGCCGGATCCGTGGTGATGCTCGGGGCATTCGGAGGCCCGCGGCTGGACCACGAGTTGGCGAACGTGCTGCTCCTGGCCGACCCGGCGCTCGCCGGTCATGACATTCGGGCAGTGCGCGGAGCGTCAACGGTCCGCGCCCTCCACTCGGGGGGTCGGATGGCCATGGACGCGCCCGTGGGCTCGCTCGTGACGCTCCTGCCGGTCGGGGGCGACGTGACCGGCGTCACGACCGAGGGGCTGCGCTGGTCGCTCGATGACGCCGTCCTGCGGCTTGGCCGATCGCGCGGGCTGTCCAACGAGGTCACGGCGCACCCCGCATCCATCCGCATCGGCGAGGGAACGCTCCTCGTCATCGAGACACGATCTGAAGGAGATATGGAATGACAACCCTCAGCAGACCGCAGGGCGGCTGGCGCGTCGTCGACATCGTGGTGGCGGCCGTCGTCGCGGTCGCGTTCGGCATCGTGTTCCTCGCGTGGAACGCGCTCTACGAGTTCGCCACGCCGCTCTTCGCCTTCCTGCCGCCGTCGCAGGCGATCCTGTACGGCATCTGGCTGCTGCCCGGCGTCCTCGTCGGCCTCATCGTCCGCCGGCCCGGAGCCGCGGTGTTCGGCGGCCTCGTGTCGGCGGCCGTCTCGGTCATCCTTGGATCGCCGTTCGGGGCGGACGCGCTCATCTCCGGCGCGCTCCAGGGGGCTGGGGCGGAGCTGGGCTTCGCCATCGGCCTCTATCGGCGCTGGACGCTGCCGTTCGCCTTGATTGCCGGCGCGTTCGCCGGGCTGTTCGCGGCCGCGCATGACCTGCCGATCTATTTCCCCGACACGGGAGCCGGTTTCTGGGCGGTGTTCGGCGCCGGGACGATCCTGAGCGGCGCCATCATCGCCGGGCTCGGTTCGTGGCTCATCCTGCGCGCGCTCGTGGCCTCCGGCGTCCTCGCCGAATTCGCGGTCGGCCGCGAGCAGCGAGAGGTCTGACGTCGGGACCGCCCACAATGCGCCGATGCGGGAGGTCGTCGGTCCGGCACGCGTCGAGGCTCGCGGATGGGGCGCGCGCCATCCGGGACGTCGCGAGTGGGCGGTGCGCGGCCTCGACCTGACGATCCGCCCCGGGGAGCGGGTCCTGCTGCTGGGTCCGTCGGGAGCCGGAAAGTCCACCCTCCTCCTCGCGCTGGCCGGCCTCTTGGATCCGGAAGGCGGCATGCAGACCGAGGGCTCGCTGCTCGTCGACGGGCTCGACCCGCGCGCGGCGCGAGATCGGACCGGGCTCCTGTTCCAGGACCCCGAAACACAGATCGTGATGGGCAGGGCCGGCGATGACGTCGCCTTCGGTCTCGAGAACCGATGCGTGCCCACCGAGGGGATCTGGGGCCGCGTCGACGCCGCCCTCGCGGCCGTGGCCTTTCCGTACGGTCGCGAGCGTCCGACCCATGCCCTCTCGGGCGGGGAGCAGCAACGTCTTGCGCTCGCGGGCACGCTGGCGCTGCGACCGGGACTCCTCATGCTCGATGAGCCGACGGCGAACCTCGACCCCGCCGGCGCCGCGGAGGTGCGGTCGGTGCTCGAGGAGGTGGTCCGTCGCCTGGGAGTCACGCTCCTGCTCGTCGAGCACCGGGTGGACGAGGCGCTGCCGCTGGTGGGCCGGGTCGTCGTCATCGAGCCCGGAGGCGGCGTGGTGGCCGATGGAGAACCCGGCGACGTCTTCCGCACCCAGGGCGCTCGTCTGGCCGATGCCGGGGTTTGGGTCCCGGACCATCCTCCCGCCGCGCCTCCCCGCCGCCAACGGCCACCGCCGGAGACGCTGGTCATCGCCGATCACGCCGCGTTTCGGTATCCGGACGCGCGGGCGGACGCACTGGCCGCGACCGACCTCTCGGTCCGCTCGTCCGAGGCGACTGCCATCATCGGGCCGAATGGCAGCGGCAAGACCACGCTCGGCCTGATGCTCGCCGGGCTGCTGATGCCGTCGACCGGGCGAGTCGTCTCCGGGGAGGCCCTGTATGCCGGCCACGGACGCGAGCCCATCGCGGCATGGCCGGCGCCGGACCTGGCGCGTCACATCGGGACCGTGTTCCAGGACCCCGAGCACCAGTTCCTCACCGGATCGGTGCGGGACGAGCTCATGCTGGGTCCCCGGCGTGCGGGCGTCGCCGAGGCGGAGGCCGGCCGCCGGGCGGACGAGCTCATGGAGCGGCTTCGTCTCAGCCATCTCGCGGAGGCGAATCCGTTCACGCTGTCGGGTGGCGAGAAACGGCGCCTCTCGGTGGCCACCGCGCTCGCCACCGCGCCGGCCCTCCTGGTCCTCGACGAACCGACGTTCGGCCAGGATCGGCGCACGTGGGCCGAGCTCCTGCACCTCCTGGCGGCACTCCGGGACGAAGGGCGCGGGATCGCCTTCGTGACCCACGACCTGCCGTTCGCCCGCGCTCTGGCCGATCGCACGTTCCAGATCGATCGCACCTGATGCGACTCTTCACCCCGATCGTCGCGGAACCCACCGCGCCACTGGCTCGGGCCAACCCGGTGGCCAAGCTCGCGGCCGCGCTCGTCCTGATGGCGGCCCTCTTCGCCTCGCTCGACGGCGTGACCGCCATCGTCGTCCTCGGTGCACTGCTCATGCTGATCCCAGGCTCCGGGCTCTCACTGCGCACGATCGTGGGTCGCGCACGACTGGTGGCGGTCGTGGCGATCTCCATCGGCGTCTTCAACATGCTGTTTGCCGCCGAGCAGGTCGGCCAGCTCATCGTCGCGGTCGGTCCGTTCCGCATCGGCGCCGAGACCGCGCTCAACGGCGCGGGCCTCGCCCTGCGGCTGCTGGCCATCGCCCTCGCCGGCCTCCTCGCAACAGCGACGAGCGACCCGGTCGAGGTCGCCGATGCCCTCGTCCAGCAGCTGCGGGTCTCGCCCCGCTTCGCGATCGGCGTGCTGGCTGCGCTGCGCCTCCTGCCCCTTTTCGCGCAGGAGTGGCAGACGATCGGCATGGCGAGACGGGCGCGAGGCGTTGAGGCCGGCCGCTCGCCGATCGCCGCGGTCCGCCTGTTCGGGAGCCAGCTGCTCGCCCTGCTCGTGGGTGCCATCCGGCGGGGATCCCGGATGGCGGTGGCGATGGAGGCACGCGGGTTCGGTGCCTCGCCATGCCGAACGGTGGCGCGACCACAGCAGATGCGCCTGTCGGACTGGGGGTGGATCGCCGGAGCGGTCGTCCTGGCCGCCATCGCGATCGGCGTGAGCGTGGCCCTCGGTGCCTGGCGGCCGCTGATCGGCTAGCGCTCCGAGGTCACCGGGGCCGATCCCTGGAACGGCTCGAGCCACGTCCGGGGATGGCTCGTGCCGACGTAGCGCCGTGGGTCGAAGGGAGCCAACGGCAGGGTCGTCGCAACTCCGCTCTCGATAGCCTCCGCCAGGAGCTGTCCAAGGATCGGCGCGTACGGATGACCGTGGCCGGTGAGCCCCGCCCCGATCCATGCGCCGGGGAGTGGCCCGCCGTCCTCGGCCGGCAGGGGTCCGGCCATCGGAATCTCGAGCGAGGCGAAATCGAGGAGCCCGGCCCAGCAGCGGATGATTCGAGCGTCGCGAAGAGCCGGGTGCAGCCGAGCCAGCAGACCGGCAAGCCGCGGAGCGACCTCGGGCCGCACGCGCGTCGAGTACGAGCCGATCCCCATCTCCTCATCGGCCACGGCGTAGCCGCCGATGACCACCTCGCCGCTCCGCATCTGTCGCCAGTACTCGTTGCACTGGTTCGTCTCGAAGCCGGGTGCTCCGATGCTCAGCGGAAGCATCTCCGTGACGCACACCGTCTCCCGGATCGGTGTCAGGTTCGCGCGCAGGTGCGGGACGAGGGCGGGCGTCCAGGCATTCGTTGCCAGGAGCACGCTGCCACTCGCGATCGGCCCGTGCGAGGTATCGACGCCCGCGACGCGTCCCGCGTGGACCCGCAGCGCGTCCACGCGGACGCCGGTCAGCACCGTGCCGCCCAGGTCCCGGGTCGCATCGAGGAGGGCGTAGCAGAGCCGGAAGGGATTGAGCTTGCCGTCGCCCGGCGTCCACTTCGCAGCTCGGACCTCCCGTGTCTCGAGCCCGGGCGCGAGCTCGCGAAGCGTGCGTTCATGGTCCACGACGCTGACCTCGAGGCCCTCCGCCGCCTGGATGGCCGCCATGTGCCGAATGTGGGCCTCCTCCGCCTCGTCGAGCGCGAGGTGGAGTGATCCGAAGCGATCCCACTCCATTCCTCCGGGAAGCTCACTGTCCCAGCGTTCGATCATGTCGAGCGATCGCGTCGTGTAGTCCAGGATCGATCGTCCGCCGGCATCCTGGACCAGCTTTGTGACGCGGGGAAAGTGACCGCCCAAACCGGCGAGGGCCATGCCGGCATTGCGGCCCGACGCCCCGCTGGCCGGCGCATTGGCCTCGATGACGAGTGGCCTCAGGCCGGCCCGAGCGAGGTGGTAGGCCGCGGAGGCGCCGACCATCCCGCCGCCGACCACGATCACGCTCGCCTCGCGGGGAAGATCGGCGCGCGGGTCGGGAACGAACGGGACGGGCTCGGGCAGGGGGTCGAAGTTCGGCGCGGGTCGGGCCATGGATCGCCGCCGAGCGTACCATCGGCCGATGCCACGCCGCGAGGAGCTCACCTTTCGCGCCGGCGACGTCTCGCTCTCCGGCACGCTCACCCTGCCCGACGCCGGAGGCAGCCATCCGTGGGTCGTCGCCGTCCCGAGCTGGCTTCCCCGAAACCGCGACGGGTCGTGGGATCGGTCCGGCCATCCGGCCTGGTTCGCGCCGATGGCGGCCGACGCGCCGCCCGGTCTCCTCGCCCGCCTGGCGGATGCGCTGGCCTCGAATGGCGTCGCCTGCCTGCGCTACGACCCGCGCGGCTGTGGCGCGTCGGCCGGGACGTGGACGACGAGCGACCTGTTCACGCGCATCGATGACGCGCGCGACGCGATCGGCGCCATGCGCTCCCGGTCGGAGCTGGATCTCCGACGCACGGCGATCGTCGGCCACGGCGAGGGCGCCGGGATCGCTCTGAGCGTGGCGATCGGCGACCCGGCGATCGGCGCCGTGGGGCTCATCGGCGCATCCGCGCGGTCGCTACGTGACGTGCTGCGCCGGGGCGTGGCCGAACGATCTCGCACCGGGCGGGATCGCGAGCACCCCGTCGTCTCGGCATTGGACATCGGCGCCGAGGAGCTCATCGAACGGGTCGGCCGTGGTCAGCCGACGATGACCACGCATCTCCCCGGTGGCGCTGTCGAGCTCGCGCTGACCGGCTGGGAGCAGGGATTCAACACGCCACCGCTGGCGCTCGCGAGCATGCTGCACCGGAGCGTCGTGCTGGCCCACGGCGAGGAGGATGCGTGGGCCGATCCCGATGAGTCCCGCATCCTGGCCGCGGTGCTGGCGCGTGCCGGGAACGATCCGCTGCTGCAGGTCGTGGACGGATCGGGGCACGACCTGGCGGAGGCGGATGGGGCGATCGCGAAGTTCGCGGACGAGCTGGTGGCCCGCATGGACGTGCGCGACCTGCCCGCCGTCCTCCTGGCGATCGAGGAGATGCGCTGACGACCGGGTAGACTCTTCGCCGATGACACGACCAATCGCCGGTGACCAGGCGCCAAGGTTCGAGATGACCGCGGACGATGGAAGCACGGTGTCGAGCGAATCGCTCGCCGGGGCGCGCCACGTCCTCTACTTCTATCCCGAGGACGACACGCCCGGCTGCACGACCCAGGCCTGTGGCCTTCGGGACCGCTGGGCGGACATCCTCGCGACCGGGGTCGAAGTGTTCGGCGTGTCCCCGGACAGCGTGGAGCGGCATGTCGCATTCCGCGAGAAGTACGCCCTGCCGTATCGGCTGCTCGCGGACGACGGGCACCATGTGGCGGACGACTATGGCGTGTGGGTCGAGAAGGAGTCGGGCGGCAGGCGCTACCAGGGCAACGAGCGAACGACGTTCGTCGTCGGGCCCGACGGTCGGGTCGGGCACGTCCTGGCGCGGGTCAAGCCCGATGCCCATGCGCAGCAGCTGCTCGACGTGCTGACGCCATGAAGGGCGAGCGCCAGGTATGGATCGCCAGCGTCGCCGTCGGCGCCCTGATGCTGGGCGTGGTCCTGGTGGTCATGGGCATCGCCGCCGCCATCAACCCGATCCGGTGAACCCGTGACCTGGGTCGTGATCGCGATCGCCCTCGTGGCCTGGCTTGCCGGCGTGATCCTGCGGCTCGGGCAGTGGGTCAACCTCCTGCTGCTCCTCGCCGCGGTGCTCCTCGTGTACCGGGTGATCGAGGACCGCCGTTCGCACGGCGAGTGAGCCCTCGGTGTCCCCACTGGCACGCTTCCTGCGATATCTGGCGCACTACCGAGGTCGCCTCGTGGCGACCCGCCGGTTCCACATGGAGTGAGGAGAATTCGATGCTCTGGACGATCATCGTCATCCTGCTGGTCCTCTGGCTTCTCGGCCTGATCGGCGGCATTGGCGGCAACCTCATCTACCTCCTGCTGGTCATCGCGGCAATCGTGCTGCTGTTCCAGCTCCTCAGCGGACGCCGCTCCGTCTGAGGGAACAGATCCGGTTCCGGCCGGCGCGACCTTCCTCGGGTCGCTCGGGGGGAGCGGCCGGCGCTGACGGGGACGGACTCGCCCGCCCACGCGACCGATGAGCTGTCATGGCCATCGGCTACGCTGGGCGGGCCGTGTCGTCTCTCGAGCCATTTCGCTTTCTCCACACCGGTGACCTTCATCTCGACAGCCCCATCGAGGGCCTGAGCGCCGAGGCACCGCCGGACGTTCTCGCCGAGCTGCGAGCCGCAACCACGGGTGCATGGCACAACATCGTGGCGCTGGCCCTCCGCGAGCGCGTCGATTTCGTCGTGATCGCCGGAGACGTCTTCGAGGTCGCCAGCCCGACGCTGCTGGGCCAGACGCGCTTCCGTGACGGACTCGCCCGGCTGGCCGACGCCGGGATCCCCAGCTTCGTGGTCCATGGAAACCACGACCCGGCCGACGGGCGCAGCTGGGCGCCATCCCTCGTGTTCCCCGCCCTCGCCCATCGGTTCGGGACCGGGGTAGGAGAATCGGTCGGGGTTCTGCGCGAGGGCCGAGAGATCGCCCGCGTTCACGGACGGTCGTATCCGCGGGCCGCGGTGGCGGAGAACTTCGCCGCCTCGATGAAGGCCGGGCCCGACGAGCCGTTCTCGATCGGCCTGCTCCATACGAACGTCGGCGATCGTCCGGGACACGCCAACTACGCGCCGTGCTCGGTGAGCGACCTGCGCTCGTCCGGCATGGACTACTGGGCGCTGGGCCACATTCATCATCCCGGGCCCGTCCTCGATGAGCCCCCGGCCCTCTACTGCGGCATTCCCCAGGGCCGCGACCCGGGAGAGCTCGGGGCCCGCGGCTGCTATCTCGTCGAGGTCGGCGTGGCCGGACAGGTGACGCCGA
>JBPCOK010000125.1:0-11564 GCA_051000335.1 Candidatus Limnocylindria bacterium | reverse complement strand
CGCCCGACGGCAACGAACCCGTCACGGAAGCTCTCGACGTCGAGCATCAGCTGCTCATCGCCGTCATCCAGGCCGTTCGGCAGCTCGCCCGACCCGATCCAGGTCAGCTGACCGGGGTCCGCCTCCGTATTGGGCTCAGGTTGCGTCCCCGCGGCGGCGCAGGCGCCGCTGGGCGGCCTGGTTCCCGGGCCGACGGTGAACCACGCGGCGGCCGAGAGAACCGCGAGTGCGGCGCTGATGGCGACGAGGCGTACGATGTGCGTGCCTCCGTTGAGGTGCCAATGAAACGGCGTCGCGGCCTGATCGGTTCACTATCGCGAGCCAGGACAACGGAAGTTCGACGATTGGGACGGGTGCGCCCGCAGGGCGCGGGTCAGCGGGTGAACTCGAACTTCGCCATGATCCGATCCAGCACGGCCTTGGCCAGCAGGTAGTTATCCGCGTGATCGGTGTCGGTCCCGGCCGCGAGCGTCGGTCCGTTCTCGCCGAGCGGGACCACGTACTGGTATCCGCGGTAGTCCGGATTGGCCGTTGCGTTCGGGTTGTACTCCACGCGCGATGCGGGTCGGCCGCCCACCTCGAGCTGCTCGTTGAGATAGATCTCAGTCAGGCTCGTATAGGCGACCTCTCCATCGACCACTCTGATGGAGATCCAGATCTCCTCGGCAGGCACGCCTGGCGCGGTGACCTCGAAGAACTCGGGTGTGAACCACGAACAGGCCGACACCCCTCCCGTCGCCGTGTTGGTGTACCAGGCGTCCGGGAAGGTCAGCCGGTATCCGTCTTCGGGATTGACGCACTCGTCGGGCTCGGTGAACAGTGTCGCCGCCATGGCTGCCGCTTTCGCGATCGCCTCCTCGGAGGTCGGCTGTGGCGTTGCTACCGCGACCGGCTCGGGCGGAGGTCCAGGATTTCGCAGCGCAAACACCTGCTCCTGACCACCCAGCTGATACACGAGCTCAAGATTGAGATCCGCGGCGCGGCGCGAGATCGCGAAGGCGATCCGGCCCTCGGTCGGCGTCGTGAAGATGTCGACCGCGCCCGGATACATGCCGAGCGGCATCGCCGGTCGCAGGCCGATCCCATTGGTCCGCTCGAACTCGTGCGCCTCGGCGACGAAGAAGCCATCGGCCGACGGATCTGACGGCCGCACCGCCCAGTCCGACATCCCGAACTGCGCGGGGTCGGGCATGCGCTGGGCATCGTAGACAACGAAGACCTCGACCACAAAGCTGTCGGGCGGGATCTCGGCGTCGGGGTAGCCGCCAAGATCGTCGCCGCGCTCGAGGTGGATCGTGCCCCACTCACCCTGGCTGTCAGTCGCCGACAGGTTGACCGTATCCCCTGGCTGCACCAGCGGCAGCACTGGTGGAGCGGCGTCGGTCGGACTGGGGCTGGGCACGACCGAGGACGGGACTGGCGTAGGTGACGCGATGGTCGATGGTTTCTCGGTGGCACATGGCCCTGGACCGATGTTCGGTCCTGCGCCGAAGAGCAATGCCAGGACGAAGGCGGCGCCAACGGCCGCGGCCGCCGCGGCCGGCATGAAGGACGAGAACCAGGCGCGGTTGGCCGGCACACCGTCGACGGCCGCCATCACCGTGCTCACCGCGCCGAGCGGGGGATCGAAGTTGCCGCGGTGGCGGTTGCGCAGGTACTCGATGATCTGCTCGTCGTTCACGGTGCTGCCTCTGGTTCGGCGGTGACGGCCGGCGTGACGATCGCCTTGCGAAGAGCCGTGAGCCCCGCGTTGAGGCGCGACTTCGCGGTGCCGACCCGTATGCCAAGGGCCTCCGCCGACTCCGCGATCGAGAAGCCGAGGGTGTAATGGAGCGCGAGGAGTGCGCGCTGGTCCGGGTTCAGTCGCTCGATGGCCGGCTCCAGGATGGCCCGTGCCTCAACCGCGCCGCGGAAGTCGGGGCGCTGATCGGTAACCTCCATCGGCCGCATGGTGTCGCCGCTGTCGATCGACGCCACCACGCCACGCCGTCGCGTTCGGCGCAGCCACTGCCGGGCATTGTTGACGCAGATGCGACGAAGCCAGCCGCCGAAGGCGTCCGGGTTGCGCAGACGGGGCAGCTGCTGCCAGGCCACGACGAAGGTCTCCTGGGTCACGTCCATGGCGTCCGCCGGACCGACGATGGCCACCGCGATGCGATGGACATCGCCGAGGTGCCGCTCCACCAACGTCTCGAACGCGTCTCGGTCGTGTGCTTGGGCGAGCCTCACGAGGTCCAGCCGAAATCCTCCCTGTGTCTACCCATAGGATGCCGCCGACCGCCGAAGTGTTCGGGCAAACCCTGAAGGTGGTGTCAATGCTGGTGCTCCGTGTTGAGTCGGAACGTGTGCCCGAGAGGGGTGGACGCTGGTGCCCAGCATGCGCCTTGACGAACAGACGCCAGTTGGCAGAGGATCCGTGGTGAAGCGGTGAAGCGCGGGAGGTCCCTCATGTACGGGCTGCCAACAGCGCTCGTGGCAGGACTGGCAGTCGGCCTGTTCGCGATCCTCGTGGGCAGGATCAGGCGCGAGCCGAGGCGCGCCATTGCCTTGAATGCCATCGGCTATCCACTCTTCCTCATCGGTCTCGGGTGGGCTGGCGAGGTCGGTGACGAAGCCTTCTGGGCAGCAGCCGCCGCGAGTCTCGGGTCTCTGCTGTTCACGATGGCTGCCGATCACCGTCGCCGGCTCCTCGGTGCGCAGGGACCGCCGGAAGCACACGCGTAGGGCCTGGCCGGCATGCTCGGCATGACGTGCGAGTACAGGTTCGCGGTCGCGCCGATCTGCGAGTGGCCGAGGTTCTCATTCGTGGCGCCCATATCGCTCTCGCTCGCGAAGCGGAAGGCTGAAGGATGGCAAAGCTGTGGAGATCGATGTCAGCATGGCCCAATTCGCGAGCGTCCGATGGAACGGTCGAGCCCCCGGTAGCGTCTGGTCAGCGACATGCAGCCTCGGGAAGCAGCCATGCGTGCGCCGTTCGTGGTCGTGATCTGCTGCCTCGCCCTGCTCGCGAGTGCCTGTAGCACCATGCCTCGAGCGCCCGATGGGTCAGGCGGCACCGGGATCGCAGCGCCCGACGCCACCGTACCCCTGGCAGTCGCGGCCATCCCTGCCTGCGACACGGTCGAACGGATCAGCGCGCCGACCGCGTGGTATCGGGACGCGCCGATCTACGTCGCCAACGAGCAGCCGATCGAAGAGCTCCGCGCCTGGGCCGCCGCCAAGCCGGGCTTCGAGGAGATCTGGATCGATCGGGAGCACCTTGGCTGGATCACGCTCGCCTTCAGCTCCGATGCCGAGGCCCGCCAGGCGGAGCTGGCCGAGCTGTTCCCCGATGTCGGGGTGGTCGCCGTCGAGGTCCCGTGGTCGATCGCCGAGCTCGAGGAGCTCCAGCGTCGGATCGGTGACGAGCTCGGCCCGCTCTTCGGGCCAAGCTCATGGATCTCGGTCACCCAGGGCGTGGTTGGCATCGGGGTCGGCGTCCTGAAGCCCGAGCGTCTCGCGGCCATTCAGGAGCGCTTCGCGGGTGAGCCGATCTGCATCGAGGGCGCCGACCCGGCCAGCGTGCCGGCCGAAGGACCGCAGCCGCGGCAGGGTGATGGATGGCGCCTGCTGGCCGATGAGCGGGGCGCCGGCCAGCCGTATCGCACCGGCATCGCCAGCGACCGCGCCTCGTACGCCCAGCTGTGGGCCGATATCGGTCTGGCGGGAGTGCCTCCGGCGGTCGACTTCGCATCGGAGGTAGTCATCTGGTTCGGCGCCGTGTTCGGCTCGAGCTGCCCGAACATCCGCCTCGACGACGTGCTGGTCGACGAGCAGCGCGATCTGGTCCACGCCGAGATCGTGCTGGTGGGTGCGCCGTCGGCCTGCACCGGCGACGCCAACCCCCACGCCTATGTCGTGGCGCTCGATCGCGGAAAGCTGCCGTCTGGCCCATTCGCCATCCAGCTCGGCGCCGACGACCCGCCGGCGGGCGTCCCCGAGGAGCGGACGCTGGTCGAGGTCGACCTGTCCCAGCCCGGCGCCGTGGCGCGACCTGGCGAGGTGCATGGCGACCCGGCGCTGCCGCCGCCGTTCGTGCTGGAGGAGGGCGCGATCATCGAGCCCGAAATCGCGTACCCGTATCGGTTCTTCGTCCACTGCGGCATCGAGTGGCTGGGGACCTTCAACAACGTGACCTGGCGGGCGGAACGTCCCGGCGGTGTCCCGCCGCAGTGGCCGGTCCCCGGCGCCGACCAGACGATCGAAGTCTCGATCATTCTCCACACCGACCCGGAGCCGATGATCCAGGCGACGGCCAACGACCACACCGTCACCTACCGACCGACCGCCGACGATCCACCCGGCTGTGACTGAAATGCAGAGCGGTGGCCGGGCGTATCGACACGGAAGCCATTTCGAGGCTTGACCGACGGCACCTCGGATCATCAGAGTTGGTGACGAGGGCGAGGGGAGGACGATCGATGGCGAACCGTGGACCGAGGTTGACGTGGTGGATGGCTGCGCCACGGCTGGCGCTGATGGTCCTGCTGCTGGCGCCGGGCGCGACGCGTGCCTGCTCCGGGCCGCCGCTCACCTTCGATGATGTCGTCTCCGGCTCGGAGCTGGATCGTGGAGGGCACTGTCGAAGAGCTGATGCTCGACGGCATGGCCTATCGGCTGGGTGTCATGGAAGTCTTCAAGGGCACCGTGCTCGGTGACGACGTCCGCATCGGTCCGGCGAGCGGGCCGGTCGGCAGAGGCTGCGAGGTCGGTCTCCAACTTGGGCAGCACGTGGTGCTTGGCGTCGTCGATGTGCATGTGCATGCGCCCCTCAACAGCCTGGCGACGGCGGTCTGGTTCGTGGCGCCCGACGGCAGCCTGTCCAGCCCGGGCTCGCTGTGGGAGCTCGCCTCCGACATCGAGGATCTGCGTGAGCAGCTGAGGCAGGCCATCCCCGACACGACGAGACCGATGGCTTGGCTTTCATGCTCGACCTACGCCAGCGGGTCAGCGGTCGGATTCAGCTCAGCACTGATGCAGGCGTCCCGTATCGCGGGATCGTCGAGCGAGCATTCGGCTCGGACATCGACTACGCCCAGGTAATCAAGGACTACGGCGTGGCATCGTCCGAGGATGGTTCTCCGACCGACCGCCGCTACAGCCCAAACAAGGTCAAGAGCATCGAGATTCGCAAGATCAACGGCGACCCCGACGAGGCACACATCACCACGTCGCACGTCGAGCGCATGAACCTGACGATCCGCATGGGCATGCGACGGTTCACCCGCCTGACCAATGGCTTCTCAAAAGAAGGTGGAGAATCTCGCCCACGCCGTGACCATCCAGTTCATGTACTACAACTTCGCGCGCTCGCATTCGTCGCTCGGGAAGAACGTCACTCCCGCAATGGCAGCCGGCGTGAGCGACCATGTGTGGACGCTTCAGGAGATTGCGGCGCTCCTGACTAGTCGGGCATGTAGTATCGCGTCCCGATGAACCGATGGCGTGCGGCGTTCCTGGCGGTCGTTCTGATGCTGATCGCCGGTCTAACGGCGGGATTTCTCACTAACCTCGCCGTCACTGCCAGGGTGGATGGCACCTGCGATCGCGGCTTGTGTGGCTTCGGCGGGTTCAGCCCCTACATGCTGCTGACCTTCTGGCTGCCGTTCGCCGCGGCTGCGGCCCTCACTCTTGCTTGGCTCTGGTGGGCCGGCCGCCCGCGCTCAAACTAGACCACTACCCCCCTTCCGCTTCAGTTGACGAAGCGGTGCGGAGTGCTATACTCCTCGTTCGCGTGTCCGCGCCCCACCATGCCCTCTTTGAGGAGTCCTGAATGGCTTTGGCCGAGTCGACCGGCCGTTTTGAGCTGGCCCCGACCCGTGAGAATTTCTCGCACATCCCCGAGGTTCTCCCGCTTCCGAACCTGATCCTGACGCAAATCGAATCCTTCGAGTGGTTCGTCTCCACCGGCCTCCGTGAGCTGTTGGACGAGATCACTCCGATCACCGACTTCACCGGCAAGAACCTGGAACTCCACTTCCGCGAGTTCTACTTCGAAGATCCGAAGTTCAACGAAGAAGAGTGCCGCACCCGTGACCTTACCTTCGCGCGCCCGCTGAAGGTGGAAGTCGATCTCGTCATCAAGGAGACGGACGAGGTCAAGCACCAGACCGTGTTCATGGGCGACTTCCCGTGGATGACGGAGCAGGGCACCTTCATCATCAATGGCGCCGAGCGCGTCGTGGTGTCGCAGCTCGTCCGGTCGCCGGGCGTGTACTACACCGCGGCCGAGGACCCGGCCACCGGCCGGATGCTCCACGCTGCCAAGGTCATCCCGAACCGCGGCGCCTGGCTCGAGTTCGAGACCAGCAACAAGGACCTGCTCAGCGTCAAGGTCGACCGCAAGCGGAAGATCCCGGTCACCACGCTGCTGCGCGCGGTCGGGCTCGAGACGAACGAGATCGAGAAGATCTTCGGCCCGGCCGATGACAACCCCGAGCATCCGTACGTCGCGCTGACCATGGAGAAGGATCCGGCCGAGACGCAGGACGAGGCCCTCATCGAGGTCTACAAGAAGCTGCGCCCCGGCGATCCGCCGACCGTGGACAACGCCCGTGCGCTCGTCACCAGCCTCTTCTTCAACTTCCGCCGCTACGACCTCGGTCGTGTCGGTCGCTACAAGCTGAACAAGGCGCTCGGCGACGCGGCCCGCAAGCTGAAGTTCGAGCTTCCGTCGGAGGATGCCGCGAACCCGCGCGCCAGCCGCGTGATCAGCCGCGACGACATCGTGGCCATCATCGGCAAGCTCATCGAGCTGAACAACGGTCGCGGTGAGCCGGACGACATCGACCACCTCGGCAACCGGCGCATCCGCGCCAACGGCGAGCTGATCCAGAACCAGTTCCGCATCGGCCTGCTCCGCATGGAGCGCGTCGTCAAGGAGCGGATGACGATCACTGACTCCGACCAGGCCACCCCGAACACGCTCATCAACATCCGCCCCGTCGTGGCGGCCATGAAGGAGTTCTTCGGCGGCAGTCAGCTGAGCCAGTTCATGGATCAGACCAACCCGCTGGCGGAGCTGACGAACAAGCGCCGTCTCAGCGCGCTGGGCCCCGGTGGCCTCTCGCGCGAGCGTGCCGGCTTCGACGTACGTGACGTGCATCCGTCCCACTACGGCCGGATGTGCCCGATCGAGACGCCGGAGGGGCCGAACATCGGCCTCATCGGCTCGTTGGCGACCTACGGCAAGATCAACAAGTTCGGCTTCATCGAGACGCCCTATCGCAAGGTTCGCCGCACCATCGGCTCGAAGGACAAGCAGGCCGATGCGCTGGGCCAGATCCTGGCCGAGGACCTGTCACTGACCGAGGGCGGCAAGGTCGTCGCCAAGATCGGCACCGTCATCGACGACAAGGTCTGGGGCCAGATCAAGGAGGGCAAGGTCGCCCAGGTCCGGATCCGGCCGATCGTCACCGACGAGATCATCTACCTCGATGCCTCCGAGGAGGAGAAGTTCCACATCGCGCAGGCGAATGCCGCGCTGGACGTCGACGGGCGCTTCACCGAGGAGCGCGTCCTCGTCCGATGGAAGGACAAGTTCCTCGAGGAGTCGGTCGACGTGATCGACTACATGGACGTCAGCCCGAAGCAGATCGTGAGCGTCGCAACCGCGATGATCCCGTTCCTCGAGCATGACGACGCGAACCGCGCCCTGATGGGCTCGAACATGATGCGGCAGTCGGTGCCGCTCCTGCAGCCGGAGTCCCCGGTCGTTGGGACGGGCGTCGAGTACCGCGCCGCGTTCGACTCGCAGGGTGTGCTCGTCGCCAAGCACGGTGGGACGGTGGTCAGCGTGACGGCCGACCACATTGAGATCGAGCGCGACGCCGGCGACGAGCGCGACACGTATCGGCTCAAGAAGTTCCTGCGCAGCAACCAGGGCACCTGTATCAACCAGCGTCCCGTGGTGGACGTCGGCGACCGGGTCGCTGCAGATCAGCTGATCGCCGATGGCAGCAGCACGGATGCCGGCGAGATGGCGCTCGGGCAGAACATCCTCGTCGCGTTCCTCCCGTGGGAGGGCGGCAACTACGAGGATGCCATCGTGCTCAGCGAGCGTCTCGTCAAGGACGACCTGTTCACGAGCATCCACATCGAGAAGCACGAGATCGAGGCCCGCGACACGAAGCTGGGTCCCGAGGAGATCACACGCGACATCCCGAACGTGGGCGAGGAGAGCCTGCGCAACCTCGACGAGGACGGGATCATCTACGAGGGCGCCGAGGTCAAGCCCGGAGACATCCTGGTCGGCAAGATCACCCCGAAGGGCGAGACCGAGCTGACCGCCGAAGAGCGCCTCCTGCGCGCCATCTTCGGCGAGAAGGCCCGCGAGGTCCGCGACTCGAGCCTGCGGCTGCCGCACGGCGAGCGGGGGATCGTGGTCGACGTCCGGCAGTTCAGCCGCGACAACGGCGACGAGCTGCTGCCCGGCGTGAACCGCCTCGTGCGGGTCAGCGTGGCGCAGAAGCGGAAGATCAGCGTCGGCGACAAGATGGCCGGACGGCATGGCAACAAGGGCGTGATCGCGAAGATCCTGCCCGTCGAGGACATGCCGTTCATGCCAGATGGAACGCCGGTCGACATCGTTCTCAACCCGCTCGGCGTGCCGAGCCGCATGAACATCGGCCAGATCCTCGAGACGCATCTCGGCTGGGCGATGCAGGCCCTCGGCCTGAAGGCGGCGACGCCCGTGTTCGACGGCGCGACCGAGGAGCACATCCGCGGCGCGCTCAAGCGAGCCGGACTGGCGGAGGACGGCAAGACTGTCCTCTATGACGGCCGCAGCGGCGAGCAGTTCGACCATCGCGTGACCGTCGGCTACATCTACATGCTCAAGCTCCACCACCTGGTGGAGGACAAGATCCACGCGCGGTCCACCGGCCCGTACAGCCTCATCACCCAGCAGCCGCTGGGTGGCAAGGCGCAGTTCGGTGGTCAGCGCTTCGGCGAGATGGAGGTCTGGGCGCTCGAGGCATACGGCGCCGCGAACATCCTCCAGGAGCTCCTCACCGTGAAGTCCGACGACGTTATGGGTCGCGTGCAGACGTACGAGGCCATCGTCAAGGGCGAGGAGATCCAGCCACCGGGCGTGCCCGAGTCGTTCAAGGTGCTCATCAAGGAGCTCCAGGCGCTCGGACTGTCGGTGGAGATCCTGAACGAGAACGAAGAGGAGATCCGCTTCATCGAGGACACCGGCAGCTACCCGTTGCCGGACCTCGGCGGGATCAATCTCCAGGGCTTTGAGGAATAGCTCGACCACCGCGGCGTCGCATGACGCCGCCGCGGTGTCCCACCATCGGTTTGTCATGAGCCGGGGCCTGGTCCGCCCCGGCCGAGAGCGCAGCAGCGGCGCGCAGCCGCCGCAGGAGTCCCACGCCGCTCATGCTTGAAGTCAACAATTTCGACGCGATCCGGATCAGCCTGGCATCGCCGGAGCAGATCAAGGGCTGGTCGTCAGGCGAGGTCACCAAGCCGGAGACGATCAACTACCGCACCCTCAAGCCGGAGAAGGACGGCCTCTTCGACGAGCGCATCTTCGGTCCCACGAAGGACTGGGAGTGCTACTGCGGGAAGTACAAGCGCATCCGCTACAAGGGCATCATCTGCGACAAGTGTGGCGTCGAGGTCACGCGGTCGAAGGTGCGCCGCGAACGGATGGGCCACATCAAGCTCGCCAGCCCCGTCAGCCACATCTGGTATTTCAAGGGCACGCCGAGCCGTCTCGGCATCCTGCTCGACATCAGCCCGCGCAATCTCGAGCGCATCCTCTACTTCGCGCTGTACGTCGTCACGCGCGTCGATGAGACGCAGCGCGACAAGGCGGCCCAGCGCATCGACGAGGAGGCCGAGGAGCGGATCGCGCGCGCCCAGGCCATCGTCGACGAGAAGAAGGCCGAGCTCGAGGGCGCCATTGCGGACAAGCGATCCGAGGTGGACTCGGCGCACGAGGCCGAGAAGAAGCGCATCACCGATCAGCAGGCAACCCGTACCGAGGAGCTGCTGACGGCCGCCCAGGCGGTCGAGGCCTCGGTCAAGGAGGGCGGCAAGACGCTCGCGGAAGACGTCGTGTTCGCCGCCACCGGCGAGGTCGTCGGCCGCGCCGGCGAGACGTCGAAGGACACCCTCGCCACCCTGCGCGCCCTCGTCAAGGGCGAGGTCGACGCGGTCGAGCGTGACGCCAAGGAGGCCCTCGCATCGGCCGAGGAGAAGTACCACACGTCGGTGGCCGACCTCACCTCGGGCATCGAGGAGGCGACCGCCACCGAGCGCGAGCAGGTTCGCGAAGAGACGGACGACGCACGCCTGTGGGCGCGCACCGAGCGCGCGAAGCTGGCCGACATCAAGGTCATGCAGATCCTGGCCGAGAGCGAGTTCCGACATCTCGTGGAGATGCACGGCCGGATGTTCGACGCCGGGATGGGCGCCGAGGCAGTCAAGAAGATCATCGAGCAGATCGATCTCGACGAGCTGAGCCAGACCCTCCACGTGGAGATGCGCCAGACATCGGGCCAGCGCCGCAAGAAGGCGATCAAGCGCCTGCGGCTGATCGAGGCGTTCCGCAAGAGCGGGGCGCGGCCGGAGTGGATGATCCTGTCTACCCTGCCGGTGATTCCGCCCGACCTGCGCCCGATGGTGCAGCTCGACGGCGGGCGCTTCGCCACGTCCGACCTCAACGACCTGTATCGGCGGGTCATCAATCGCAACAACCGCCTCAGCCGGCTGCTCGATCTCGAGGCGCCGGAGATCATCATCCGCAACGAGAAGCGGATGCTGCAGGAAGCGTGTGATGCGCTGATCGACAACGGCCGCCGTGGCCGGGCGATCGCCGGCACCGGCAACCATCGGCTCAAGAGCCTGTCCGACATGCTCAAGGGCAAGCAGGGCCGGTTCCGCCAGAACCTGCTCGGCAAGCGCGTCGACTACTCGGGCCGTTCCGTGATCGTCGTAGGCCCGGAGCTCAAGCTCCACCAGTGCGGCCTGCCGAAGAAGATGGCGCTCGAGCTGTTCAAGCCGTTCGTCATGCGCCAACTCGTCGAGAAGGGCTTCGCCCACAACATCAAGAGCGCGAAGCGCATCGTGGAGCGGGTGCGTCCCGAAGTGTGGGACGTGCTCGAGGACGTCATCAAGGACCACCCGGTCCTCCTGAACCGGGCGCCGACCCTCCATCGGCTCGGCATCCAGGCGTTCATGCCGACGCTCGTCGAGGGCTCGGCCATCCAGATCCACCCGCTTGTCTGCTTCGCGTTCAACGCGGACTTCGACGGAGACCAGATGGCGGTCCACGTGCCGCTGTCGACGGCGGCACAGCGCGAGGCAAAGGAGCTGATGCTCTCGACTCGCAACCTGCTGTCGGCCGCCGACGGGTCGCCGGTGGTGAGCCCGACCCACGACATGGTGCTGGGCTGCTACTACCTGACGGTCCAGGTCGACGACGAAAAGGGCGCCGGACGCGCCTTCTCGAGCGCCGATGAGGTGATCATGGCCGCCCAGCTCGGGCAGGTCCACGTCCAGGCGCCGGTCAA
>JBPCOK010000098.1:0-16185 GCA_051000335.1 Candidatus Limnocylindria bacterium | reverse complement strand
GAAGACGGCGACCGCTGAACAACGCGCTCGACCGCCGGATGTTCAACTACCTGCGGCGAACCGATGCGACGTTCTCGAACTTCTTCCTCCATTTCTACCATCTTCCGTACGACACGTGGGCGAGCCTGTCGCACGACACGTTCGATTACCTCATTCGCTTTGAACGGATCGGCGAGGACTTTGACGCGGCGCTCAGGAAGATCGGCATCGCTCCGGCGCGACCGCTCCCGGCGATGAACCGAACGGGGCAGCGCAGTCGCGACTTTGCGGACTACTACTCGCCGAAGGCGATGAAGCGAGCGCGGCGCGTGATGGGTCCGTACGTGGCCCGCTGGGGATACGAGTTCCCCACCGCATGGGAGGTCGAGCCACCCACGTCGTTGGACTGGATGGGATACCGGGCGTTCAGCGCCATCGCTCAGCTCTATTGGCGCGTGCTGAGGCCGCGGACATGAGCCTGGCCCTTACCGCGCCCACCAGCGACGCCGACTCCCGGCTCCGATCGCTTGCGCGACGTGCGGGCGAGATGTATCCATTCGAGGGGCCTCATGGCGGGGGCACACGAAGTCGCGCGCTCGCGGCGCGGCACACTCCGAACCGACGACTCGAGGGCCATGGCCTAGATGCTGGCCAAAACGAGGGCGTGGCGCATGTCTGATTCTCCGTTCGCGGAAGCTCGGCCGAGGGATCCCGCTCTCGTTGGGTCCCTTGTTGCCTTGGCCGTGGGCGGGACCTTACTCGCTCTCATGGTTGGTGGCGCCGCCGCGCTGGGCGAGTGGGAGGCCAGCCTCGCGTTGGCACTGGCAGCACCATTGGCTGTCGTCGTGCTCCATTACCCATGGGCGGCCGTGATGGTCTGGATTGCCGCGATGCCGTTTCTGGTGGTGGACGATAGCGCGTCGGTCAGCCCGGGCGTGTGGGCACTCCATCGGCTCTTGATTGCTTCGACCTTGGCGATCGTTCTCCTCTACCGCGTACTCGGCCTATCGCGGAGCCGATTCCGTCTCGGTATGCCCGACCTGTTCGTTACGGCGTTCATTGTCCTCGGTGTCGTGAACGTGATCTTGCTCAGCGGCAACCCGAGCAGAATGATCGCCGCGTTCTTCGACCACCTCATTGTTCCGATGGCGATCTATTGGCTCGTGCGCCTGTCTGACCCTGGCGAAGCCGAAATGCGGCGCCTGTTTCCAATCGTGGTGGTGGTAGTCGTCATCCAGGTGGCCATCGGCATGATGAGCTGGCTCGCCCCTGGTGCGTTGCCGGCTGCATGGCTTGGTCGCGCCGGGGAGCGCACAATCGGGAGCTTGGGCACGCCGGGGGCGTATACCGTGACCCTGGTCTTCGGCGGCCTCCTGAGCATCCACGCAGCCCGGGGTACGCGCTCCCCTCTCATCCGTTGGATTCTCGTGTTGATCGCGGTGGCGACCGTGGTAGGAGTCGCCCTTTCGCTCTCGCGCGGCAGTTGGCTCGGCGCCGCCGTAGCGTTCGGCGGACTCCTCTTCGTCTTCCCGCGGACGGTCATACCCGCGGCGGCCGCTTCGCTGCTCGTGGGAGCAGTCCTTGCATTTGGTCCGTTCAGCGGCACATTCGCTGGGGTAGATCAGCGAATCGGTGATGATGCCACGGCAGAGTCACGACTGATCACGAACAACGCTGCCGTCCGCATGATTGCCACCCAACCTGCCCTCGGTTTTGGCTATGGCAACTTTGAGCGGTATGACGAACAGTTCAAGGAACGCCTCGGCGACATTCCGGTCCAGCCGGGCAGTGCACATAATGTATATCTCGCCCTTGGAGCCGAAAACGGTGCTCCGGCTCTGGTCCTGTACCTGCTTCCGGTCGGCTGGCTGCTGATCCGGAGCGCACAACTCTGGCGCTACATGCCCACCGGGCGATGGGTCAACCGCGCCTTGCTTGTCGTATTGTGGCTCGCGATCGCCGATCAATTCATCGTTTCGAATTTTATGGACATGCTCCATTCCTCCACCTGGGGCACGGGGCTATGGTGGATCTGCCTTGGGCTCGTGCACGTGGTTATTGCGCGGGCGTCGGCCAGACGAGCGCATTTCCATCAACTCGGGACGATGAGTGAGGTCGGTTCATGACGGATCGACCGGTGGTCATCGCGGGGCTGGACCGCACGGGCAAGACGCGGATGCGACGGACGTTGGAGGGGACAACAGATATCGCGTTCTTTAGGCGTGCCGAGCTATGGACCCACCACCTCGGACGCTATGGCGACCTCCGCAACGACGGGTCGGCCACTCGTGCGGTGCGGGCTCTCGCAAACGATCCGGGTGCGGAACGCCTGATATTGGATCCAGCGCGTCTCCTGGCGGATTTCCTGCCAGGACCACGAACCTATGGCCGCCTCTTCGGCCTCGTCGGAAGGCAATTCGCCGAAATAGCCGGGGCAACCAGGTGGGGCGATCAGACGGCACTGGCTGAGCGTCACGCAGCGGAGGTGTTTGATGCCCTGCCCGAGGCTCGATTCGTCCACATGGTCCGCGACCCCCGAGATCGGTTTGCTTCGGCAGTTGCAAGCCATGGTGTGGGACTGGGGGGCATTGGCGCCGCCTGTGACGCATGGCACGAGTCGGCCGCGCTCGCCTTGACCAACAGCAGCCGATTTTCGGGTCGCTACCTGATCGTGCGATTTGAGGATCTCGTCTGCGATCCGATGACCACGCTTACGCGGACGCTTGACTTCATCGGAAGCGCGCGCCGCGCGTCTGGCAAGCCTGTGAACTCCCCTGACCAGTGCGGCCAGGTGGGGCTGTACGCGCGTGCGTTGTCACCGCGGGCGATCGCATTCATTCAGGAATCACTGCGGGGGACGATGCGACGCTTCGACTACGAGCCGGCGCCAACGGCGCTTAACGCGGTAGAACGCCTGCGTT
The DNA here is from genome assembly GCA_051000335.1 of Candidatus Limnocylindria bacterium. Classification (GTDB taxonomy): domain Bacteria; phylum Chloroflexota; class Limnocylindria; order QHBO01; family QHBO01; genus JACDBZ01. The sequence continues at coordinate 13,285 of JBPCOK010000098.1, read as the reverse complement.
TGAGCCTTGTGGACCGACCGGTCGCGCGCATGACGACCGCCGCTCGTCGCTATCGGCGACCTCGGGATTGGCGTATGGTCGAGTCCTTGGGCCGTGATCTGAGGACTCGTTGATGGCACCAGGTCCTATCTTCATCGGAGGCCTGGAGCGCACCGGGACCAGTCTCCTGTACGCGCTCCTGGCTTCCCATCCAAGGATCGCGATGACCAGGCGGACGAATTGGTGGACGTTTTTCGACGGTCGGTTCGGCGACTTGGCTCACGACGATAACCTGGACCGCTGCCTTGCTTCGATGATGAGATATCGAAGACATCGCAAGCTCGACCCTGATTTCGGGCGATTGCGACGCGAGTTCCGAGCTAGCGAGCCATCGTACTGCCGACTATTCGGCCTACTCGAAGAACACCATGCCCAACGCCTTGGCAAGCCCCGGTGGGGTGACAAGTCCCTCCATACGGAGCGGTATGCGGATCGCGTTTTCCATTGCTTTCCATCCGCCCGCATCCTGCACATGGTCCGCGATCCGCGGGATCGATATGCGTCGTCTCTGAAGCGATGGCATGGCAACAGAGGCGGAGTAGGATCGGCCACTGCGGCGTGGATCGACTCAGTCAAGCTGGGAGAACATTACGAAGCAACCTATCCCGATCGGTTCATGATCGTGCGGTACGAAGATCTGGCGGGAGATCCGGAAGGAACGCTTCGGACGATCTGTCCATTCGTCAACGAATCGTTCGAATCCGAAATGCTAGACATGGGTGGCGCCAGCGATTTTCGTCAGGCTGGTGGCAACAGCTCATTCGGCACTTTTGCGCGAGGTCAGATTTCCACGGCCTCGATCGGACGCTACACGTCGGTCCTTAGGGCGACTCAAGTCGCCTTCATGCAATCCCGCGCTGGAGACATGATGGTTCGACACGGGTACGCGGCGCCGCCCGTTAGGCTGGCTCAGCGCGCCCTGGTCCGGTATTGGCTCGTGGAGCGGCCGCGCAGTTCCGCCACGATGCTCGCATGGCGGGCCAGGGAAGCCTATTACAACAAGACTGGTCGAAATCCTTCCCGGCACACTCTCGAGCGCCCGTCAGCCTGAAGACGGTTACGACGTGAAGCTGTAGCCAGCCAAAAACGGGAATTCCGCGATTCGCCTCTCGACGAAGCCCCGCTGATCTTGGCTCCACTCGACCTTTGCTCGAGTGCGCGACGGCTGAGGAAAGAGGATTCCAGCGCACGCGTCCAAGTACCCGGCGGGTACTGGGACGCCGAGGAACCCACACGCGCGCTCAAGCGTTGCTTGCGGAGTCAGAATCACGTCTTCATGCCGGACCTGAAGGATGTCGTCTTCGGCAATCCGACCCGCCAGCTCAACAATGGCCTCACAGTTGGAAAAATACCGGTCTGCTGCATTCTCGAATGTCCGGCCACCGCGCATCATCATCGTCGCGATGTTGTCGAATGGATTCCGAGTCACGTGGATGAATCGCAATTTACGCCCCATGAGCCGGAGACGAGTCCGCGCTAGCAACGAGCGATCGCGAGCCAATCGTTGGACCGTCATTCCCGCAGTGCTGTCGCCAATGACTTGAAGCGACTCATATCTGCCTTGCCACTGGCCGGTAACGGCGTACGAGTAGGTCGCACCGCTAAGGCCCGCCTTCGTACGCGCGCGCTCGGCCTGATTCTTCGCAACGAAGATGGGTAGGTAGAGGATCTGCGAAGGACGGAATCCGGCTTCGACATACCGCAGCGCGTCGAGTTCGTCTGAGATGACGATCTGCGGATGGGCATCGAGCAAGGCGCCGATGATGGAGTGGCCCGATCTTGCATGGCCAATGAAGAGGCAGAACGTGTGGACATCGGCCATCTGCTTGCGCACCAAGATGGATCCCATCGCGGACTGGGCAAATCGCCACGCTATATGGATGGGAGTGTGCCGAAGTCGCGTTCGCATCGACGAGACCCTCGACTCCGCTGGGGTCATGCCTGATATCCAAAATGCGCAAGCCGGCGGCCCAAGAACCGCGCGAACGAAGTGCGGACAAGCGGATGCACCTCATCCATCCACCTGTCGGCAGCAGTCGCGTCAAATCCTGCGGCGGCATGCCGGTGCTCTGCGAACGAACTGCCCACGACGTCGACCTCCTCCAGGAGCGACGGAGTGAAGGCCAGGCCGAGGAATTGGCACACCTGTCGCACTGCCCGCTCCGGATCGGTGACCAGATCCTCAAACCTCAGCAACATATATCGCTCGCGCAGACGTTCTTCGTATTCTCGATGGAGGCGACTCGCATCGAGCCAAGACCTGAGCGTCGCAATGGCCTGAGCAGTCGGGAGGAGTGGATCAATGACTCGGGGGGGAAGCCAGGGATAGCGCGCCTTCGGTCCCCAGCGCCCCTGCCTCCATCGCTGCAGCTCAGATGCGTAGATCCCCCTAGGATCGCGGAAGGTATGGATGAATCTAGCTCCTGGAAACCACTTGTCGAGGGTCGGCACACGATAGAGGTGCGCCGGAGTCTTCTCGCCAATTATCGCGGGCAACTGATCGCCATGCCCGCGACTTATCGCATATTGCTCGATGAGTGTTGAGAACAGCGATCGTTGCGTCAAGTCGCCGGCAAGGAGTCGTTCGACGAGATCTTCAACACTCGCGTTGCGTCGGACCCAGACCCAGCCATCGTCATGAAAGAGCTCCTCGATAAGCGGGAGCAGCGCCGCCCTACGCTTGGGCGAACGACGAGCCTGGTCGAGTCGCGAAGCAAGACGATGCCGCCGAGCCCAGGAGAAGAAGTGCGTTTCCGAGGCCAACGACACCGACGGTGCCCGGTTGAGGATGTGGCGAAGCAACGTTGAACCGGTGCGGGCACAGCCGACCAAGAACAGGGGCCCGTGTCCGGGCCCCTGTTGGTGCATCACCTGACCCCCCGAGCGGATCGATTCCGTCATCAGAAGCAGCTCACGGGCTCGCTCTGAAGACGAAGTCGTCGACATAGACCGAGCCGTTGAGGCTGGCCGGAACCATCTGAATTCGCACCGACGTGGCGCCGACCGGGGCGACGAGAGACGCGGCCGAAACCGCCTGCCAGACCCCTGCCGTGTCATCGGTGTATTTCTTGAGGACGACGGTCGTGTTGCTTGCACCTCGCCATTGAACCTTTAGCACGAACTTGAAGGCATCCGCCGTCGCGGGGATGTTCACCCGCCCGCTGAAATCGTAGCGCTGCCCCGCCGTGACGGATACCTGCTGGTACACGTTCCAGCCCGCATCAGCGGTGCTCGCGTGCAGGCCGGTGAAGCTCCCTTCCTGGGGAATCGCCGCCGAGCGGGTGAAGCCGTTGATGACCTTCCAGCCGGTGGGATTGTTCGACCCGTCCGCGAGCTCGAACCCGCCGTTCGTGAGGAGATTGCCCGAGGGCGGCGGCGCGGACGTCACGACGAGCGTCTTCGTGATCGAATCCGACCCGAACGCGTTCGTCGCCGTCAGACGCACCTCGTAGCTTCCGGCCGCAGGATAGGCGTACGTGGGATTCTGCGCGGTTGACGCATCCGCAGTGGTCGTCAGGTCGCCGAAGTCCCAGCTCCAGCTCGTCGACCCATTCGTGGACTGATCGGTGAAGGTCACGCTCAGGGTGCCGGGTGCCTGGCTCGACGAGAATTGGGCGACCGGCGCGCTTCCTCCGCCGCCGGACCCGGTGGAGAACTCGTAGATCTTGCCATCGTTCTCGGTGGGCACCGTATTGTTGTCGACGCCGCGGTCCGAGACGTAGATGTTCATGCCCGGATCGCCGTTCGACGGTGGCGCCACGGCCAGGCCGGCGGCGGAGTGCGGATTGGCGGCCGCGATCGAGACCGACGAGACCAGCGCGCCTGTCGGCGTGACCTCGATCATCGGCTCGGGACCGCCTTTGGTCGTGACCTTGTTGCTGACGATCCAGATGTTCCCGGTCGCCGGGTCGACATCGAGCCCCTCGGGCTCCGTCTGTCCGTACTGCTCGAGGTCGTAGTTCGTCACCGTCTCGCCACCGGTGCCGATGGCCCCGCCGGCGGTGCCGATGGCCCCGCCGGACGTGACCTTCACCAGGTCGTTGTCGATGGCATCGGCCATGTAGAGGATGTTACGGGCGGAGTCGAACGCGAGGCCCTCGGCGTCGGCGTTATAGAACGGCGCCCCGGTGACCGTGAACGTCCGGACCTGGTTGCCAGTGGCCATGTCGTAGACCCAGATGCGCCCGTTCGACCCGTCCTTGGACAGGTAGAGCTCGTTGCGCGCCGCATCGTATGCCGCGCCGACCGGCTCCTTGTTGGTCGGGCTGGTGGAACTCGCGGTGGTGTCCATGGTGGATGACTGGACGGATCCGTCGCGTGGCGCGAACCAGACGTTCACGCCGTGGAATCCGGCACCGGTCGTCTCCTCGACCTCACCGTCCGCGCTCACGAGTCGGTCACGCCGTGATGGATCGGCGGAGGCCGATGCCGGGATGTAGGCCAGTCCCGACGGATCGGGGCTGTCGGGGTTCCAGGCACTGCCCGCGCCGGTGTTCGTGGTTCTCACGAGCGTGACGGACGATGTCGCAGCGGCGATGGCGGGGCCATCGATCGCGGGCGCCACCAGGCCGAGCTCCACGATGCGCGCGCCGACTCCGGTCGGGGTACCGGCGTCGGCGATGTAGAGGGCCATCTCACCGGGCGCGTCAGTGCTGTCGGCACTCGGGGCGACGGTCATCGACTGGACGTCGGTGAGGCCCGCGGCGGTGGCGTCACGCCAGCTGATCGGCGTACCCGACGGGCTGAGCTCCCAGACCGTCGAGGTCTCCGGGGCATACGCGTAGATGGAGCCGGACGCGCTGTCCACCGCGACGGTCGCCGGATCGGCGCCGATGGCGGTGAGATCAACACGCTTCGCCGCGGCAACCGCCGTCGCCTTGAACGGGCGGAGCGCCGCCTCAGTGGCTACGCCGCGGCGAGACCCTCCCGTGCCGATGCCAACCGCCCGACCCCGTGACTTCGCATCCACCGCGAGGAGGCGGCCGCCGGCACGGTCCCAGGCGACCTCGACCGGTTCGGTGATCCCGGTCTCATCGGCCTCGAGCACGTTCTCGACGCTGGCGTAGACTTCCGGCACATTCGCGCCGTCGTCAACTGCCTGCGACGCCGGTGGCGCGCTCAGCGTGATGATCAGACCACAGGCAATTGCAAGGACACGACGCACCAAGGACCCCTCTATCCGGGACGGTGAAGGCAGGGACCGTCGCGGTGTTGTCATTGTGCACCCATCGATGGCGCATGTCGAGCAGCACGTCCGACGCGATGTTCATGCACGTTCTCAGCTCCCGGACGCGCTGGTATCCACGACCTTCGCGCGCACCGGATTGCGACCCATGAGCCGCGGAAACCGATGCTGAAGTGCCTCGAGCGACATCCAGGCCGCCATGCGCGCAGAATTGAGCGGACGCGTCCCGAACAGGTAGATTGCGCGCGCTCTGAGTCCCGTGGTCGGCGTGCGGCCACCATAGCCCAGGCGGCCCATCGGGCCTGCCAGGGCGCGCTCGAGGAACGCGAGCTCGAGCTGTGGAACCCGGCCGTTCTCGTAGTCTCCGATGTGCTCGTCACTGATCAGCGTACGGTCCGGGGCCGGCTCCTCGCCGCCAGCAAGCCGGCGGCGGTATGTCGGGGCATCACCCATGAGCAGCATGGGCGGCTCGTACGCCTCGCCGAGGAGCTCGAGCAGGCCGCGCACCGTTCGCTCGGGATCGGAGACGAGATCCTCGTACCGGACCATCCGATAGCGGTCCGGATGCCGGCGCAGATTTCGTTCGCCGAGCCGCACCGAATAGGCCCAGCGCGCGGCAGCGCCTCCCGCGCGTGCTCGTCCGTCCGGCCACAGTTTCAGCGATGCCTCGTACCGGTCGCGAGGATCGCGCACCATGTGCAGCATCACGGCTCCCGGGTAGGAGCCGAGCACCTGGTCCGCGTAACGCTCGATGAGCCCGGTCTGGTCTCCCCATCGCGGCTTCCCGGCTCGCTCGGCGAAATGCGCGTGGATGCGCTCGAAGAGGCCGGCATAGCTCCGGCCGTCACGAGGCAGCTCGGCTCGCAGGCGCGGCACCTCGGGCTTGAGGAACAGCGCGTGCTTGTAGCGCATCAATGCGGCGAGGCAACGGTCGAAATTTGCGTCGTCGTTCAGATCCCCATACTGGCCGTAGAAGAAGGTCCACAGGTTCGAGCCCACGATCGGAATGGCGATTCGCGAGTGCGAACCGAGGATCGCGGCGAGCATGGTCTTTCCGCAGCGATCGGGTCCGCCGATGAAGATCGGCCCCTCGGCCATCTCACACCACCCCGCTGATCGGATGGCGGCCGGCGGCCACCCGCTGAGTGAACGCATAGCGCTCCCGAGCGACGGTCAGCCATCCCCGGTCGCCCGTCGCGCGGAATCGGTCCCAGCACACCACCGCCCGGCGCAGGCCGAGGAACTGGGCGACGCTGGGCAGAAGACGAAGCTCGTCCGACGGGAGGTGGGACACGGAGCGATACCCCTCCAAGAACCGGTCCGCGGCCGCTTCGTCAAAGCCGAGGCGTCGCTGGGCGAAGCGCGGCAGGGCGCCGGCCAGGTCCGTGAGTCGCCAGTCGGTCCGCGCGAGCTCGAAGTCGAGGACGAACGGCGGGTGCCCGTTGCGGACCAGGACGTTGTAGGGCCCGAAATCGCCGTGAATGACCGTCCGGGGCAGGTCTGCGCGCTCGAGCAGCTCATCGAGTCGCTCGAGCTCCGCCTCGATCCGGTCACCCGGCAGCGCGGCAGCCGCATCCGAGGCGCGGGCCTCGTCGATCAGCGCACTCGTACGCTCCACGCCCACGACCCGCGGACCGCCCCGGGCCTCGAACCCATTCGGCGATGCGAACGGGGGCGTGAAGTCGGCCAGCGCCTCATGGAGGCCCGCGAGCGTGGCGCCCGCATCGATCTCCATGCGCCGTCGGTCACGCGGCGCATGGAGGCGCTCATGGGGATGAACGTACCCCTTCGCGAGCTCGAACAGGGCCATGCGACCACCGGCCGCGTGCAGCAGTGTCGTTCCGTCGGCACCGACCCGCAGGCGGGGAGTGCTTCGCCGGAGCTCCGTGAGACGGGCCAAGATCGCATGCTCCGACTCAATCTCCTCATCCCCGAGGCTGGGCTTGTATCGCTTCAGGAGCCAGCTGGCGGACGCACCGTCATGCAGCACGGCCACGCGCCCTCGACCACCCGGCGAGGACGGCGGCGCCGTCCGAATCGGGTTCGGCAGGCGGAAGTGCTCCGCGGCCACCTCCAGCTCGCCCGCATCGATCGCGACCGCCCGGGATCGGCGGGACATCCGCTGGATCGCTCGATCCGGCCTCGGCAGCGACGGCCAGGTCTGCCGGTGGATGGGCGACGCCGTCATGGGGTCCCGTGCGCCGACGGCGTCGCTCAGTCGAGCTCGAAGATCTTCGGTCGTTCCGTCGTTGCAGATGCGAACCAGTTCGGACGCGTGCGGCCCGCTCTCGAGCGCGGTTACGGCCTGGGCGAGGACGTCACGTGATCGTCGAACGAATCGCTCGACCTCGTCCGCCGACCGGCCACGCAGCCGCTTCGGCAGGCCGCGCGCGCGCAATCGCTCGGTCGCCATCGCTTCCGGCCCGTCGATGACGGCCACCACTGGGCTGATGGGCGCACGGTCGAGGTAGGCCGTGATCTCGGTGAGGCTCGGCATCGGCTCGCGCCAGGCAAACACGTTGACCGATCGGTGGAGCCAACCTTCGTCCACGATCACCCAGGTCGCCGAGGGGAGGGCCTCATCCATGAGGTCGAGCTCGGCACCCAGGCGCAGCACGAGGCCGAAGATATGACGCCGGTGCCACCACGCGATCGGGGCGCGCACCAGCGATCTCGCGATGATCGTCATTAGGCGCGGATGCCCGAGCGCGAACCCGACTGCCGCCGCGGCGCGCCGCCGTCGGCCGATACGGATCAGCCGTCGGGCCTCGGCCATCGTCAGAACGTCGACGCCTCGTTCGAGGAGAATCTCGCGGAGCGGCAGCTCGGCCGCGGACTTGCCGGCCCCGATCGGGCCAGCGAGCTCGATCGTCCTCACAGGAGCGTCCAGATCGCGGCCCGAACCGCCTCGACCACCTCATCCAGCGCCTGCTCCCCGTCCACCCGCGTGACCGGAGCAATGCGCGAGAGGTCCGAACCCAGGAGCACCCGGCTCTTCTCGCGCACCGCGTCCGGCGACCGATGCGCCTTGCGCGCCACGGCGACATCCGGCGACACGACGAGCTGGATGATGTGATCGGGGGGAATGATCGACGCGTACCACGCCTCCTCGCGACGCGCCAGGCTCTGCAGACGTGGGGAGAAGGCCGCAGAGGACAACGTTCGAATCCGAGGGCCGTCCATCGTGCGGTCCCCGACCATCACGCCCTCCAGGGGGAAGCGATCGAACAGCACCACCGCTCCCTGCGCCGCCAGCGACCGACCCCGCTGCGCTCGATCCATGCGGTCTCGTGCATCTGACAGATATCGGATGGCGGTGAGGACGTCTGCGGTCCGTCTGGTCCCAGCAGACCGCAGGAAGCGCGCGGCGAAGCGGCCACCCCGCGCCACCGCCTTGAGCACACGCGTTCGCCCTGAAGGCTGCGCCGAGCCCATGTAGACGATTCGGAGGTTCAGCCGCCAGGCCAGCCACGTCGAAAGCTCTTCGATGACCGTGGACTTCCCCGCGCCATCGGGCCCGACCAGAGCGATCGTCAAGCCGCCGCCCTGTGGAACCTTTCGCTTCAGCTCGGAGCGGGTGATTCCCCGCAACAGGCCGCGCACCGGACCGAAATGGGCGAGGCGCGCGCGCCCATAGCGCCAGGTCGCCTCGCCTCGTGAATAGCGCTCGTACGGACGGAGCTCGCGGACGACGCGCCGCCTGAGCCGGCTGATGGCGATCGCGTCGCGCCGGTCGCGCTCCACGATGCGCAGCAGGTCGCCAACGAGCGTCGGGGTCATGCTCGGCAGGTTGCGGGCGGTCGCCTCCTCCAGCGCATCGTCTCGGACCTGGCCTCGGAGCGAGGCGAGCTCAGCCCGGGCATCGGGCGGGATCCCCCCTCGTCGCCCAAGACGGGCGAAATCCTTCACGGCATCGGCGCGTCGATACTTCAGCAGCGTGCGGATTCCCAGGACGAGCAGCTCGAGCTCCGGGGGCGGCACCGGGATGCCATCGAGGTCGCGTGCGCCGTCGAGGAACGCCGCCTCGAGCGGAAGGCGGTGGTTCTTGATGTACTGCTCGCCGAGGATGAGCTGGTAGTAGACGTGGAGATGCACCAGGCGGCCGCTGGTGGCGTCGTGGCCGACGTGGTCCTCCACGCCCGGGAACCGTCGGCTGGGGTGAGACACGAAGGGCTTGAACCCGAGCTCGCGGATCGCGATGTCGAATTCAACCGTCTGTCGGCGGTCGACGAGCAGGTCGAGATCCGTGCGGCCGGAGAGGGCCTGTTCAAGGCCGGCCGTGCTCTTCCAGTGGCAGTAGCGGATGCCCCGGCGCCGCAGCTCGGCAAGGAGATCCGTGATGAGGTGGAGCCGCGTCGTCTCGGGCGCGGCGGGAGGTGACGTCATCGATCACTCACCGTAGCCGAGCCGCCTCATCTGCGCCCCGAGCAGGAGCCGGAACCATGCCCGGACGATCGGACCGAGCTCGCTGCGCCAGCGGCCGGCCGCATCGGCGTCGAAACCGGTCTCGCCGAGCCGGTGACCCTGGCTGACCACGACCTGGTCCAGCATCTCCGGCTGGGTGCGCACGCCAACGAATCGCGAGATCCGATCGACCTCGGACGCCGGAGACTCGACGAGGTTCTCGAACTGGACCCCGAGATAGCGGTCGGGATATCGGCGACGGTGCCGCCTGAACAGGTTCACGCTCTCGAACCAGGCAACGGTGGTCTGGACCGCGACGAACCCGGCCAGCAGTGGACCGCTATGTCGCAGCAGCCGATACGGCAGCGAGGTCGCCACCGACATGCGCCGACGCAGCTCCGAGACGTAGATCGCTCGCGGGTCTCGCAGCATGTGGATCACGCGGCCGTCGGGAAACCACTCGATCAGGGTATCCACGTAGCGAACGTGGGCCGGCGTCTTCTCTCCCATGATGCGTTTCCCCGCATGCTCGGCGTACGTGCGCAGGACGATCTCGAACAGCGCACGTTCCGAACGATCCGACGCGAGATATCGATCGAGGAAGGCGTTCTTCGGCACGTGGCGGACCGTCCATCTCCATTGGCGGCTCACGCCACGCAGGCGGGTTCCGCCTTCGAGCCCCGCGCCATAGATGAAGTCCACGATGCGCCTCACGGCGGGGTCATCCCGATCGTCGCCGAATCGACGCCTGATCTGCTGGCGAACCCCCTCCGACGCGATGAGATGCCCCATGTAGTGATTCTCGCTGCAGATGGCGACTTCGTCGGAGCCCTGCAGGATGCGCCGCATGAGCGTTGTGCCGCTTCGGCTGACGCCGACGATAAAGACGGCGCTCGTCGCAGGCCCGCCGGCGTGGGTCATGCCGCTCACGCCCTGCCGGGATCGTGCTGCGCGCGCGTCCCGGGCTTTCCACGACGACGCCGGAAGCGGTTCGCCGCCCGGCCGAGAACGAATCGGTCGTCATCGTCGACGCCCAGGACGTACAGCATGCCCACGTAGACGACCAGGAGCGCACCGATTCCGAGCGGTGCGGAGATGACCATGGCGAGCCCGCCCGCCAGCCCGTGCGCCACCAGCATGGCGGCCGCGTACGCCGCCGCGCCGGCGATCAGGGGCTTCCGGTAGCTGGCGTTGTACGGTCCAACCTTTTCGAGGCGGGCAACCTCAATCACGCGGAGCAGGTTCACGGCCGTCACCGACGCGACGGCCGCAATCGCGGCGCCCTCCACCCCGAACGTCGGAATCAGCAGCAGGCTCAAGGAAATCGCCAGAGCGACGGACACGCTCGAGTTGATGAGCTTCATAACGGTGTGCCCGGTCATGTCCAGCATGGCACCTGACGTTCCCGTCCCCGCGTTGACGATGGCGCCCCACGCCAGGATCACCAGCGCCGCAGCCCCGTCGGTGAAATCGGAACCGAACAGGGACATCAGTGCCTCGGGAAAGGCAATCGAAACGAGGAAGAAGGGCATGTTCAGGCTGAAGGTCCACTTCGACGTCGTCTGGTACAGGTGCTCGAGCTTCGAGCGCTCGCCGGTGTCGTGGAGCTCGGCGAAGAGCGGCATGGATGAGCGGACGATGGCCGAATGGAACAACGTGCCGACGAGCTGGATCTGGTTCGCGATGGCGAAGACCCCGGCCTTCGCGACCGTGGTCAGCGCACCCAGGAGCAGCGTCTGCAGGTTGCCGCTGAAGGTCTGGACGATGTTCGAGAAGTACACCGGCAGCGTAAAGCGCAGGATCTCGCCCGTCGGCCGCTCCACACCCGGTCCAAGCTGCATGTGGGCGCGCAGCGCGTAGAGCATCACGATTGCCACCGCGACGGTAGAGACGAGGGTGGCGACCATGGCCAGCGTCGGGCTCATGCCCACGAACGCAAACCCGATGAGAAGGACCATGCGGCTCGTCGGCTGCAGGAACTGCTCGGCCAGCACCGAGGAACCGAATCGCCTCAACCCCTGGAGCATCGCAGAGAGGATCGAGTTCAGGACCATCGCCGGAACCAACAGGCCGCCGATGCGGAGCAGGGGCGCGAGGCGAGGCTCGCCCATGACGCTGCCGGCAATAAAGTCCGCCAGGAGGACTAGGCCGCCGCCCACGAGCGAGGCCAGCGCAAGAGGGACGGCGAATCCGAGCTGGAAGGTCCCCCGCAGGCGGGCCGCGTCGTTCCGCGCCATGTAGATCGAAACGTACCGAATCATCGCGGCATCCATGCCGAATACCGCAAGCGCCGAGACCACCGCCGCCACGGCAAGGGTCACGGTGTACAGCCCGTAGTCGGACGCGCCCAACAGTCGGGCGAGAAGGATGGCGAGGACGAATCGTGCTCCCCAGGCGAACAGCTTCCCGCCAAAGACGATGCCGCCGCCGCGAGCCGCAGCAGCGACATGCCTCTGGTTCACGGTCACCCGGTCCCGGGCGCCGTCACGGACGAGAAGGCTTCGGTGCGTCCGACCGGTCCCGCCGAGGCGGCGTGCAGCGCGGCCCGCGCCTGCTGCAGCAGCTGCGTGTCGCCGAGGGCGCCATCGCGATATTCGACGACCCCGGCCGCCGGATTCGCATGGACCGGGGCGCCGTTCACCCGACCAAGCGCTCGCGAGGTGATGCGCGGTCGCATGGCCTGGATGATCGCGACCGCCTGCTGGTCCGTGGTATCGGGCATCAGCACGGCGAAGGTCGTGCCGTCCAGGCGGGCGATCACGTCCTCGGCGCGAAGGTGGCTGTCGAAGAGCGCCGCGATCTGGCGCAATGCTTCGCCGCGTGCCCGCGGCATGAGGCCATCGAGGGCCTGACGGTGGTTCACGTCGATCATCCCCACCACGAGCGGTTCACTGCTCCGGCGCGTACGGCTCATCTCCTGGCGAAGCCGATAGACCAGAAATGACTCGTTGAACGCGAACGTTTCCGGATCGACGATGTCGCGCAGCGGCGCTTCGGCGACCGGTCGAATCAGGGAAGCCACCACCGCTATCCCAATACCGAGCATTAGACCCGCGACTCCACCCAAGCCAAGAGTAAGCGGCACGTTGGGCGAAACTGGGCCGTCGTGGGGAGTGGTCGCTGGGTCGAGGACCGACAACGCAAACACGTCGTACTGGCGGTTGACATAGTCCACAAGGGCATCGGATACCGCGTTCGCATAGTTCGCACTGAGCTCGGCACTACTCGAGCGCGCAGTAATGGAGACCAGCGTCGTGCCCGTGACGAGGCGGCTGATCAGCCGGACATCGCGACGCTGATCCCCAGTGAGGCTCAACGCGTCAGCGGCGGTTTTCTGAATCGAGCGGCTGGAGGCGATCTGGGCGTACGTATCGGTGATCTCGGTCTGGCGGCTGATCACGGCCAGGGCGGAGAGCGTCTCGGACCCCACGTTCGCACCGGGAGTCACGAGGAGCGTTGAACTCGCCTCGTAGGCGGGGCGCTGGCTCAGGGCGAGGACGCCGGCGATTCCAATGGTGATCAGGAAGGTGGGAACGATGATCCACCACCGATTCACCAGGATCTGGAGAAGCGACCGTAGTTCCATGGCTCGATTGAGCTCCTGCAAGCGCGGATGCGGATGATAGCGCGAATCGGCATGGACGCCGGCCAGGCGCC
>JBPCOK010000095.1:0-6226 GCA_051000335.1 Candidatus Limnocylindria bacterium | reverse complement strand
CCATTGGGCTCACCGATGGAATCTGGCTCGTCGAGGACGGCAGGCTTCGGCTGGTCTACGACCCCGCGGGCGACGTGGCCAGTGCGACGCTCTATCGGGGAACGACCGTTGACGTGTGCGCAGCCTTGAGCTGACCGCGTCAAATACCAGAGTCCGCCGCGAAGCCCGGCAAGTAGTCCGCCCGACTGGTCCGGACGATCGGGAAGGTGCGTCGGGATAGCGGCGGCTTCTGGGTTGCCGGCAAGTGGTCCGCCGCTTTGTCCTAGCGGTCGGGATGGTGCGCCGGTACAACGGCCAACCCACCTCGGACCCTTTACAACCGCCCTGCACCCCACTACAAAGACCTCATACGCGGGAGGCGTTGACGCGCGGCCCATTAAGCCATGGCCGCCGGGACCGCGTCGAGCCACTGGCGAACCCGAACCGCCTTGGCTTTGAGGTGCCCTCTATGCGACGTACGACGTTGCCAGTGGTCCTCGCCGGCTTGCTGACGGTGGCCCTGGCCATCCCGGCCGCCGGCGCAATCTTCGAGCGGGGAACGTTTACGGACACCGGCACTGATGCCTACACCTGCGGCGAGACTGAGTTTTCCGTCTCGTGGGAGGCGTCCGGCAGGTACCACCTCCGCACCGGGAAGGGCGATCTGGACAGCTTCTTCTTCCAGCACGTCAATGTCGCGTTCCACGAGGTCCATACCAACCTGGATACCGGCGAGACGCTCACGGTCAGCGGTCGATTCCTGGACAAGGAGATCCGGGCCACGCGCGTCGAGGGCACGGTCTTCGAGGTGACGCGCATCGTCGCGGGGCAACCCTTCACCGTCCGCGACTCAGACGGCAGGCTCCTGCTGCGGGATAGGGGGGTCGTCGTGGTGACGTATCTGTTCGACACCCTCGGCGATGACGTTCCAGGCGGGGATTTCCTTGGGGAAGTGAACGTCGAGCTGCACGGTCCGCACCCGGGGTTCGACATTTTCGATCCCTGTCAGCTGTGGGAACTTTGATCCGACTAAGCCGCCAGTAAGGGACGCTGACTAGCATCCGGCATCGGAGCCGCCGGGAAGCCTCCTCATACCCGCCCGACTGGTCGCGACGGTCGGAATCGGTGCATGAGGATCCCGGCGGCTCTGTTAGGACGGCGGCGGACGTACACTGGTTCGCGATGCCGCGCCGGACCGAGGCTGAGACTTCCCAGCTCTTCGAGCCGCCGCAGGAAGGTGCCCCGCTCGCCGCTCGGATGCGGCCCCGGACCCTTGACGAGATCGTCGGGCAGGATCACCTCGTCGGTCCTAGGGGTGCACTGCGACGCTCCGTTGACCGGGGCCATCTCCCGTCGATTGTCCTTTGGGGACCGCCAGGCACCGGGAAGACGACGCTGGCTCGCATTCTCGCTGCGAGCGTGGGCGGCCACTGGCGCCAACTCTCCGCCGTGACGAGCGGCGTTGCGGACGTTCGCAAGGTCATCGCAGACGCTCGCGCCCTCCGTCTGCAAGATCAGCGGATGATCCTATTCCTCGACGAGGTGCATCGCTTCAACAAGGCGCAGCAGGACGCGCTACTCCCGCATGTTGAAGATGGCACGATCACACTGGTTGCATCCTCGACGGAGAACCCGTACTACGAGATCAACTCGCCGCTCCTGTCCCGGATGCGGGTCTACCGCCTGGAGCCTTTGGACACCGATGCGCTTGGCGCGATCGTCGACCGCGCCCGCGCCGATGCTGACCACGGGCTGGCCGGCCGTGTCGGCCTCGGCGAGGAAGGACGGGCGACGCTGCTCGACCTGGCCGGTGGCGACGCGCGCAGTGCGCTCAACATCCTGGACGCGGCAGCCGCCGTCCTCGACGATGACGTGATCATCGGCCCGGATGGCGTCGCCGAAGCGGCACAGCAGCGTTTGCTGGCCTATGACCGGGTGGGGGACCAGCACTACGAGGCGGCATCGGCGTTCATCAAGAGCATGCGGGGCAACGACCCCGACGCGGCGCTCTACTGGTGCGCCAGCATGGTCGCTGCCGGGGAGGACCCGACCTTCATCGCGCGCCGCATCGTGATCGCGGCGTCGGAGGACGTCGGCAACGCCGATCCGCGGGCACTCCAGGTCGCGGTGGCGGCCATGGCCGCGGTGGAAATGATCGGCCTGCCGGAGGCGCAGTACGCGCTGGCCCAGGCGGCCGCCTATGTCGCATCGGCGCCTAAGTCGAACCGTGCGGGGGCGGCCTACTTCGCCGCACTGGCCGAGGTCGAGGAGCATGGACGCCTGCCGGTGCCGCTCCACCTTCGCCCATCATCCCATCGGCGCCTGGCGCGTGAGCAGGGGTACGGAAAGGGCTACCTCTACCCCCACGACTATGACGACGCCGATGTCGACCAGGAGTACCTGCCCGATGCGCTCGTCGGCCGGGTCTTCTACGAGCCGACCGAGGAGGGGCTGGAGCTCAAGATCGGGGAGCGGCTGCAGCGCCTGCGCCGCCGGCGTCTCGAGGAGCGCCGGGGCCGGGGCGGGTGAGCACTTCGCCCGCCCAAACTCGATTGATCGAGTGGACTTCACCCGATGCGGTCGGTGGGTGTCATTCTCGCGATGATTCGAGTGCGGGTGAGCGTGGGCGGCACCCGGGAGTGCGCGTCACGCTGCCGAGTGCTCGATGTTTCGAGTGAATGACGCGCCGTTAGGCATTCCGGCGAAGATCACTCGATTGATCGGTGGGACCGATGCGGGGTGGGGCCCTGGAGGTCAGTGAAGCGTCCAGCCCTCGATGGATCGACCGAATTTCTCCCCGGGGACGATCCGAGTGCGATCTCCGCGATATTTCGAGCGCGGGTGAGCGTGGGCGACACCCGGCGGTGCAGGTCACGCTCCGGGGCACTCGATATTCCGAGCAAACGACGCGCCTACCAGGGCTCCGGTGAAGATCGCTCGATCCATCGAGCCAGGGAGGGGCCGGAGGGCGCGAACGACCTAGCCGACGAGGCCGAGGGCCGAGAACACCAGCCAGGCGACGAACAACAGTGCGGCCATGGCGGCGGTGAGGATGGCGATGTTGCGGAGGTCGCGCTCCACGTAGTGGTAGTCCGCTCGCTCCTGCTTGGTGAGGGTCGAGCCGACGGATGCGGCCCGCGGCGTCGCGCGACGCGGCGGTGTGAGCGAGGCTGCCTCGCGCGCGTCAGGCGTTCCGACCGGCGGAACGGCAACGGGTGGCTCGCTCGCCGTCGGAGGTGCGGCGGGGGCGCGAAAGGCGCTGGCGCGCGAGGCGCGCTGAGCGGTGCGCTGGCGTGCCTTTCGGCTGGCGGCCTTTCCGGCTTTCCGGGCCATCGGTCCCTCGATTCATGCGTCGACAATCGGCAGGCCGCGGCCGGGTGAGCGGTCGCGGGGCGGCTATGATACCGCCGATCCAATGCCCGATCTCAACCGACTCCTCACCGACAACCTGGCCACCGCGTTTGGCGTGCTCGCCGTGCTCGTCCTCCTGCTCCTGATCGTCGTCCTGGCGCAGAGCATCCGACTCGGGCGTGCCGTTCGACGCTACCGCGATCTCGTGCGGGACGGGGACGGCGGAACGCTCCACGATCGGCTGGTGGGCAGCGCCGAACAGGCCGTGCGCGCGACGGAGCGGATGAACGAGATCGAATCGCTCCACGCATCGCTCGAAGGGCGGACGCGCCGATCTCTCCAGCACATCGGCCTCGTGCGCTTCAACCCGTTCGAGGACACCGGATCTGACCAGAGCTTCGCCATCGCGCTGCTCGACGACGGCCAGGATGGCATCGTGATCAGCAGCCTCCATGGACGGTCGAACACTCGGGTCTTCGCGAAGCCCGTCGCCGATGGATCATCGGCGCACACCCTGTCCGACGAGGAATCGCAGGCGATTCGCGTCGCGCTCGAGGGGACCCGGGCGACGTGACCATCGGGGCGATCGACCCCGAGCAGCGCCACCGCGCCGAGCGCCTCGTGCTTCTCGCCCTGCGCCGATTCCACCGGGAGCAGCCACTCGCGGTCGACGTGCGCATGGATGGCCTCGTGGCCCGCGTGCACGCCATCGCCGAGCGCCGACCGTCGAGCCGGCACCGTGGCGGCGGGCAGCTCAACCTGCCGGAGGCGGACCTGCGACGCGTGATCGACGACCTCGTCACGAGCGGGAAGCTCGTGCGGACCGGTCGGCGCATTCGCCTCGCCGATGCCAGCCCGGGCCTCGACCCCGAGATGACGGAGCGGGTCAGTACGCTGCTCAGCGGTCTGCGGGCCATGGGCGCACAGCCGCCGCGGGTGGACGGTATCGCGGCTCGCCTCGGGATCCCCCCGACCGTGATCGAGCAGTTGCGAGCGGCCGGGCAGCTGCGCCAGATCAGCCCGGGGATCGACTACCCGGCGGACGTCTGGTCCGCGCTCCGCGTCCGGGTCGAGGGGATGCGTGGAACGGTGAACGTGGTTCGCGTGCGCGACGAGCTGCAGACGACGAGGCGCCACGCCGAGGCGATCCTCGCCGCCGTCGGCCAGACGGAGGGGCAGGGTCATCGGCCCCGCTACCGGCCGCGATCACAGCGCGGAAGGAGGGCCGGCCGCTAGCCAGCTCGGGGCCAACCGACGGAACGGCCGAAAGTGGTAGCCGTTTCACGACGCGCGATGTACGATCCGCGGGCTATTCTCGGCATCCGCGATAGGGGAATCACCGACATGCCATCCACGTCCGCCGTGCCGCGTGCCCACGCGGCGAAGATCCTGCCGATCCTGCTCGCGCTCGTCGCCTCGCTTCTCGTCCCGGCGCAGTTCGTCGCCGCCGATGCGACCAGCGTGTCGATTCAGAAGACGACGAGTGCCAGCGGCAACCAGTCACCAGGTGCTCCCTACACCTACACGATCACGGCAACCACGAACACCGCGGTCGACGACCTCATCGTCGCCGACGGTGCGTTCGACTATCCGCAGATTGCCATCGAGAGTGTCTCCTACACGTTGAACGGGGCGGGACCGAACAAGTGTGGGAGCCCCCGACCCGACAACATCCGGTGCCCGGTCGGCAGCGTGGCGGCAGGCACGACCGTGGTCGTCACCGTCAAAGTCCGGGTGAATTCGAATGTCAACGTCGCCTGCGACAAGCCGGGCGCCCACGGAACTCTGGACAGCACGGTCCTCAACATTGCCAAGGCGACGTGGAAGCAAGCGGGCGTCCCCTTCTCGCGGGAGACCCCGCGCGTCACGGTTCGGCTCGACTGCACCGGGTACGACCCGAATGCGACTCCGACCCCCACGACCACGATCCTGACCGGTCCGACGGGCAACACCACGAAGGACAGCGCGACCTTCACCTTCGTCGCGTCGCCGAGCCCGACCTCGTACCGGTGTGCCCTCGACGGCGGTTCGTTCACCACGTGCTCCTCGCCGAAGACCTACAGCGGCCTCGGCCTGGGGTCGCATACCTTCGAGGTCCAGGGTGTGAACGCGACCGGTCCGGGTCTGCCCGTGTCGCGGGACTGGACCGCGGTCAGCCCGTTCACGGACATCGGCTCGAGCGCCTTCAAGAACGACATCTTCTGGCTCTACAACCGTGGCATCACCGCCGGCTGTTCGGCGACGAAGTTCTGCCCGCGGGCCTCCGTCACGCGTGAGCAGATGGCCTCCTTCCTGGCCCGGGCGCTCAGGCTCCCGGCGACGAGCAGGGACTTCTTCACCGATGACAACGGCTCGATGCACCAGGGTGACATCAACCGCCTGGCCGCCGCGGGAATCACCGGTGGCTGCGCGACCGGCAAGTTCTGCCCGAAGGCGCTCGTCACGCGCGAGCAGATGGCCAGCTTCCTGGCGCGGGCCTTCAAGCTCCCGGTCGCCACGATCGACTACTTCAGCGATGACAACGGCTCGATCCACCAGGGTGACATCAACCGTCTCGCCAAGTCCGGGATCACCGGTGGTTGCGGCACCCGCCTCTACTGCCCGAGGGCGAACGTCACCCGCGAACAGATGGCCGCCTTCCTCCATCGCGCTCTCTGATCGCGAATCCCACTGAACCCGGGCCGGGCGGCCGGCCCAGCCGACCTCGCATCGCGCTCGAGCCCTCGTCGCTCGGGCGCGATGCGTTGCGACAGGCGACCTGTCCGATAAGCGGTTGATAACGGCGGGATGAACCGCTCCTCCGCTACCATCGGCGAAATGCCACCGGTCGTCCCGTCGCCTGATCAGATCCCGATCTTCGAGGAGCTCGCGGCGGCACCCCGGCCGCGCCGGCATC
>JBPCOK010000081.1:0-24919 GCA_051000335.1 Candidatus Limnocylindria bacterium | reverse complement strand
GGGTTGTGGTGGGGGGTGCGTGGCGGGTTGTCTTTTTCTCTTGTTGTTTTTTTTTTTTTTGGGGGTTGTCTCCTCCCCCCCCCCCCACTCCGCCATCGGCGAGCACAACCGGGCGCGAGACATCGCGGGCGACCGCTCCCACGACCGGACCGAGCCAACCGGACGAGCCCGTCCCGTCTCGGGCGGCTCGCTCGTTCCGTCCGAGCGCGAACCGTCTCGAGCTCGAGGTCGGTGCGATCGACCCGGCCTCCCTATGGCCGATGCTCGAGTTCGCCAGCGACAGCTACGGGATCATCTGGTCGTCCGGTGTCCTCGACGGACCAGCCGGACACACGGCGCCGGATCTGTGGCGGTACGTTCCCGGAACTGATGAGCCCGAACTCCTCTGGCAGAACCCGGATCGGGACCGACAGCTGGCCAAGATCGCGGGCGACACCGACCTGTGGGCGTTCGCCGAGATCAGCTCGGAAGGCGAGCCATGGTGGAAGCTGTGGGTCCTGGCCGAGGCTGACGGTGTGGCGCGGTTGATCGACGCGCAGCCCGGCGTGCCGGGCGTCCCGGATCTCGTGCCGTCATTCGACGTCGATGCCGGCCGTGTCACCTGGGCCTCCTTCCATCCCGGCGCGACGGCCGGCAGCGCCGTCACCCAGCTGTGGATCGCCGAAGGGCCGACCTGGGAGGCGACGCTGCTGGCGGAGCATGACGCGGCCGAACGTGCCCTGTGGCTCCCGTCCCTGCTCGGGAGCAGGCTCGCCTACGTGGACGTGACGATCGCCGATGATCCGTCCGAGGACATCCGTCACGTGATGCTGCTCGACCTCGCAGATCCGCAAAGCGCGGCGCGCCAGCTCGACACGTCGGGCAACGCGACGATGCCCGTGGTCAGCGACGGCTCGGTGATCTGGAAGGAGCCGGACGTGGGCTTCGCCATGTTCAACTGGGGTCGCCTGATGCGCTACGCGCTCGCCACCGAGACCGTCACAGGCGTGCGCATGATGCCGCAGGAGTACCTCAACTATCCGTCGGGTGGCGGCCGATGGATCGCCGCGTGGGGCGCCGACTCGTCGACGTTCACCGTGCACGACCTCGAACGCGGAGTCACCCGTTCGATCGGGCACTTCGATCCCGAGACCGAGAGCATCGGGCGCCCGCACGTCGCTGGAGATCTCCTCGTGTGGATGCGCCGCCAGGAGGTCGGTACCGGCACGTCACCGCCCGCGCCGCTCGAGTACGCGTGGCTGCCCGGACCGGGAACGGACCGCGGAGTCGAACCCTAGGGGTGGGTCATGCGGCGCACATCGAGCGCCTCGTCGAGCTGGGCCTCGGTGATGCGCCCCGCCTCGACGTGGCCGCGCTCGACCACCACCTCACGGATCTTCCTGCGCTCGGAGAGGGCCTGCTTGGCGATGCTGGCGGCCTCCTCGTAGCCGAGGTAGGCGTTCAGCGGCGTCACGATGGCGGGTGAGCTTTCGGCGAGCTCGCGAAGTCGTTCGACGTTCGCCGAGATGCCATCCACGCAGCGGTCGGCGAGAAGCCGGCTCGTCGCCGACAGGAGACGGATCGATTCGAGCAGGTTGCGTCCGATCATCGGCAGCATCACGTTCAGCTCGAAGTTCCCGGCAGCCCCGCCCCACGCGATCGCGGCGTCATTGCCGACGACCTGCGCGCACGCCATGAGGGTGGCCTCGGGAATCACCGGATTCACCTTGCCGGGCATGATGCTGCTGCCGGGTTGAAGATCCGGCAGCACGATCTCGCCGAGCCCGGCCCGCGGTCCCGAGCCCATCCAGCGCAGGTCGTTCGCGATCTTCGTGAGGCTGACGGCGATCGTTCGAAGCTGGCCCGAAAGCTCGACGAGCGCGTCACGGGCCCCCTGGGCCTCGAAGTGGTCCCGAGCCTCCGTCAGCGGGAGCCCGGTCGCGGCGGCCACCTTGTCGATGACGCGAGCACCGAAGCCGGCAGGCGAGTTGATCCCCGTGCCGACGGCGGTCCCGCCGAGCGGGAGCTCCGCCACGCGAGGGAGCGACGTCTCGAGCCGCTCGACGCCCATCCGGACCTGCGCGGCGTACCCGCCGAACTCCTGTCCGAGCGTGACGGGCGTCGCATCCATCAGGTGGGTCCGTCCCGACTTCACGACATCGGCGAACTCGTCACGCTTGCGCTCGAGTGACGCAGCGAGATGGCCGAGCGCGGGTACCAGCTCGCGCACGACGCCGGCCGTCGCGGCGATGTGGATCGAGGCGGGAAACATGTCATTGGATGACATCGGATGGTTCACATCATCGTTGGGGTGCACTCCGCGACCGAGCGCCTCGGCGGCGATCGTGGCCACGACCTCGTTCATGTTCATGTTGCTCGAGGTCCCGGACCCGGTCTGAAAGACGTCGACCGGAAACTGGTCGTCGTGATCGCCGCGTGCCACGGCCCCGGCAGCCTCGACGATGGCCTCCGCAAGCTCGGGATCGATCATCCCGAGCTCCTGCCTGACCGAGGCGACCGCAGCCTTGACCTGGGCGAGGGCCTCGATCTGCGATCGCTCGAGACCACGGCCCGAGATCGGGAAGTTCTCGACGGCCCGCTGGGTCTGTGCTCGCCATTTGGCATGCGCGGGGACACGAACCTCGCCCATCGAGTCGCGCTCGACTCGCTCGTCGCTCATCGGCTGAAGTCGGGCGTCTCGGTCTCGGTGAACCGGATGACCGGCGGGATGAGGTAGGGAAGCACGCCAGCCTCGAGGTCGTTGAGGATGCGCTTGGCCTCGCCGACGAGCTCGTTGACGAAGACGCCATGGTGGGCGGGCTGGTAGCGACGCAGCTTCGCGATCCCCGCGCTCAGCTTGTTCGTTGCCCCGCGCAGGTTTCGGCGTTGGAGGTGGAGGAGGCCGGCCGCAACCTGGATGAGGCCCTGGTAGAAGTCACGCTCATCGTCCTCCGCCGCGCGCCACAGCGTCTCCCACGCCTCGTGCGCGTGCCAGTAGCGAACCCCGTTGAACATGGCGACGGCCTGTCCGAAGATCCGCGCGTGCTCGGCCGGATCGAGCGGCGGCGTACGGCCCCGCGTGATGGGCTGGCTGGCGCTGGGCGGACTGGCGGTCGTATCGGTCATCGCCGAGCGATGCTAACAGGCGACCGCGTGGGCCGATCATCCTGCCGAGCACCGGCCGACGATGGGACGCCGGACTGACCCACCCGGGGGCTAGTCGACGATCTTCGCCATCACGTGCTTCACGATCGTGTAGTCCTCGATCGAATACGAGCTCATGTCCTTGCCGTACCCGGACTGGCCGAATCCGCCATGCGGCATCTCCGATGCCATCGTGAGGTGGTCGTTGATCCAGACCGTCCCGTAGCGCAGGGCCTTCGCGGCTCGCAGCCCGCGCTTGATGTCCTTCGTCCAGACCGACGCGGCGAGCCCGTAGGGCACGCCATTCGCCCAGCGCAGGCCCTCCTCCTCGTCGCTGAAGCGCTGCACCGTGACCACCGGGCCGAAGACCTCGTTCTGCACGATCTCGGCGTCCTGGCTCACGTCGGTGACCAGCGATGGCTGGTAGAAGTAGCCCTTGTCGCCGATGGTCGCGCCACCCGCCGCGATCTCTGCGCCATAGCCGCGGGCCCGATCGATGAAACCGGCGACGCGCTCCTGCTGCGCCCTCGAGACCAGGGGACCCATGTCGAGGTCCGGGTCGGATGCCGGATCCCCGGTCTTGATCGAATTCACGGCGGGCACGAGCGCCTCGATGGCGCGGTCGTACCCGTCGCCCATGGCGATGATCCGGGTGGCGGCCGTACAGTCCTGGCCCGAGTTGAAGAATCCGGCGAGCTTGATCGTCTCGGCCAGCGCGTCCATGTCGGCGTCGTCGTAGACGAGCACCGGCGCCTTGCCGCCGAGCTCGAGATGAACTCGCTTCACCGTCTGCGCGGCGGCGGCGGCGATCTCCTTGCCGGTGGCCGTGTCGCCGGTGAGGCTGACCATGTCGATGTCGGGATGGGTGATGAGGCGCTGCCCGACGACCGCGCCGGGGCCGGTCACCACGTTGAACACCCCCTTCGGGAAGATGTCCGCGGCGAGCTCGGCGAGGCGGATGGCGGAGAGCGGGGTCATGGAGGCAGGCTTCAGGACGACGGTGCATCCGGCCGCCAGCGCGGGGCACAGCTTCCAGATCGCCATCATGAGCGGGTAGTTCCACGGCGCCACCTGGCCGACGACACCGGCCGCCTCGCGACGGATCATCGAGGTGTGGGTGCTGACGTACTCGCCCGCCGCCTTGCCCTCGACGACCCGGGCGGCGCCGGCGAAGAAGCGCACGTTGTCGACGGTGAACTCGACATCGAAATCCGCCGTTCCCTTCGGCTTGCCGACGTTCTGCTGCTCCAGGCCGGAGAGCGTCTCGGCATCACCCTCGATCGCATCGGCGAACGCGTACAGCGCCTTGGCGCGGTCCTGAGGCGTCGACTGCGACCACGTATCGAACGCGGCGCGGGCGGCCGCCACCGCGCGATCGACGTCGGAAGCGTCACCCTTGGGGACCTGGGCGATCTCTTCCTCGGTGGCCGGGTTGACGACCGCGGCCGTCTCGCCGCTGCCGGCATCGGCCCAGTCGCCGTCGATGAACATCCGGTGATGGGATGCGGTCAGGGTCATGGCTTCGTTCGGACCTCGCGATGTGGTTGGAAGGCAGTACGCGTCCGGTGGGAACACCGATCCTGACCGATTCTAGCCCGCGCGTCTACGGATTCCACGGCTGAACGGGCGGTGGGCGCCGGAATCCGCGAACCGCGGCTAGTCGCGTACGGCGCGGAACCCACCGTCCGCGACGCGTGCCATGACGAACAGGAGGTCGGCCAGGCGGTTCAGGTAGGGCACGACCAGCGAATCGTCCAGCCGGCCGAGGTCGCCGAGCTCCACGGATCGCCGCTCCGCACGCCGGACGACGGTGCGCGCCATGTCGAGCGCCGCGCCGGCCATCGTCTCGCCAGGAACGACGAACTCCTTTGGCTGGTCGACCATCTCCTCGAGCCGATCGATCTCGTCTTCGAGGGCCGTGACCATCGGCGCCGTGACGCGCGAAACCACGTCGACCAGCCGGTCCCGACGGTCCGTGTGGGTGGCCAGCTCGGCGCCCACCACGAAGAGCTCTCGCTGGAGACGAAGGATGAGATCGGAGAGGGGCGCGTGTGCCGCGTCGCCGGCCGTGGCGATCGACGCCCGCGCCAGGCCGAGCGCCGACACGGCCTCATCGGTGGTGCCATAGGCGTCCGTGCGCGGATCGGCCTTGCTGACGCGCTCGCCGCCGAAGAGCAGCCCGGTCGTGCCCGCGTCGCCCTTCCGGGTGTAGATCCGCATCCTAGAAGAGGCCGGGCGGCGGCTCCCAGCGGTCCGCGAGCAGGGTGACCTTGACCGGGGGGCCAACGACCTCCTCCGTCTTCGCCTTCACCGTCTGGATCAGCTCGCCGGCCCATGGGCAGAACGGCGTGGTGAGGATCATCTTGATCTCGGTGGGCGCTCCGTCGGCGCCGATCTCCACGGCCTTGATCAGGTCGAGGTCCACGATGCTCATCCCGATCTCCGGGTCCTGGATCTCGTAGAGCGCGGTCATCACCTCGTCAACCTTGCCGAGGTTTGCGTCGATCGTCATGCGAACAGTCTACGCCCTGGGCGCGACCGTGCCGATCAGAGGAGGGCGGTGTCGAAATCCGGATGCGGACTCGGGACCAGCGGCCGGACACGATGGAAGCCCTCGTGGATGGCGGCACCGGACTCGATGGCGGCGCGCAGCGCGGCAAGCTCCTCGGAGACGTCCGACTGGCTCTCGTGGCAGGCCAGCGCGTCCGCCTTCCGGTTGGCCACCGACGTGATCGTGATGCGATGAGTCGCGGCCTGTTCCTCGGCCGAGAGGTCGTATCGATTCCCGCTCGGGTCGAAGATCGGGCTGATGACGTACACGGCGTTCGGGGCGGTTCCGAGATCGGCAAGCCGCTCGACGGCCCAGCGCGTGGCACTCCCGACCGTGATGTGGTCGGGGTGACCGGTCACCCCGTGCGGGCCGAACGTGATCACGGCCGCGGGACGGCGATCCGCCAGCCATGCGGCGATCTCGTCCACCAGCCGGTCGAAGGACTCGTCGGCGACACCACCGTCGGGATACCCGTCGAGCAGCGAGACCTCGTCCAGCCCGATCGCACGCGCCGCGCAGATGAGCTCCGCCTCGCGCCGATCGCCAGTCGCCGGGTCCGATGACCCATCCGATGATCCTGCCTCCCCTCGGGTGACCACCAGCAGGCGGGTCGCGGCCCCCGCGTCCCGCGCCAGCGCAAGTGCGCCCGCGCAGCCGAAGCTCTCGTCGTCGGGATGGGCGAGGACGGCAGCGAGGCCGCCGGATGTCATCGGTTGCGCCACCGGTTCTCCTCGGTCAATCGTCTGTGGATTCGTCGTCGGAGAGCAGGGTCCACCCCTGTCGCTCCACGCTCGTTCTCATGGTACGCAGCACGGCGAGCTTGCCACCCGCCACCTCCGCGATGAACTGCCGCGTCCCATCGCCATCGAGGGACGATCCGGGTGGAGCGCTCCCTCGTCCCACGTTGAGCCAGGCGAGATGATAGCGGTCCATTCGGCCCCACACGCGCTCGAGGAGCGCGTCCGAGTCGATGAGCCAGCCGCGGAACGTCTCCCAATCCGGGTGTTCGACGAGGGCGTCGCCGGTCCTGATGAGCTCGTCGGTTGCAGCCAGGAACGCCGTGCGGGACATGACGGCGCGGCGGACATTCATCGGCGCTCGAGTATACGGTCCGCCTGTGTGAACCATCGTTCGTACCATTGCCCGAACCGGGACGCGCCCGATGATTCTCCGCGTGCATCGCTCGACCGCCGCGCGCATCCCGCGCGCCCTCCTCCAGCTGCTTGCCGTTGCTGCCGGCATGGTGCCACTGGTCGTGGCGCAGTCGCAGCCGTCGACCGACCTCGCGGCGGCCGGACTGGACTGGCTGCCACCCACACTGTCCGTGGCCGTGCTGCTCGCGGCCGGACTCACGACGATCGCGGCGCTCGTCATCGGCCTGCGAGACGGGCGTCTCTCCGTGCTGCTCGCCGCCGGGATGAGCGGCTCACTGGTCGCTGCTGCGCTCAGCCTGCTGTCCGGCGTCAATGCCATCGGGGCCTCGCTTGCCGCGGCCGCGTTCCTCGCGCTCGCGTCGGTCATCGCCGGACGGCGGAGGCTCGTCATGCGGGGGCCGCGCACTCGGGTGATGGCCGCCGCCGGGTTGCTGCTCATCGCCGAGGCAACGCTCGTGGCCCAGCTCATTCCCGCGTCCGCCCGGTTCGTGGCCGATGGCGCGCCACCCATCCTCGTGATCGCCGCAGCCGGCGCCGCGCTGGCGGCCGTGATCGGGGTCGCGCAGCCGCTCGGCATTCCCGCCGGACTGCTGGCGATCGGGGCGATGGGCCTGGCCGTCGAGCGGCCCGGCGGCGCGGACCTCTCGCTCGCGCTCGTCCCGTTGCTCGTCGCCGCCATGGTTGAGGCCCGCTCGTTGGTCGTCGCCGCCGATGGCGTCCCGGCTCCGATCCCGATGCGGGCCCCGTCGCTCGCCATGCACCTCAGTGAAGGGGTCATGATCTTCGACGGTCTCCTGCGACTACGGTCGTGGAATCCGGCGGCCGCCGCCCTGCTGGGGATCGATGCAAGCACCTCGGGGGCTCGCCTCGAGGATCTCCTCGGGATCACGCTCTCCCAGCTGCCCGCCGCCACCGAGACCGTGGTCCAGCGGACGCCGATCGGAGGCATCGACGTGACGATTCACCGCGAGGCCGAGCAGCTGACCATCGTCCTCCACGATCCGGGGCTCACCGGCGACGCGGAGCGACTGGGGCGAGAGCTGCGCGGGACGATCGAGGAGCTGCTGCAGGCGCGCCGAACGGTCGACCTCCAACGGGCCGAGCTGGAGCACGCGTCGATCGTCGATCAGCTCACCGCGGTCGCGAGCCGATCGGCGATTCTCGCCCGGCTGCGTCTCGAGGTCGCCGAGGCGCGCCGATACCGTCACCCCTTCGCCGCGGTGATCGTCGATGTGGATCGGTTCGCCGAGGTGAACACCGACCACGGAATCGACGGCGGTGACGCCGTCCTGCGCGAGGTTGCCCTGCGGGCACGGGTGCGCGTTCGTGAGGCCGATGCGCTGGGGAGGATCGGGAGCGACGCCTTCCTCGTGCTGCTGCCCCATACCGAGGCGGCCGGTGCGTCGACGTTCGCCGACGCCCTGCGCCGCAGCATCGGCGAGCGCCCGGTGCAGCTGGCGACGCGCCCGCTGGCGGTGACCGTCAGCGCGGGGATCTCGGTCATGCACGCCGGAGATGATCTCGACGCCGACCGGCTGATGGCTCGCCTCGATGAGGCGCTCGCCAGGGCTCAGGAGGATGGCGGCGACCGGGTCGCCCTCGATCGGCTGCACGGATTGTCCCGCCTCGCTGCTCCGGACGCGGAAACGGACGATCGACCCGAGGATCTCGCCGGCGCCTGAGCCGTTGTTGTGGGGTGGTTGTGCACAACATGTACACATCCCTGACGCGTGACCACCACATGTTGTGGATAATCGGGTTCCGCCGGCGGATGCCGCTGGTAGACTCGAACCACCATGCCGTCGACGTCCGCCGACCTCTCCGCGAAGCTGATCTTCCCCACGAAGGAGATCGTCGAGGAGTACTACCTCCCGATCATCTACACCGCCTGCCGGACGTGCTATTCGGAGCAGGTCCCCGACCAGATCTGGGACAAGGCGGTCAGCCGCCAGATCGCGGACGAGAAGCAGCAGAACCTCGTCCGCAAGGTGATGGAGTCCGGTCACGGATCGACCATCGAGCACGTGAACTTCACGTTCGCCATCAGCGGCGTCACCCGGACGCTCAGCCACCAGCTGGTTCGTCATCGCGCCGGGACCGCGTTCGATCAGCAGTCGCAGCGCTACGTCAGCTTCAAGAAGCGCGACAGCTACACGGTCCCCGACTCGATCGCCAATGGTGACCTGCCCGATGACCTGGCAGGAAGGTTCCAGCAGGCCGTGGACGAGAACCTCGACCTGTACGGGCAGCTCCTCCAGGCCGAGGTGCCGGCCGAGGATGCTCGCTTCATCTTCCCGAACGCCATGCAGACCAACCTGATCATGACGGTGAACCTGCGCCAGCTCATCCACATGAGCGGCCTGCGGCTGTGCACCATGGCCCAGTGGGAGATCCGCCAGCTGTTCAAGCAGATTCGGCACGAGGTGTTCCGGGTCAGCCCGTTCTTCGGAAGCTTCCTTGTCCCGAAGTGCGTGCCACTGGGCTACTGCGACGAGATGGGCAACCGCGATGAGCATTGCCGCATCCGACCGCACCGCGACACCGTCATGGCCGTCTGGGAGGCATACCGCGGTGGCACGCTCGAAGAGACCGACGGTCACGTCGTTCCCGAGACGAGCCCATTCCGACCGAAGCCTCGCCGCGTTCCGATCCCGGTCGCGGATGGTGATGTCGCACCGCGCCGCGGTGAGCCGACAGGAGCGGCCGTCGGCCAGGCAGCCGACGCGGATCGCATCTGACGAGCGCCCCGCCGCGCCGAGCCGTCGCGGTACAGTCAGCGGCGTGATGCGCCGTCGTCGACCCCCCAGCCAGTGACCGTCCAGGGCAAGCGCCCCGGAGACCAGCGCGTTCGCGTGCAGCGCACGCAGCCGCAGGAGTTCACCGTCCGCGCGCCGAAGCGGATCCGCAAGCCTCCGTCGCCTGCGCCGAGCCTCTTGGCCGCGTTCGCGGTGCTCATCACGATCGGCACCGCCCTCCTCATGCTGCCCTTCGCCACGCGGTCCGGCGAGATGACGAGCTTCGTCGACGCGCTGTTCACTGCGACGTCGGCGGCGTGCGTGACCGGACTCGTCGTCCTCGACACCGGCACGCACTGGAGCCCGTTCGGCCAAGTCGTGATCATGCTGCTCATCCAGGCCGGCGGATTCGGCATCATGGCCGGCTCGACGCTGCTTCTCTCGCTCGTGGTCGGGCGTCGCACGACGCTGCGAAACCGGGTGATCGTCCAGGAGTCGCTCGGCGGCCTGCAGCTGGGCAACGTGACGTGGATCGTGAAGCGGATCGCGATCTTCACGTTCGTCGCCGAGGGAATCGGGGCCGTGGTGCTCGCGGTCAGCTTCTCGCTCGGTGGCGAGGCAGGCGGCGTCGGCAACCCCCTCGGCCTGTGGTGGGGCGTGTTCCATTCCGTCTCCGCCTTCAACAACGCCGGCTTCGATCTGACCGGCGGATTCCAGAGCCTCACGCCATTCCGTGAAGACTGGGTCGTGCTCCTGTCGCACGGGATGCTCCTCGTGCTCGGCGGGCTCGGGTTTGCGATCGTGGGTGATGCGCTGACGAAGCGACGCTGGGTGCGCTTCGCGCTCGAGACGAAGGTCGTGCTGCTGACGACCGCGGTCCTGCTCGTTCTCGGCGCGGTGCTCATCGGTGCCACGGAATGGACGAATCCCGAGACGCTCGGCCAGCTCCCGACCGAGCAACGCGCCCTCAATGCCCTGTTCGAATCGGCCACGTTGCGCACGGCCGGCTTCACGGCCCTCGACACCAGCGCGTTCCTCGACCAGACGCTGTTCGTCGTCATGGCCCTGATGTTCATCGGCGGTGCTTCAGGGTCGACGGCGGGCGGGATCAAGGTGACGACGTTCTCGGTGCTCCTCATCGCCATCGTCTCTTCGGTTCGAGGTCAGCCATCCGCCGAGGCGTTCGGACGTCGGATCCAGCACCAGGTCGTGTATCGGGCCCTCTCGGTCGTGCTCCTGAGCATCGGGCTGGTGTTCGTGGTGGCGTTCGTGCTGACGGTGCTGAACCCCGCGCGCTTCGTCGAGACCCTGTTCGAGGCGGTCTCCGCGGCCGGGACGGTGGGCGCGAGCACCGGCATCACCAGCGAGCTCGACACACCGTCCAGGCTGCTCGTCACGGCCACGATGTACGTGGGCAGGCTCGGACCACTGACCCTCGTGCTGGCATTGGCGGCCCGGGCGCGGCCGGTGACGCACCGTCCGGCCGTGGAGTCGATCCGGATCGGCTAGGCTTCAGCCCGAATCCCCGAAGGAGGCAGGATGGCCGGAGAGCAGGTGGTCGTGATCGGGCTCGGAAGGTTCGGCTCGGCCGTGGCCCGCGAGCTCGAGCGGCTCGGACACCAGGTCCTGGCCATCGATCGCAGCGAGCAGCGCGTGAACGACCTTGCCCCGGACGTCACGCATGCCCTCCAGCTCGATGCGGCCGACGAGGATGCCCTGCGCGGCGCCGGTGCGGGCGACTTCCGTACCGCGATCGTCGCCATCAGCAGCGATGCCGAACCGTCGATCTTCGCGACCATGGTCCTCAAGCGGCTCGAGGTCAGCAACGTGATCGCGAAGGCGGGCAGCAGGCTCCATGGCGAGATCCTGGCCAGGGTCGGCGCGGACCGCGTCGTCTTTCCCGAGCTCGAGACCGGCCTGCGCCTCGCGCACTCGTTCAACGTCCCGAACGTGATCGACTATCTCGACGTGGCACCCAGCTTCGGGATCGAGAAGATCCGCCCGCCGAAGTCGTTCATCGGCAAGTCGCTGGGCGAGCTTGACCTGAAGGCCCGCATGGGCCTCACGCCGATCGCCCTGCGTCGTGGCAAGCAGGTCTTCGTCAATCCAGCGCGCGACGAGCGGGTCAACGAGGGCGACGAGCTCATCCTCATCGGCCAGGACTCGAACCTGGATCAGCTGCGGGGCTAGTTGTCGGCTGAGATGCCGTCACCCAGCGTGAAGCGTCGAAGCTCCTCGTTGCACGCCTCCGCCAGGCGCTTCGCCTCGTTGACGAGAAACGTGGTCATCTTGGTCGAGTCGATGATGAGGAGCGTGTGGCCTCGCTCGTTGCGATCGAGGACGATTCGATCATCGCCATGGAAGCTGATCGACCAGTTGGCCTGGAGCTGCACGAGCTCGGCGAGCACCACCTTCTCGTTGAAGTACCAGTCGAGATATTCCGCGTTGAGGGACGCGACCACGTCCCGCACCTGGAGAGATTCGTTCCGTCGCAGGCGCGAGACGAAATGCACGACGCGCAGCGCCGCGAACGGATCGCCACTCCGGGCCAGCTGGGGTGGCGCGATGGCCGGATCCGGCATCCCGTCGGGCGCCGGACCCACCAGCGATGTCGCCGACGGAGCCTCGCTCAAGATGCCGATGCCGGCGACTTCTCGATCGGGACGCCCACCAGCGAGCCGTACTCGGTCCACGAGCCGTCGTAGTTGCGCACGTTGCCGAAGCCAAGCAGCTCGTGCAGCACGAACCACGTATGGCTCGATCGCTCGCCGATGCGGCAGTACGCCACGATCTCGTCGTCACCCAAGACGCCCTTCGACCCGTAGAGCTCGCGGAGCTCGTCGATCGGTCTGAACGTCCCGTCATCGGCCACGGCCGTCGACCATGGAACGTTCACGGCCCCGGGGATGTGCCCCCGTCGCTGTGCGGCCTCTTGCGGCAAATGCGCCGGTGCGGAGAGCTCGCCGCGGAACTCCTCGGGCGAGCGGACGTCGACGAGATCGCGATCCGATCCACCGATCCCATCGATCACCTCCTGACGATAGGCGCGCAGCTCCTCCCGAGTCTCCTGTGGCAGCGTGATGGACCCGGCGACGTGTGACGGGGCGTCCGTCGTCAGTGGCAGTCCATCGGCTTCGACCTTCGCCCTTCCGCCGTCGAGCAGCCGGACGTTGTCAAGCCCCTGGTATCGCAGCTGCCAGTACGCCCAGGCCGCGAACCAGTTGTGGTTGTCGCCGTACAGGACGATCGTGGTGTCGTCGTCGATGCCTGCGCCGCGCAGGAGGGATTCGAGCTGCTCCCGGCTGGCCAGGTCGCGCATGTCCGGATCGGTGAGCTGGTGTTGCCAGTTGATCCCGGTCGCACCGGGAAGATGGCCGGTGTCGTAGGCATCGGTGTCGACGTCCACCTCGAGGAAGCGGACCTGGGGATCGTCGAGATGCTCGTGTGCCCAGGTTGTCGAGACGAGGACGGACGCGGGTGCGTTGGCTGCGGACATGTGCGTTGAGGCTCCCTTCGAGCCATGAGCGACGGGCGCGCGGACTGTTGCCGCGCGGGCGGACGGACGGGAGTCGCGCTCCGACCGATCTGCTCCGAGTATCGCGCCTGATCGCCCGGACATCAACCGATGCGCAGTCCTTCAGCGCACCCCGGCTCGGGCCGCAGCAGGTGCACCGCACCGGAGGCGCCCATTGCTCCGAGGACGAGGACCTCGCTGCTGAATCCGGCAATGCGCCGCGGCGGGAAGTTGATCACGGCCACGACCTGGCGGCCGACGAGCGACTCGGGGTCGGGGTAGGTCACGGTGAGCTGTGCGGAGCTGACCCGCTCACCGATCTCCGGGCCGAAGTCGATGCGCAGCTGGTACGAGGGCTTCCTCGTGGCCGGAAACGGTCGCGCCTCGAGGATGCGGCCGACCCGCATGTCGACCCGGGTGAAGTCGTCGAATTCGATCATCGGGGCACGATACCGGCACGGTGCAGGGCAGGACTATCGACCCGTTGGTGATGAGGTCGGCCAGGCGTACCGTCGGGTGGCCGCGCACGTGCCCGTGCGGCCAATCCTTCATCAGGAGGCAACGTGACGTTCTGGAACTGGCGCCGTGGCCCCGGCCCATCAGCCACGCAGGGGAGCGCGGCTCTCGCCGCGGCCCAGGAGCTCGCGCCCATCGAGCTCTACACCGCTGACGCGCGGATCGTGGCATGGATCGACGCACAGGGACGGCGGGTGACGGACCTGCTGAGCAGCCAGGACGAGCTGCGCCTCTGGCGTCCGAGTCCGGGCGCACCCGACGATGCCGCCGCGGCCGAGTCCGACGGCGGCGAATGGGAGAGCCTGCCCACCGCGCAGGTCATCCTCGCGATGCCTCCCGAATGGCGAGCCAGCCGGCAGCTCCGGCTCCACCGCCGGCTGCGCCGAGCGGCCCTCGTGGCCGGGGAATTCAGCGTCACCGGCAACGTCCACCTGGCCCCCGGTGTGGAAGTCAACCTCCATCTGCTCCGAAATCACTCGTTCATCCCCCTGACCGACGCCTACATCCTCCACAGCGGCGAGCAGCCATTCGAGCACGTCGTCAGTGTCGTGATCGTCAATGCGGCCCACGTGGCCCAGATCGTCCCGCTCCTCGCGCTCGCCTAGCCCGAGGGAGTTGACGACCCTCCCGGGGGCGGGTGCTCGCCCTCGTTCCCGGTGGGGTGCGCACGAGCCGATGACACGAGCGGGCGGGTGCACGGGCGATAATCCCCGCCATGTCCCTCCTCAGAACCACGATCGATCCCGGCTCCGACGCAGCCCGCGCCAACGCCGATGCCATGCGCGGCCTCGTGGATGATCTGCGATCGCGGACGCTGGAGCTGACAGCGCGCGGGGCAGGAGGGGACGAACGATCCATTACGCGCCATCGCGAGCGCGGGAAGCTGCCGGTGCGTGAGCGGATCGATCGGCTCATCGATCCGGGAAGCGCCTTCCTCGAGCTCTCCGCACTGGCGGCGACGGGCCTCTACGGCGGCGATGCGCCCGGCGCGGGCGTCGTGACTGGCATCGGGCGCGTCGAGGGCGTGGAATGCGTCGTCGTGGCGAACGACGCCACGGTCAAGGGCGGCACCTACTACCCGATGACGGTGAAGAAGCACCTGCGTGCCCAGGAGGTTGCGCTCGAGAATCGGCTGCCATGCCTGTATCTCGTCGACTCCGGCGGCGCCTTCCTGCCGCTCCAGGACGAGGTCTTCCCCGACCGAGAGCACTTCGGCCGGATCTTCTTCAACCAGGCCCAGCTTTCCGCACGGCGCATTCCGCAGGTCGCCCTGGTGATGGGCAGCTGCACGGCGGGCGGGGCCTATGTCCCGGCCATGTCGGACGAGACGGTCATCGTGAAGGGTACCGGCACGATCTTCCTCGGCGGACCGCCGCTCGTCCAGGCCGCCACCGGCGAGGTCGTGACGGCCGAGGAGCTCGGCGGGGCCGATGTGCACACCGTCCAGTCCGGCGTCGCCGATCACTACGCGCTCGATGACGAGCATGCGCTGGCCATCGGGCGCCAGATCGTGGCGAACCTGGCCTGGCGAAAGCCCGATCCGCCATGGGACATCCGGCCGGTCGAGGAGCCGGCGGCCTCGGCCGACGAGCTCTACGGCGTCATCCCTGCCGATGCTCGTCAGGGCTACGACGTCCGGGAGGTGATCGCCCGACTCGTGGACGGCAGCGACTTCCACGAGTTCAAGGAGCGATACGGGGAGACGCTCGTCGCCGGGTTCGCCCACATCCACGGCCATCCGGTCGGCATCATCGCCAACAACGGGATCCTGTTCGGCGAATCGGCGCGCAAGGGAGCGCATTTCGTGGAGCTCGCCAGCCAGCGGCGCATCCCGCTGGTCTTCCTCCAGAACATCACCGGCTTCATGGTCGGCCGCGAGTACGAGGCCGGCGGGATCGCGCGTGATGGAGCGAAGCTCGTCACCGCGGTGAGCACGACGAACGTGCCCAAGTTCACCATCATCATCGGTGGCAGCTTCGGGGCCGGAAACTACGGCATGGCGGGGAGGGCCTACGGTCCCCGGCAACTGTGGATGTGGCCGAACGCCCGGATCAGCGTGATGGGCGGACAGCAGGCGGCGCGCGTCCTGTCGACCGTGCGCGGCGGATTCGCGACCGATGACGACCGCGACGCCTTCGAAGCGCCGATCCTCGAGAAGTACGAGCGGGAGGGCTCGCCCTACCACTCCACCGCGCGGCTGTGGGACGACGGGGTGATCGACCCGATGGACACGCGACGTGTGCTCGCACTGGGCATCTCCGCCGCGCTCAATGCGCCGATCCCCGACCCGGGGTTCAGCCTATACCGGATGTGATCCCGCTCCGACCGATCCGCACCGGCTAGGCCCGATGCGGCTCGGGCACGGGAAGCTCGGCGCGCTCGATGTCAAAGCGCAGCCCGAGCAGATCGGCGGTCCGCGGTGACTCGATGTCGGCGGCGAGAGTCACCACCGCGGGAACCGCCATCTCGCGACGGGGAACGAACCGCACGATGTGGCGACCGATCTCGGCGACCGCGAGGTCGGCAACCGCCCAGACGTCGATGTCGAGATGCTCGTGGAAGGTGGCGGCCCGCCCGGGAGGGTCGGTCGCGGCGAGGTCGAGGCGCGCGAGTCCCACCGGCGATCCGATCGGGTGCTGGAATGCGGCGCGATCGGCGAGGGCCGCGTGGCTCCACTCGGCCCCGACGTAGGCATGCTGGATCAGGAACGGGGTGGCATCGGGAGCGAGCGGCGTCTCCGGCATGGCCGTCCACCACTCCACCGCCTCGCCGTCGGGACGGGTCCGGCTGCCGTGCACCACCGGTCCGAACGAGCCCTCCGCCAGCGACGCGACCGCCAGCTCGAGATCGTCGACCCGCAGCGCCCAGGTGGCGAGCCCCTCACCGGTTGACTCGAGCGTGCCAAGCGCCGCCGACCCCACCGGGCTGTTGCGCGCGGCGGCGGCGTCGTCAATGCCGATGAGCTCGAGGTAGCTGCCATCGGCGAGCCAGACGATGCGGTTGAACGTCCCCATGCCGGCGTGCCGGCCTCCACCGCTGGCCGTCAGGCCCACGGTGGACTCGAGGTCGGCCGCCGCCGCGTCGGGATCGGCGCAGACGATGACCAGGTGATCGATGCCCTGGATCATGAGGACGATGCTACCAGCATCGGCTACGCTCACCGGACCCATGACTCAGACCGATCGGCCCGCTCCGGGCTCGCACGACCGAAGCACGCCGTCCGGCTCCCTGGAGACGAGCGCGGCGAACCTGTTTGAGGCGATGCTCGCTGCGCGCGAGGTCGAGGAGCGTGGCGGGGAGCGCCACATGCTCGACGAGTTCTATCGAACGCTGATGAGTGGGACGCTGCTGCTGCCGGTGCCGCCGGAGCATGGCCAGGAAGCAAAGGACGCCCTGGCGTCGGCGGTGAACGACGACGAGCAGGTCGAGATCAGCGTGATGCTCGCGCAGGAAGCGGAAGGTCAGCCGGTGAGCGTCGTGTTCGGGTCGATCGGCGCGCTCGCGGCGTGGGCACCGGCCAACACGGGCAACCTGCCCCTGCCGGCGCGCATCGCCGTCGCCAACCTGGCGGCCGCGGGGATCCCGGCCGTCATGGATCCGGCGGGCCCGGTCCCCTATCGATTCGACGCCGATGAGCTGGCGACACTGGCTGCCGGCCGGCTGCCCGGATCGGGCGACCCGCTCTTCCAGCCGACCGCCCGCACGTCGATCCGAATCCGATTGCCAGGCCGCGATACCCGTGCGCTCGAGGCAGGTCTCGCCGCCGCGCTGGGCCCGACCGGGGTCGACGCCGCCTACCTCGCGGAGATCGACGGCAGCGATGGGCGGCCTCGACTCCTCCTCGGCCTGGTGGGTGAGCCGGGAGCCGCAGCGACCGTCGACGTTCCTGACGACACCGATGTCGTATGGCTCGAGGAGCCGATGCTCGGGCAGGTCCGCGCCGTCGCCGAGCCGTTCCACACGCGGAGACGAGGCCGATGAGCGGACTCACGGTCGTCCGCGACGGCACCACGGCCCGCGTCACGCTCTCGCGTCCCGAGGTGCGCAACGCCTTCAATGCCGAGCTGATCGCGGAGCTCCGATCGACCTTCGACGGTCTCGCCACCGAGCCGGCCGACACCCTGCGCGCCGTGGTGCTGGCGGGCGCCGGGACCGTGTTCTGTGCCGGTGCCGACGTCGAGTGGATGCGCGCCGCCATCGGCCTGTCACTCGAGGTCAACGAGCGAGATGCGTCGACGATGCAGGCCATGTTCGATGCCATCGATCGCTGCCCCGTGCCGGTGGTCGCCCGGGTCCAGGGCGCGGCGCTGGGCGGGGGCATGGGGCTGTGTGCCGTGAGTGACATCGTGTTCGCAACTGCCGGCGCGACGTTCGGCTTCACCGAGACGAAGCTCGGCATCATCCCGGCGGTCATCAGCACCTTCGTCATCCCGAAGATCGGGATGTCGCACGCGCGCGCGCTGTTCGCCACCGGCCAGCGTTTCGATGCAGATCGGGCTCGCGCGATAGGCCTCGTTCACGGGATCGCGGCCGACGAGCCGACGCTGGACGTGATGATCGATGGCGTGCTCGCAGAGGTTCGCTCGGCCGGCCCGACCGCCGCACGCGCGGCGAAGGCGCTCGTCCGCGAGCTGTCGAATCTCGGACCGGTCGAGGCGCGCCGGCATACCCCGCGGCACATCGCCCAGCAGCGGACGTCCGAGGAGGGACAGGAGGGCCTGCGCGCCTTCGTCGAGAAGCGATCGCCGAGCTGGAACGGGTAGGCTCGTGCGGCCGGCACTCGTTGTTCCGCCGAAGCCAGTGCGCGGCGACCGGGTGGCGATCGTGTCACCCTCGTGGGCGGGCCCGGCGATCTTCCCCGACCTGCACGAGCTCGCGATGCGACGCATCCGTGATGAGCTCGGCCTGATCCCGGTCGAGTACCCGACGACGCGTAGGCTCGGGGCGGACGCGCGATCCCGGGCCGCCGACCTGATGTCCGCATTCGCGGACCCGCGGATCCGGGCTGTGTTCGCGACCGTCGGCGGCGACGATCAGCTGACGGTCCTGCCCCATCTCGATGCCCGGGTCGTTGCCGCCAATCCGAAGCCGTTCTTCGGCTACAGCGACAACACGAACCTGTTGAACTGGCTGTGGAACCTCGGGATCGTCGGATTCCATGGCGGCTCGACGATGGTTCACCTGGGTCGCGGAGGCGCGCTCCACCCCATCTCCATTGGCTCGCTGCGACACGCGCTATTCTCCAACGACGTCGTGGAGATTCGGCCCGTCGACGAGTTCAGCGAAGATGAGATCGCGTGGGACGATCCGGAATCGCTCACCACGGCGCCTCCCGCGCGATTGAGCGACGGGTGGTCGTGGCACGGCCCGGCACACGTGATCGAGGGCCCGACCTGGGGCGGCAACCTCGAAGTCCTTCACTGGATCCTGGCGGCCGGACGATGGATGCGGCCGGTTGACGACTACGAGGGCTGCATCTTCGTCATCGAGACCTCCGAGGAGATGCCGGCCGCGGGCGACGTGCATCGGATGCTGCGCAACATGGGGGAGCGCGGCCTCCTCGGGCAATGTTCCGCACTCGTTGTCGGCAGACCCAAGGCCTCGAGCCGGGAGTCGCCGCGGACGGACGCGCAGCGTGTCGCGTACGTCGACGCCCAGCGGGATGCCGTCATTCGGGCAGCCGAGGCATACGCACCGGGAATCGTGATCGTCTTCGGCCTGGACATCGGCCATACCGACCCGCAGTGGATTGTTCCGTACGGCGGCCTGATGCGGATCGACGCCGCGGACCGGTCGATTCACGTGACCTACTAGCCTGCGACAATCGCGACGTGGACGACACACTGACACCACGGGAAGTGGCCGACGAGCTCGGGGTCACGGTCCGCACCGTCCAGCGCTGGCTGTCGAGTGGACGGCTGACCGGGATGCGCGTGGGTGGCCGGATGCGGGTGTCCCGCGGCTCGCTGCATGAGGTGGCGGACGCCACGAGCTCGGGGCCCGCGACGCGCGACCGTGTCACCCGCCTGCTCATCGCGAACCGCGGCGAGATCGCCCGACGCGTGGCGCGCGCCGCGCATGCGAGGGGCATCGGGGTCATCGGCCTGCGCGCCGATGGCGATCCGAATCCAACGGGCGTCGACGCCGTCGGAACCGTGCCGTCATTCCTGGACGCAGTCGCGATCCTCGGTGAAGCGGGGCGCCTCGGAGCCGATGCCATCCATCCCGGATACGGATTCCTGGCCGAGAATGCGGAGTTCGCGCGATCGGTCAGTGAGGCTGGGCTGGTCTGGATCGGCCCGCCCGCATCCGCCATCTCGGCGATGGGTGACAAGGCGTCGGCGCGGCAGCTGGCGGCCGAGCACGGCGTGCCGACCGTGCCGGGCTACGACGGTTCCGCACAGGATGACCCGGCTCTCATCGACGCCGCCGACGCGATCGGCTACCCGCTCCTCGTCAAACCGTCCGCGGGCGGTGGTGGCAAGGGCATGCACGTCGTCACGTCATCGGCCGAGCTTCCGGACGCGCTGGCCGGTGCACGACGCGAGGCCCGGCGCTCGTTCGGTGACGATCGGCTCGTGCTCGAGCGCTACCTCGGGGGCTCGCGGCACGTCGAGATCCAGGTGCTGTTCGACGGTCATGGCCACGGGATCCATCTCGGGGAACGTGACTGCAGCGCGCAGCGGCGAAGCCAGAAGATCATCGAGGAGGCCCCGGCGCCGTCGATGACACCGGAGCTGCGCGAGAGGATGGGGCGCGCGGCGCTGGACGTCGCGTCGGCGGTCGGCTACGTCGGCGCCGGGACGGTGGAGATGCTGCTCACCGACGCCGGAGAGTTCTTCTTCCTCGAAATGAACACCCGGCTGCAGGTCGAGCACCCGGTGACCGAGGAGGTCACCGGACGCGATCTCGTCGCCGACCAGATCCGGATCGCCGCGGGCGCGACGCTGGCCGAGATCGGCCTCGATGCATCGCCGGCGCTCGACGGCCACGCGATCGAGGCGCGCCTCTACGCCGAGGATCCCGAGTCCGGCTTCCTACCGGCCACCGGACGCCTGCTCGCGATCACGTGGCCGGACGGCATCCGGATCGACGCCGGTGTCGATCCCGGAGACGAGGTGACCGACCGCTACGATCCGATGCTTGGCAAGGTCATCGCCCATGGACCGTCCCGCGCCGCGGCCCTCCGCCGCCTGAGTTCCGCGCTCGAGGCCACCACGATCCTCGGGGTACGCACCAACGTGCGATTCCTGCGCTGGCTGCTGGATCATCCCCGGATGCGCCGGGGCGAGATCCGGACCGACACCATCGGCACCCTCGATCTGCCCGGGCCGCCGGAGGCATCGCATGCGCATTGGGCTGCCGCGGCGCGCGCCCTCACTCCCGCAACCGACGACCCGTGGGCCGGTGGATGGCGGCTCAATGGCCCGTCGGTGCGACGCGTGCGCCTCGATTCCGTCGAACGAGCCGTGGCGGTAACCACGACCCAGTCGGAGCCCGTGCCCGCCGTGGCCGTCGACGGTGCGACCGCGCACGTCGACGTCGATGGCCAATCGATCGGCTTCGAGCTCGCGCCGCCTCCGTCGGTCGAATCGGCCGTGGCGCATGCCGAGGCCGAAGGCGATGGGGCGGCTGTCCTGGTCGCTCCGATGCCGGGACGGGTCATCGCCGTCCGCGCGGCCGAGGGCGATGCTGTCTCGGCGCATCAGCCGCTGGTCGTGAT
Organism: Candidatus Limnocylindria bacterium; assembly: GCA_051000335.1. Classification (GTDB taxonomy): domain Bacteria; phylum Chloroflexota; class Limnocylindria; order QHBO01; family QHBO01; genus JACDBZ01. The sequence goes on along the minus strand of JBPCOK010000081.1, from coordinate 3,603 downwards.
CGAGGCAATGAAGATGGAGCACGCGGTCCTGGCGCCGGTGGATGGAACCCTCGTCGGGCTCCGCGCCGAGGAGGGGCAGCAGGTGCAGCGCGGAGACGTCCTGGCCGAGATCGCCCCGTACCATGACGGCGATGGCTGAACGCGACGTCCGGATCTACGAGGTCGGCCCTCGCGACGGCCTGCAGAACGAGGCTGCCCCGATCCCGCTCGAGGCGAAGCTGCGCTTCATCGATCTCCTCGCCGATGCAGGAATCCGGCAGATCGAGGCCACGAGCTTCGTGTCACCGCGCGCGATCCCGCAGCTCGCCGACGCCGATGAGCTGATGCGCGGACTCGACCGGCATGCGGGCGTGCGCTACCCGGTGCTCGTCCCCAATGCGAAGGGGATGGAGCGTGCGGAGGCCGCGGGCGCCGATGCGGCGTGCGTGTTCACGGCGGCGTCCGAGGCATTCACACGGGCGAACATCAACATGTCGATCGCCGAATCCATCGACGCCTTCGCCCCGGTGATGTCGCGAGCGCATAAGCTCGGATGGTGGACCCGTGGCTATGTCAGCACCGCCTTCGGCTGTCCATACCAGGGCGAGGTGGATGAGGCGGCCGTCGTCGGCGTGGCGCAGGAGCTGCTGCGCCTTGGGGTGGACGAGCTCAGCATCGGGGACACGATCGGGGTGGCGACGCCGGCGGACGTGCGGCGCGTGGTCCATGCGCTGCTGGGAGCCGGCATCGGCGCCGATCGCCTCGCGATGCACTTCCACGACACGCGTGGGACCGCCCTGGCGAACGTGTCCGCGGCGCTGGAGCTCGGCATCCGCTGCTTCGACAGCTCGACCGGCGGAACCGGCGGCTGCCCCTACGCGCCGGGCGCGGCCGGCAACCTGGCGACCGAGGACCTCGTGTACCTGCTCGACCACGAGGGACTGTCGCATGGCGCCGACCTGGATGGGGTCCTGGCTGCGGCGCGCTACATCAGCGAGCAGCTCGATCGGCCACTGACAACGAAGGTCGGTCAGGCGGGCGGCTGGCGATTACCATAGGCGGCCGATGGACGCCGAGAGCGCTACCCCACCCCAGCCACGCCCGCTGATCCTGGACGTCGATACCGGCATCGACGACATGATCGCGCTGCTCATCGCGGCCACGAGCCCCGAGGTCAACCTCCGCGGCGTGACGTGCGTCGCGGGCAACGTCGAGATCCATCACGTGGCGCGCAACACCGGGAAGATCCTGCGCATGGTGGGACGCGGTGACGTCCCGGTCAGCATCGGCGCCGCGCGGCCGCTCCAGCGCCGGCTGCGCACCGCGCCCGACACCCATGGGCCGACCGGCACCGGGTACGTCGAGCTGCGCGGCGAGGACCGCCAGCTCGGCACGACCGAGTACACCGCGATTCCCGCCAGCCGGTACCTCGGCGCGCACGTCAGCCGCCATCCGGGCGAGGTGTCGATCGTGGCTCTCGGGCCACTCACCAACCTGGCCGCCGCGGTCCAGCACGGCGTGGACCTGTCCGGCGGGACCCGGGAGGTGATCTGGATGGGGGGCACGCTCGAGGAGCGCGGCAACACGACCGAGACCGGCGAGTGGAACGCCTGCGTCGATCCGGAGGCGGCCGAGACGTGCCTGCGCGCCGGTGCCCTGCACCGCATCTTCCCGCTCGACGCGACCCAGGACATCATCTTCACCATGGAGGACCTCCGCGAGCTGCCGGACACGCACCTGGCCGGCATCGTCCGCGACGCAGTGCGCTTCTACGTCGGCTTCCACAGGCAGGCCGATGGTATCGACGGCGCGTACCTGCATGACCCGGTGACCCTGATCGGCTCGCTGCTGCGGCCCGACCTGGTCACGGAAGTCGTGGAAGAGACGCTCGCCTGCGACACGAGCTCGGATCCGTACCTGGCGGGCAGCCTCCACCGCACCGATGCCGACGATCGACCGCCGGTCTCGGTCGCGACCGCCATCGACGCCGACGGCATGAAGGCGGAGCTCATCACGCGCCTCGGACGCGCCGTCGGCGCCCCCTACAGCTGACCACGAGGCCACAGACAGAGGAGGCTCAACAATGGTCGTCCGCTGGATCGCCGCCCTCGCGGCGTTCTCAATCGTCATCCTCATCGGGATCGTCACGATCGGGAATTTCGGGACCGGCATCGACACCGGCAACTTCTTCGACACCGAGGGTGCCAACTCGTTCGCCCTCATCGGCGCCATTGCCCTGGTCATGGCCTTCCTGGTCTACGCGGCTGTGGAGTACGCGCAGACGGGCGGCTTCGCGTCGATCGCGTCGCAGTTCGATACGCGCACCATCGTGCTCATGCCGATCGCGGTGGCGATCAACATCATCCTGGGCGCCACCGTCGCCAACGCGTTGAAGCTTCCCATCTACCTCGACAGCATCGGGACCATCCTGGTCGGCGCCCTTGCCGGGCCGGTCGCGGGAGCGCTGACCGGCTTCCTCACCAACACGCTGTGGACGTACGTGATCCCGCCGCCCTTCCAGAATGGGCCTGCGGCGGCGTTCGGCATCGTGGCGGTGGTCATCGGGGTGCTGGCGGGCCTTGCAGGACGAGCCGGCTGGCTCCGACCGCGGCCGAACCGCAGCCCTGTTGAGCTGGCGATCGGGGGGCTGATCGCGCTGGCGATCGTGATCGGCCTGGGCGTGTACGCCTACACCCGCTTCTACGGCACGACCTTCGAGTTCTTCAATCCCGACAACGACAACCTGCTCTTCACCATCCTTGGCTGGCTTGTGGGGTTGATCTTCGTGGCGTTCGTGGTTGGTTTTGCGGCCCTGCTCTTCATCCGACGTGACCTGACAGTGGCCTACGTCACCGTTGCCGGAGTGGTCACGGGCCTGATCGCGGCGCTCATCAGCGCGCCCATCGGCGCAAACGTCTTCGGCGGCGTAACCGGCGGCGGTACCGACTTCCTGGTGGCCGCCTTCCGCCAGGCCGGTGCCGACCTGCAGACGGCGACGTTCCAGCAGGGCCTCCTGTCTGATCCGGTAGACAAGCTGGTCACGTTCTTCGTGGTCTACCTCATCGTGAGCGCAATGGCGCGCCGCACGAAGGCTCGCTTCCCGCAGGGTGAGCGGCTGATCGAGGAGGGGGAGGTGGAACAGGTCGAGGAGGGCGAGTGGCGGGGGGCGACGGCCTGACCGACGCGACCGCCCCCGACCGGGGCGTCCCCGACTTCGTGGGCCAGCCCGGTCCAAGCGCGTTTCACCGACTCAACCCGCTCACCAAGGCGACCCTGGCAACCGTCACCGCCATTGCGGCGGTGGTGCTGGGCGGACTGGTCGGCCCGATCATCCTGGTGGCGGTCGCCGTCATCCTGCCGGCGGTGGTGGCGCGCGTGGTGGGCCGGCTCATCCGCACCGCGCTGCTCCTCGCGTTGCCGATCGCCAGCTCCGCCTTCCTTGTCAACCTGTTCTTCTTCCCGGGCGGCCAGAGCGTCCTGCTCCGCATCGGCCCCATCGTCGCCACGGCCGAGGGCCTGGCATTCGCGCTCGAGATCCTGGTGCGCATCCTGGCCATCAGCGGCGCGGTCACCCTCTTCTACCTCACCACGCGGCCGGCGGACCTCGTGGTCGACCTGGAGCGG
>JBPCOK010000080.1:0-15430 GCA_051000335.1 Candidatus Limnocylindria bacterium | reverse complement strand
TCGCGATCCGTTCGGCCGTCATGTAGGCGGGCCAGAAGGGTTGCGAGATGACGACATCGGCATCGGGAAGCTCGCGGTCGAGCACCGAGTCCGGTCCCTCCTTGTCGGACGTCACGACGAATGTATGCCCGCCATCCTCGAGGAAGCGCCGCAGCCCGAGCTCACCGGAAACGCTGCCCAGAAGCTCGCCCGGCGTGAAATCCAGGCCCTGTGGCGTCGGCGTCGTCTGACCGTTGTGGTAGCGCTCAATCTCGGGGATCCCGTCTCGAGCGTAGGAGCTTGGATACCCGTCCACCGGATCGTCATATAGGACACACAGGACCTTCGCCATCTCTGGTTAACCTCTCTCACTGCGTCCGCACATGGCCGGAATGTTACACGGGCTGGGCCTCGGCGGGTCCGCAGTCGTGCCAGACTGATTTGCGGCTGTTGTCCTTCAAAGAGATGACTCGCCTTGTCCCCGCGCTCATTGTGCTCGAGATACCATAAGAGTCCGACCGGAGTAGACCGATGCCCATACGGCCCCACATTGAACGCAATGAGCGATCTCGGTTCCGGCTGCAACAGGTGATCGACGCACTGGCTGATGACCTGCTCACAGCGACGATCGATGGTCCGTGGACGAGTGGCGTTCTGCTCGTCCACATGGCCTTCTGGGATCGGTTCGTCAAGGAGCGCTGGGAGCACGCCCTTCGATCACAGCAACGTACGCCGGCGGTGCTTGACCTGGGTCTGGCAGATCTCGTCAACGACGCGTCGGTCCCGGGGTGGTCGGTCATTCCTGCGCGAGACGCGACGCGCATGGCGCTTGCCGCCGCCGATGAGGTCGACGGCGTTATCGCATCCCTGGCGGACAACGCCGTCGAGGCGCTGCTCGCGGCAGGGTGGAACAGTCTGCTGGATCGGTCCGTTCATCGCCACGAGCACCTCGACGCGATCGAGCGGCTCGTCTCCGCTTCCGCCCAATAGGCATCGGCGTCCCTGTCAGCCGCTCGCCGACAGGCGTTCGTCGCGCGGATACGTCGACAATCGTTGGTGGCCATTCTCGGTGATGAGAACCTGGTCTTCGAGCTTGACACCCTCCGCTCCGCCGTGCTGGCCGACGTAGCTCTCGACGCAAACGACCATCCCCGGCTCCAGGATGCCGTCGTAGCCGGATCGCTCCCAATCGGATGGATACGGCACCGACGGGTACTCGTCACACAGCCCAACACCGTGGAACAGGACGGAATAGCGGTTGGGCAGATAGTCGGCGGGTAGGCTCGCCGCGGCGAGCGCGAGCTCCCGAAACGTCCGCCCTGGCCGGAGGAGCTCCGTATTCGCGGCGATCTGCTCGTCGGCCATCGCGTAGAGCGTCCGCTGCTCGTCGGTTGGCCGGCCACCTCCGGCCAACCAGGTTCGTGAGATGTCGCAGCAATAGCCGTACGCACCGATGAGGTCCGTGTCGAACGCGACGAGATCGCCTGGCTCGATCACCCGGGCCGAACATTCCTGGAACCAGGGATTTGTTCGCGGCCCGGAGGTGAGCAGACGGGTCTCGATCCATTCGCCGCCGCGACGGATGTTCTCGGCATGAAGGACAGCCCACAGGTCGATCTCGGCCATGCCGGGCGTGAGGGCGAGCTCCATTCTCCGCATTGCGGCTTCACAGGCGGCGATCGCGCGGCGCATTGCCTTCAGCTCGTCGGCGCACTTGACCGTCCGAGCGTGCTCCATCACCTCCTCGCCGGAGACGATCTCGATGCCGTGGGTGGCCAGCGCGGCGACGCCCTCGGGATTGATTCGATCGACAGCCAGGCGTCGACTTCCTGCGCCGTGGGTTGCGACGACGTCGGCGATCTCGGCCGCCCAGCGCCGGACCCGTTCGGCGGTGTGCTGGGCTGCCTCGTAGTAGAACCACGGCGTGCCGTGACGGATCTCATCGACCAGCTCGAGGTGCCAGGACAGATGCTCGCAATTGTGGAAATCCCAGAGGATCACCGGACCCTCGGTCGCGACGAAGGCGTAGCGCACGGCGTTGTGGGCGCACCATGGCTGCATGTCCGTCGAGTCGGTCGCATAGCGGACGTTGAGCGGGTCGTAGACGACGACGCCGGCCAGATCTCGCGACCGGAGCTCGGCCCGGATCCGATTCAGTCGATGACGACGCGCCTCCGACATGTCGGGTGCCTCCAGGCCGAGCGCCGCCCATTCGCTCTCTGCCAGATCGCCATAGCCGATCACGTGCTGGTTGAGGCTCGCCGCTTTGGCGTTGGCGTAGCTGGTCAGCTCGGCGGGCGACGCGGTTGGACCGGGATGCGGCGGAATGACGAACGGTGCGATCTTGCGGCGCCTGCCGGCAAACGGATCTGGCGGCCCGTTCCCACCTGTCCTGCGGTGACTCACAAATGGGTTGTAGGCAAGATGCGAAGCCTTCCGTGCCGGTGTTGGCTGGAGCGTACAACGATCGAGAGGACCGGGCGTGGGCTGCCGACTCGGGCAGCATCGGTCCTACGCGCACGCTACCGTCCTAGCGGGCGCGGACTTGGCGTAGCATCTCGACTGACTTGCCGATGCGGCGCTGATCTCCACGCGATCTTCGGCGATCCGCATCAGCCGACCTTCGAAGGCTACGCCACCCTCGCCGCGTGGGCCAAGGTCACGGCGCGCGTGAAGCTCGGATTGCTGGTGGGCGCCAACACGTTCCGGAATCCGGGCCTGGTCGCCAAGTCGGTTGCGACCATCGACCACCTGAGTGGCGGTCGCGCCGTCCTCGGCATCGGCGGCGCCTGGTTCGAGCTCGAGCACGTCGAGCATGGCATCGAGTTCGGCGCCAGCCCCGGTCAGCGCCTCACCTGACAACCGCACGCCGATGTCCGACGTAGAGGACGACGACACGTTCTGGGTCGGCACACCGGAGCAGATCGCGGAGAAGATGATCGCGTGTCGCGACATCGGGTTCGCGACGTTCCTCGCCGAGCTGGCCGCGCCCTACGACGATGAGACGCTCGAACGCTGGATCGGCGAGGTCAAGCCGGTGGTCGACCAGGCCTGATCCTCGCCGGCGGAGCCGTCGAGCTCGGATCGCCATCGCTCATCCCACCACGCCGGAAGCATCCCCGCCGATCGAACCGCGGCCAGCATCGTCCGGATGTCGTCGTAGTCGCTGGTCTCGACGCGGACGAAGCGGTCGATGCCGGCGGCATGAAGGATCGGCGCGGCCGATGGCACCTCCGACAGCGACAGCAGCCCCATCACCAGCGCGGCGCGCTGCGCCTGGGTCAGGCGCCGCCGTGACATGACGATCGGCTGAACGGTGGATGGCCCGAGCGTCGCGACGATCCGGATGCGGCGACGAAGCGAGGGGATCGCCCGCAGCCAGACCGCGAGGACCTGCGAATCGATCGCGGTCCAGTCGGCGCGCCCGTCGATGACCATCCGCATCGACTCATCATGGAATCCCGCTTCGATCCATTCGCCGAGGAAGTCATCCGGCGCCTCGGTGGCGACGAGGTGATGCAGCACGACCATGAACCCGGAGTGGCTGTAGGGCTCGTTGTATGCCCAGCGGCCGCCACGCAGATCGCCGAACGAGGTTGCCGGGCTGCTCGAGCGCACGATGACGTCGGAGAAGTAGATCGGGCGACCTCCATACCGCTTTCCGCGCAGGACGGGCGCGGCCGCCGCCTCCATTTGGATCCGCCCCGAGGCCTCGAGCATGAGGAACGGGATGCTGCACACAAAGCAGACGTGGTCGACGTCGGCAGCGCAGCGTCGATAGTCCGCGGCAACGACGAGCTCGGCCGGCCGATGCAGCCACGCACCCATGAATCGGGCCGCCAGGGCATAGGCCGGGAGCACTCCCGGCGCCAGATGCGTCGCAACGTGGAGTGGCGCACGCCTCACATCGGCACCTCCGTGGACTGTACAAGGTCGCCGGCCATGATCACGCTCGGTCGCTCTTCGGTCAAGCACTCTGGGATTCGCGCGGCCCCGGGCCGCCGGCCGGGCCGACCGGCGCATCGGGCTATACTCGGCCTCCCGATGTTCAAGTTTCTGTCCCGCCTGGGGGACTCCAACGATCGAGAGGTCCGCGGCCTCCAGCCACTGGTCGACCGCATCAACGCGCTCGAACCGGAGATCCAGGCCCTTGACGACGCCGCGCTCGCCGGCCAGACCGATGCGCTGCGCGCCCGGCTGCGCGCGTCGATCGGGGAGATCATGCTTCCGATCGAGGCCCGCGAGACCGATCCCGACGACGATGCGGCGGAGTCGGCACTGGCCGGGGCCGATGCTGCCCGGCTCGCGGATCAGCTGAAGCAGCAGCGCGAATCCGAGCTCAAGCGGATCAACGATGCGCTCGAGGAGATCCTGCCCGAGGCATTCGCATCGGTTCGCGAGGCGATGGTCCGGGCACTCGGCAAGCGGCACTACGACGTCCAGCTGATGGGCGGCATGGTCCTGCACCGCGGCGCGATCGCGGAGCAGCGCACCGGCGAGGGGAAGACGTTTGTGGCACCGCTGGCGGCATTCCTGAACGGCCTGCTGGGGCGCGGCGTCCACGTCGTCACGACGAACGACTACCTCGCGAAGCGGGACGCGCAGTGGATCGGCGCCGTCTTCCACCGGCTCGGGATGAGCGCGGGCAGCGTCCAGAATGCGGGCGCCTACGTCTACGACCCCGACTACCCGGCAACCGACGAGCGACTCCGCGATCTCCGACCCGTGTCGCGCCAGGAGGCCTACGCCGCCGACGTCACGTACGGCACGAACAACGAGTTCGGGTTCGACTTCCTGCGCGACAACCTCGTCGTCGACCTCGAATCTCGCGCGCAGCGCGGCCACTTCTTCGCCGTGGTGGACGAGGTCGACAACATCCTCATCGACGAGGCCCGGACCCCGCTCATCATCAGCGGCAACGCCGAGGAGTCAGCCGACAAGTACCTGCAGTTCTCCCGCCTCGTGCCACGCCTCGCCGCCGAGGAGGACTACGTCGTCGACGAGAAGTTCAAGCAGGTGGCCATCACCGAGGCCGGCACCGACAAGATGGAGAAGTGGCTCGGCGTCGAGAACATGTTCGCCGATGACTTCAGCCTGGCCCGTCACCTCGAGCAGGCGCTGAAGGCCCAGGTCCTCTACCAGAAGGATCGCGACTACGTGGTCAAGGATGGCGAGGTGGTGATCGTCGACGAGTTCACCGGCCGGCTGATGCCCGGACGCCGATGGTCGGAGGGCCTGCACCAGGCGGTCGAGGCCAAGGAGGGAGTGGCCGTCCGCAACGAGCAGCGGACGCTGGCGACGGTGACGTTCCAGAACTACTTCCGGATGTACGACAAGCTCTCCGGCATGACCGGCACCGCCGAGACCGAGGCCGAGGAGTTCGCCAAGATCTACGGCCTCGAGGTGGTGGTCATCCCGACCCACCGCGAGATGATCCGTGCCGACTACGCCGACCTCATCTACGCGAAGCAGAGCGGCAAGTGGAATGCCGTGGCGGATGAGATCGCCGAGGAGCACGACAAGGGCCGGCCCGTCCTGGTCGGCACGATCAGCGTCGAGATCAGCGAGATGCTGGGCGACATGCTCAAGCGTCGCGGGATCAAGCACAACGTGCTCAACGCCAAGCTCCACGAGAAGGAGGCGGAGATCATCGCGCAGGCGGGGCGCTCGGAAGCCGTGACGATCGCCACGAACATGGCGGGCCGCGGCACCGACATCCTGCTCGGCGGAAACCCCGAGGTGCTCGCCACCGAGATGCTCCACAAGCAGGGCACGAACGTGCTCGAGGCGACGCCCGAGCAGTACGCGGCAGCCCTCGCCGAGGCGGAGACCGTGTGTGACGCGGACAAGGAGCGGGTGATCGCCGCCGGCGGCCTCCACATCCTCGGAACCGAGCGCCATGACGCTCGTCGCATCGACAATCAGCTCCGCGGACGAGCCGGTCGGCAGGGTGACCCGGGAAGCTCCCGGTTCTACCTCTCGCTCGAGGACGACCTCATGCGCCGATTCGCCAACGACCGGGTCCAGTCAATCATGCGCACGCTCGGCTTCGACGACGACACGGCGCTCGAATCGAAGATGGTGAGCAAGACGATCGAGAACGCGCAGACCCGGGTCGAGGGCTACAACTTCGACACCCGCAAGCACGTGGTCGAGTACGACGACGTCATCAACCGCCAGCGCGAGACGATCTACCGGGAGCGCGACCGTATCCTCCGTTCCTCCAACCTCGGCCCGACCGTGGAGGCCATGCTCGACGACGAGGTCAGCGCTCTCGTGGCGGAGCACACCGCCGCGGAGTACGCCTCCGAGTGGAATCGGGACGGACTGAAAGCGCAGCTCGTCACCATGTCACCGACGCTGACCGATGCCGACCTCCGCATCATCGACGAGGCCGGGGATCCCGCCTCCCTCGTCGATTCCCTGACGGAGACGGTTCGCCGGCACTACGAGGCGAAGCGCCACGAGGTCGGGGACGAGGGCATCGGCGTCCTCGAGCGGCTCGTCCTGCTGCGCGTCATCGACTCGCTGTGGGTCGAGCACCTCACCGCGATCGACGACATGCGACGCGGCATCGGGCTGCGGGCCTACTCCCAGCGCGACCCGCTGAACGAGTTCAAGATCGAGGCATACCGAATGTTCGACGAGCTGAAGTCGACCATTCGCCACGACGTCACGCATACGATCTTCCGCGTCACGGTCCAGGCGCAGGCGCCGCAGCCGCGCCCCGTGGCCCGCAACGTGGTCGAGGGGCGTGCGCCGGTGGGTGCCACGGCCACGGCCGGAGGAGCGGCCACGGCGGTCGCCACGGCCGGCAACGGGTCCTCGGCACCGGCACGCAGCGGCCCGAAGATCGGTCGGAACGATCCGTGTTACTGCGGATCGGGCAAGAAGTTCAAGAAGTGTCACGGGGCGTGAGCGAGGACGCTCCGGCCATCGAGCCCGTCCAGGTCTCCCGGGAGCTCAAGGTCGACCCCGAGGACGCCTTCGCGATCTTCACCGACGGCATGCGAACCTGGTGGCCCCCCGAGGCGACGTGGTCCGGTGCCGGCCTCGAATCGATAGGGGTCGAGCCGTTCGTGGGCGGGTTCTGCTTCGAGCGAGGCCCGCACGGGCTGCGACTCGACTGGGGCCGCGTCACGGCGTGGGAGCCGCCGAGCCGGCTCGCCTTCGCCTGGCTCATCGGCGCAGACCGCACGCCCGAGCCGAATCCCGCCCATGCCAGCGAGGTGGAGATCCGCGTCGAGCCGGCACCGCTCGGCTCGGTCATGACTGTCACGCATCGTGGATTCGAACGCCATGGCGGCGACTCCGACGCGTACCGCCGAGCCATGGCCTCGCCAGCGGGCTGGCCGATGCTCCTCGACCGCTACGTGGCGGTGGTCGTCCGGCGCACCGAGGCTCCCTGGGAGGGGCTCACCACCTGACTGCGGCGCGTCAGTCGTCGGGCGCCAGAGGCACATCGCCCCCACCGGATTCGTCCGTCCCGTATCGACGGCGCCGGCGCTGCCAGAGGCGAATCGGGAAGAGCACGATGGTCACGATCGCAATGATCGCCACAATGAACAGGAACGGGTCGGGCATGTCCCCATCATCGCCGATGGATGGGACGTTCGTGCGGGGTTGCGATATCTGAGCCAGCCGCTACGATGGGCAGAACGATCGTCGCGAGGTCATTCTGCACCGCCGCGTGACGCCCATAGGTGGAGGGATTCGTGAAGCAACTGACCGCGCCACCGAGAGCCTCTGTTCCGCTCCCCGTCAGCACGGCGGCTCACCTTCCACCGGTCACTCGCTTCCGAGATCCAGAGCTCCCCTACGAAGACCTCATCATGTGTGAGCGCGACTGCATGCGCTGCACCTATGCGGCCACCCTCAACTGCGACGGCAACTGCGGCGTGTGCCCGCGCCAGAGCTACTGCCCGTGCGTGAACCCGGCCAAGGTGCGCGCCAAGGGCAACCGGCTGGCCGAGATGGCCGAGCTCCCGATGGCGGTGTCGATTGGACACAATTAGGGACGAGGCGCAGCGCCTGGCGCGCCTCGTGACCGAGACGTCGGTGCGCCTTTGACCACCCCAGCAAAGCGGCCGAGCTCGCCGAGCTGACCGAGCGCTCGGCCGATCCCGACCTGTGGGACGATCCCGCGGCCGCCCAGGCCACCATGCGCCGGGCCGAAGAGCTGCGGTCGGAGATCGACCTGTGGCAATCGGTCGCCGAACGCGCCAGCGGACTGGCGGAGATCGCCGAGATGGCCGCCGCGGATCCCGATGAGGCCGAGACGCTGCGTCCCGACCTGGAACGAGACCTCGCGAGCCTGCAGGCCGATTGGAGCCGCATGGAGCAGCTGCTGCTCCTCGGCGAGCCCTTCGACGAGCGTGGAGCCATCGTCTCGATCCATGCCGGCGCGGGTGGAACCGAGAGCCAGGACTGGGCCGAGATGCTCCTGCGCATGTACCTGCGCTGGGCCGAGCGCCACCGGTTCAAGACCGAGATCCTCGAGGCCACCGAGGGCGAGGGGGCCGGGCTGAAGAGCGTGAGCTTCGGCATCGACGGGCGATGGGTGTACGGCCGGCTGCGGAGCGAGCGTGGCGTTCATCGGCTCGTCCGCATCAGCCCGTTCGACTCGCAGAAGCGTCGCCACACGACGTTCGCGCTCGTCGAGATCATGCCGGAGGTGCCGGAGGACGCGGAGATCGAGATCGACGACAAGGATCTTCGTGTCGACACCTATCGGGCCAGCGGGGCCGGCGGCCAGCACGTCAACAAGACCGACAGCGCCGTGCGACTCACGCACGAGCCGACCGGCATCGTCGTCGCCGTCCAGAGCGAGCGCAGCCAGCACCAGAACCGTGAGCGCGCCATGGCCGTGCTGCGGGCTCGGCTGATCGAGCGCCAGGAGGAGGAACGCGAGGCCGAGATGGCGCGCCTGCGGGGCGAGCACGTGGAAGCTGGCTGGGGAAACCAGATCCGCTCCTACGTGCTCCAGCCGTACACGATGGTGAAGGACCTGCGGACCGGCGTGGAGACGTCGAACCCGACCGCCGTGCTCGACGGGGAGCTCGACGCGTTCATCGACGGGTACCTGCGCTCCCGCGTCGGCCAGGCCGAGGGCTCGGCACCGGCCGGGTGATCTCCGCTACCATCGCGCCGAGCCGATGACATCCCTCCTGCGCCGACGGACGCGCTCCGCTGCCGCCGACACATCGGTCATTCGCATGGTCGATGTCGGCATGACCTACCCGAACGGCAAGGTTGCCCTCGCTGACGTCAACGTCCAGATTCCCTCGGGCGACTTCGTGTTCCTGATCGGCCCATCGGGAGCCGGCAAGAGCACGTTCATCCGCCTCCTCATCCGTGAGGGGATTCCGACCGCGGGCAGCGTGCGGGTCGCCGGGCGCGAGCTCGTCCGCATGCGGCGGCGCCACGTCCCGGGGTTGCGCCGCCGGATCGGGATCGTGTTCCAGGACTTCCGGCTCCTGCCGAACAAGACGGTGTGGGAGAACGTGGCCTTCGCTCTCGAGGTGACGGGCGCGCCGGGGACGCTGGTCCGGCAGCGCGTCCCACAGCTGCTCAGCCTGGTCGGCCTGCAGGACCACGCCCATCACCTGCCGACTCAGCTGTCGGGCGGCGAGCAGCAGCGCACCGCGATCGCGCGCGCCCTGGTCCACGACCCCGCGATCCTCATTGCCGACGAGCCGACCGGCAACCTCGACCCCGTGACCAGCTGGGAGATCATCCAGCTCCTCATCCAGATCAACGAGCTCGGGACCACCGTGCTGATGGCGACGCACAACCAGGAGATCGTGAACGCCATGCGCCGACGGGTGCTGGCCCTGGAGGGCGGGCACCTCGTGCGCGACGAGGCGGCGGCGGCCTACGAGCGGGAGTACTGATCCGTTGCCGTTCGTGCGCTTCATCGGCTTCAGCATCGTCCGGGCCTGGCAGGGCTTCTGGCGCAACGCGATGATGAGCCTCGCCGCCACGGCGACGGTCATCCTGATGCTCGTGCTCCTGTCGGGGCTGTTCATCGTCATCGCGGGTCTCAACTCGGGGCTCGAGTTCATCGAGAGCAAGGTGGCCATCACCGCCCAGCTGGTCGACGACCTGCCCGTCGCCGACAGGATGCAGCTCGTCTCCGAGGTCGAAGCCTACCCGGGCGTGGCGTCGGTGGCCTATGTCTCGCCAGCCGAAGCGATGGAACGGCTCCGCGCGTCGTACCGCGAAGCGGGACAGGAGCTCGACACGGGCGGCGCCACGATCAAGCTGTTCGCCAGCCTGGAGATCAACCTCGTCGACCCGAACTCGGCGGGGGACGTGGGCGAGTTCCTCGCTGCCCACGACGACGTCGCGCGCGTCCTGACCAAGCAGGCGGAGTACGACACGCTGCTCGGCATCATCAACGTCATTCGGACCGTCGGTCTCGTGGGCATCGGCCTCGTGGGGCTGACCGTGCTGTTCATGATCATCAATACGATCCGGATCGCGGTCTACAGCCGCGCCGGGGAGATCGAGATCATGCGGCTGGTCGGAGCGTCGGACTCGTTCATCCGCTGGCCCTTCATCCTCGAGGGGGTCCTGTGCGGGCTGATCGGCGCAGTGGTGACCATCGTGCTCGTGGCGATCGTGTGGGATCCGATCCAGCCGGCAATGGTCACGATCTTCCAGATGCCGACCGCCGTCAGCACCCGCTTCCTCACGACACTCTCGGTGATCCTGTTCGCGGCCGGGCTCGGTGTCGGGGCGCTGGGGTCATGGATCAGCGTCCGCTCCTACCTGTCGGCGGCTCGCTGACGCAACCGGCGCGCCGAACCGTATCGAAAACGTAACGAGCGCTCTATCTCACGCTCGACGAACCATCGCTAGACTTCACGTCCCCATGAACGAACATCCATCGCCGCAGGGCGCGCCCACGCGAGGCGGAACGATCCCCTGGCTCATCTCCCTTGCGCTCGCCGCGGTGGTGGGCGCGCTCCTGTTCGGTGGCGGGTACCTCGCCGCCGGGGCGGGCTCGGGGAGTGGCTGCGCGGCGCCGGACAAGGCATTCACCGCGTTCTGCGAGGCGTACGACCAGCTTCAGCGCCAGTACGTCGACGATCTCGACAGCAAGGCCCTGGCCGAGGGCGCGATTCGCGGCATGTTCCAGTTCGGCGTCGCGGACCCGTACTCCGGGTACATGCCGCCCGAGCAGTACCGGCAGGCGCTCGGCGACCTGTCGGGAGCATTTAGCGGCATCGGCGCCGAGATGGCCATTCGCAACACCGAGGACGCGGCGGACCTCGCCGCATGCGCCGAGCTGAGCGCCATCTGCCGCCTGGTGGTGGTGGCGCCGCTGGCAGGCTCGCCCGCGGAGCGGGCGGGGCTCATGAGCGGCGACTTCGTGGTCGCCGTCGACGGAACGTCGGTGAACGGAACCGCGATGGAGGACCAGATCAGCCAGATTCGCGGCGAATCCGGGACCGATGTGACGCTCACCGTGCTGCGCGATGCCGGCGAACCGTTCGACATCACGATCACGCGGGCGGAGATCACGCTCCAGGAGGTCGAGTCTCGCCTGATCGACGGCCATATCGGCTACATCGGCCTCAACGGCTTCTCCGCCCCGGCGGCCGACCAATTCAAGACCGCGCTCGCGGACCTCCTCGATCAGGGCGCCGACCAGATCGTGTTCGACCTCCGCGACAACCCGGGCGGATACATCGACGCGGCGCAGCAGATCGGCAGCCAGTTCATCGATGACGGGCTGATCTTCACCCAGGAGTCATCCGGCAGCGACGTGCGCGAGTGGCCGTCCACCGGGGACGGGGTGGCGACCGATCCGAACCTGCCGGTAGCCGTGCTCATCAACGAGGGATCCGCGTCCGCTTCGGAGATCGTCGCGGCCGCGCTCCAGGACACCGGCCGGGCGACCATCATCGGCGAACCCTCGTTCGGCAAGAACACCGTCCAGGTCTGGAGCCGCCTCGAGAACGAGGGTGGCGTGCGGATCACCATCAGCCGATGGTTCACGCCGAATCAGAACAGCGTGGCGCCCGATGGGATCCAGCCCGATATCCCCGCGGCCCCCACGGCCGAGAGCCCTCCCGACGAAGACCCGGTGCTCGACGCCGCGATCTCCTTCCTGGGCGATCAGCCAGTGGCCGGGGACGAGGCCTCCCCGATCCCGTCCGGATCGCCGTCAGCCGCGCTCCGCCTGCCCGCCGTGGTGGGCGTTGTGGGCATGCGACCCATCTGCTAGCATCGCCGGCAACGAAAGGAGGTGGTGTTGCTGATGGATAGTTCCAAGCACGCCACCACCGAGGCGGTGGCCTAACACAGCTTCGCGTGGTGTAGCGACGGAGGAGCCGGCCGATACGGCCGGCTCTCTCCATGTCCGCCTCCCGAACACCGCACCCCAGGCCAGGACCGATGCCCGACGAGACGATCGCCGTCAACCGACGCGCCCGACACGACTACGCCATCGAGGACACCCTCGAGGCGGGCCTCGTGCTGACCGGAACGGAGATCAAGAGCATCCGCGAGCACAAGGTGAATATCGCGGAGGCCTACGCGCGCGTCGACAAGGGCGAGGCCTGGCTGATCGGCGCCCACATCGCCGAGTACAAGCAGGGCAACCGCTTCAACCACGCGCCGACTCGCACGCGGAAGCTGCTGCTCCACCGCGACCAGATCGCCGAGCTCACCGGACTCCAGTCAGCGAAGGGCCTGACCGTGGTGCCGCTTCGGCTCTACATCAGCCGGGGCCGGGCGAAGCTCGAGCTGGGCATCGCCCGCGGCAAGAAGACGCACGACAAGCGACGATCCATCGCGGAGCGCGACATGCGGCGGGAGCTCGACCGCGAGTCGAAGGTGGCGGGCCGCATCAAGCTCTGACGGTCGCGGTGGGAACCGGGCTGCCTCGTGCCCGCGATAGAACAGGCGTTCACATCGGCGCATGGGTCTGGTAGAATGGGGTCCAATCGGTTCGTGGGGATGTCAGGTTTCGACAGTGCCCGGGGACCGAGAATCGCAGGTCGAGGTTGCTCGCAGGCCTCGTAAAACAGCGGGCAATTGCTGTAACTGGCAACGATAGTTACGCCCTCGCTGCCTAGGTAGTGAGCATCGACGCCGTCCCCCCTCCCCGGGCGGCGAAGATGTCATTAGGGGAGGTGCGGCGCCGCCGACTCCGGTGAGTGGCGCCAAAGAGCCGAGAGGCATCGCCGGATAGCAGGCGAAGCACCCCGCCGGTCGGGGGCCCGCATTGCGAAGCGCAAGTAGGCCGGAAATACCTGTAGGAAGTTCTCGGCGACCGTGTTCTGGACGGGGAGTTCGATTCTCCCCCATCTCCACCATCACGCATCTGAACGGCGGCCTTCATCGGCCGCCGTTTGTCGTGGGCGTCGCGGCGAGGTTGACCCTCTGTGCTACGGTCCGACGCGGGTCAGGGGGTTCAGGGTCGACACGGAGGGCATGGGATCTGATGGAATTCTCGAAGCTGAGCAAGAACGACAAGCTGGCTGTCTACGGATCGGCGGCGGTCATCATCGGGGGCCTCGTTGGCATCGGCGCCGCAGGCCTCGGCATCCTCGCGATACTCGCGGCGGTCGGCATGCTGGCCGTGGTGTTCCTCCCCCAGATGTCTCCGGGCACGAACCTGCCCGGCTCGAAGGGCAGCCTGATGCTGCTGCTCGGTGGCATCGCAGCGGCCGTTCTCGTCCTCGGACTGCTCTCGATCCTCAGCGCCCTGGGCATCCTGCTCCAATTCGGCGGGCTGAACACGCTCTTCTACCTCATCGCTGTCGCCGGCGGCGTGCTCATGGCCTGGGCTGGCTGGCAGGAGTTCCAGGCGGAGGGCGGAAAGTTCCAGGTCGGGACGTCATCGACATCGGCGCCGCCTCCCGCTGAAAGCCACCCGGCGGCACCCGCGGCTGACCCCACGCCAGTGGAGCCAGAGGCGGCGGAGCCAACGACCGCGGAGCCAACGACCGCACCGACCGACGACCGACCCGCAGGCTAAGCCTCAGCTCTCGGCCAGCAGCGCGCCGGCGCGGCGACGAATCAGCGTCGTCGCGTCGCGGTGCACCCCCATGGCCCTTCCGAGGCGGACGATGGTGACGTCGGCGGCAAGCCCATCGTCCACGGCGTCCACGGCCTCCGCGAGGAGCCGCCGGCGTTCAGGATCGGTGGTGTGCTCGGCAACGTGGCGCACGAGAGCGCCGATGTCTCCCAGCGTGGCGGCGACGTCCTCCGGGGGAGACTCCAGGTCCTCGTCGAAGTAGAGCGTCGCGAGCGCCAGCAGCTCGTGAGGAGCCGCCGGAGCACGCACGCTTGCGCCTTCCGACGTCACCACCAGCGCGTAGCCGTCGTCCAGCGTCGGGGCGAACCCCACCCACGGCCCGTCGGGGCGAAGTCGACCGACGGCGCACACCGCGATCTCCACGGCTCCCGTCCCTCCGGATCCGTGCCGCTCCGTGCTATTCCTTGACCTGGCCGGCGGGGAGCACCACGATTCGCCGATTCGGCTCGACGCCGACGCTCTGCGTCCGGATCCGCGGGTTCTCGAGTAGTGCCATGTGGACCACGCGACGCTCGATGGCCGGCATCGCCTCCAGCTGGATGATCTTCCCGCTCTGGATGACGCGCTTCGCCGCCCGATCCGCGACATCCCGCAGCTGCTGCTCGCGGCGACCGCGATAGTTCTCCACATCGATCGAAATGCGGTGGGGCTGGCCCGCCTTGCGGCCGACGATCAGGTTCACGATGTGCTGGAGGCTGGCGAGCTTCTCGCCGCGACGCCCGATGAGCACACCCAGATCGTCGCCCTTGACGTTGAGTCGTGCCGTGTCTCCACCGCTCGCGATCTCGACGGTCCCCTTGAGCTCCATGAGGCCGAGCATCTCGGTGAGCACCGTCTGCGCCGTCTCCAGCGTCGAGCGCTCTTCCTCGTTGAGCTCCTCGAGTGGCTTGCCGGGCACGAATGGCGCCGGCTCGCGCCCGGGTCGGTCGGCGCGTGGCTCTCGCGGTGCGCGATCTGGCCCTGCCTCTCGAACGGCGTGATCCCGATCTCGACCGTTCCGCCCTCGGCCTCCACGGCCGCGGCTTCCCCGGGTCCGGCGCGCGGCATCGGCGCGCTCTAGCTCGGCGACCTGCTCTTCCGCATCGGCTGCTGCGCTCTCGAGGTTCACCGGGGCGTCCGCCGCCGGCTCGTCGGCGGGTGCCTCGGGCTTCGACTTCGGCTCTGCGGCGGGGGCGGGCGAGGGTTCGGCGCGGACCGTCGTCGCGGCGGCGACCGCGGACTTTGGTGCCGCCAGGATGCGGGCCTCCTCCGCCCCGACACCGAGCACGCCTCGGTTGCCCTGCGCCAGGATCTCGATGTCCAGGTCGCCCAGGTCGGAGCTGAACTCCGCCATGGCGGAGCGAATCGCCTCCTCCACGTTCTTTCCGGTGAACTCTCGGAATGTCATCGTTTCTTGCC
>JBPCOK010000169.1:0-25209 GCA_051000335.1 Candidatus Limnocylindria bacterium | reverse complement strand
GCCGCCATGAGCGGCGGGGTGGACTCATCGGTCGCGGCGGCGCTCCTGGCGCGGGAGCGCGGTGACGAAGAGGTCATCGGCGTCTGGATGCGCACGCATGGTGAGATGCCCGAGGGCTACGAGCTCTCTCGCTCCTGCTGCTCGCCCGATGCGGCCGATGATGCTCGTCGGGTGGCGCAGATTCTCGACATCCCGTTCTTCACACTCAACGTGGAGCGCGAATTCGGCGAGCGGGTGATCGATTCCTTCGTCGACTCCTACCTCGAGGGCTCGACTCCGAACCCTTGCCAGGCCTGCAACCAGTACATCAAGTTCGACGAGCTCCTCCGACGCGGCCTGGCGGCCTATGGGGCCGATGCCGTCGCCACCGGCCACTACGCGCGTCTCGAGCACCGCGACGGTCGCTGGCGGCTCATGCGCGCCGCCGATGCCGACAAGGACCAGACGTACTTCCTGTGGGTGCTCGACCAGGAGCAGCTCTCGCGGACCCGGTTTCCGCTCGGCGAGCTTACGAAGCCGGAGGTTCGGGCGATGGCCGCGGAACTCACGCTGCCAACCGCCCAGAAGCCCGAGAGCCAGGAGATCTGCTTCGTCCCGCTGGGTGACTATCGGGAGCTGCTGCAGGAGCGACGCGGCTACGCCGGCGATCCCGGTCCGATCGTGGACGCCGACGGCACCACCGTCGGCACGCACACCGGCTATGCGCACTACACCGTGGGGCAGCGTCACGGCCTCGGCGTCGCCCTGGGCGAGGCGGTCTACGTGCGCGAGGTTCAGCCGCGGACCAACACCGTGGTGATCGGGCGCCGCGAGGAGATCGCGCAGCGGACCTTCACCGTGGACGGCGCGCGATTCACCGCGGGGAACGCCCCGGCCGAACGCTTCGATGCCTCGATCCGAATCCGGCATCGCGCCCCCGACGTTCCGGCGGAACTCACGATGATCGGCCGCGATCGGTTCGCGGTCGAGACGGCCGAGCCGGTCTGGGCCCCGGCCCCCGGGCAGGCGGCCGTGCTCTACGACGGCGCCGAGTGCCTGGGTGGGGGGCGCATCACCCGCGCCGACGGATAGGGCAGCGGGGATGCCTCCCTGGCTCGTCTGGGTCCCGCTGCTGGCGCTCATCAACCTCCTCGTCTTCGTCGCCATCCGCGGCCGGTGGGGGCGTTCCGTCCTCGTTCTCGGTGCGGCTTCGCTCGTTGGTGTGGTGATTGGCGACCAGGTCGCGGCGGGCACCGGGCTGGAGATCATCCGCATCGGCGATATGCACCTCGTCGCCGCGTCCGTCGGAGCGCAGCTGCTGATGGTCGCCGTCTCATTGCTGAGCGCGCTCGGCCCGATCCGCGTGGAGGAGTGAGCCTTGCCGCTTTGCAGGCTCGTCGGAGCATCTCGGTCGCTCCGTCCGCTTGCGCCCCGGCGCATCTAACGACGAGGCAGGGCTCTTTCGGGAGCCAAGCGGGGCGGATTCGACGCGGTCTTTGCGCCCGGGCGCACATTACGGGCACGCAAGCGGCTCAACCTCGTCGTTAGTTGCACCCCGGCGCAATCGGCACACGGACACTGGGGCCTGCCCGCGGAGACCATCCCACAACGGCGGGAGGACGGTTGTCGTTAAGGTCGTCGGTGTAGAGTCGCGCGCATGGATCTCGCCCTCACGATCTTCAACATCGGGGCCGGCCTCGGCATCCTGGCCGCCGGCGCCGCGCTTGCCTACCTGGCGTGGCAGATGACGCCGCTCATCAAGGAGTCTCGGGCGCTGACGGCCGACCTCCGACGGTTGACGCGCGCGACCGACCGCGAGCTCCGGCCGATTCTCACGCACGCTCGCGAGCTGACGAGCAACGCGGAGGTGCTGAGCGAGGACGTGGCCGTGAAGCTCGACCGATTGAGCGATCTGATGAATTCGCTCCAGCACAGCCTCGACAGCGGGCAGATCACCGCGGCGCCGCGACGACCCCCTGATCGGTCGGTAGAATCGTGGGAAACACGAGAGGGCGATTCCCACCCATGAAGGACTCTGGATTCGGCAGCTTCTTCGCTGGCGTCGTGATCGGCGGGCTCATCGGCGCGGCGATTGGCCTGATCATGGCCCCCCAGACGGGCGATGAGCTTCGCGGCCAGGTCAACGACTTCGTCGAGAGCAAGCGCTCGGAGATCGGCGACGCGGTGAACGAAGGTAAGGCCGCGGCAGAGCAGGCGCGCGCCGAGATGGTGGGCGAGCACGAGAGTGACGCCCACTCGCAGTCCGAGGGTGCGGCGGCCTCCTGACCACGACCACAACACGCACGTCCGAGAGCCGGTGGGTCGCCGGCTCTCGCCGTGAGGCGAAGGTGAGCCGATGCAGCCGATGAGCGCGGCCGAGGTCCGCGAGCGCTTCCAGCGCTTCTTCGAGGAGCGGGGCCATACCCGCGTGCCCTCGGCGCCGCTGCTTGCCACCGACGACCCGACCCTGCTGTTCGTCAACTCGGGCATGGCGCCCTTCAAGCGGGTGCTCACCGGGGAGGAGCGGCGGGACTACGTCCGAGCGGTCGACTCGCAGCTGTGCCTCCGCGTGGCCGGAAAGCACAACGACTTCGAGGAGGTCGGGCGCACGCCGCGTCATCAGACGCTGTTCGAGATGCTCGGCAACTGGAGCTTCGGCGACTACTTCAAGCGCGAGGCGATCCACTGGCACTGGGAGCTGCTCACCAAGGAGTTCGGCATCCCAACCGAGCGCCTGGCGGCGACTGTCTACACCGACGACGACGACGCATACCGGGTCTGGACCGAGGAGATCGGCCTTCCGACCGACCGCGTCGTGCGGTGGGGAAACATCGCCGAGGGTGACGAGAAGAACTTCTGGCGCATGGGCGACACCGGCCCATCCGGTCCGTGCAGCGAGCTGCACTACGACCGCGGCGAGGCCTTCTCCGAGGGACCGCACTGCATCCCCGACCACTCGGAGACCTGCCCTCGATGGCTCGAGGTCGGGAACCTCGTGTTCATGCAGTTCAACCGGGCGGCCGATGGGACGCTGACGCCGCTGCCCATGAACAGCGTCGACACCGGGACCGGCCTGGAGCGGCTGACATCGGTGATTCAGGACGTCGATTCGAATTATCGGACCGACCTGTTCGTGCCGATCATCGAACGACTGGCGGAGTTCATCGGTCACGACCCGGCGACCGTCGAGAGCGAGCGGTTCAGCTACCAGGTGGTCGCCGATCACTCGCGCGCCATGACGTTCCTGCTGGGCGAGGGCGTGAAGCCCTCCAACGAGGGACCCGGATACGTGCTGCGGCGCATCATGCGCCGGGCGGTGCGCCACGGCCGGCTCCTCGGGATCGCGAAGCCGTTCCTGCGGGAGACGGCGTCGGTCGTCATCGACGTCATGGGCGAGGCCTATCCCCACATCCGCAACCGGCGAGACGCGATCCTCGACGCCATCACCGCCGAGGAGGAGAAGTTCGCCCGCACCCTGGACGCCGGAAGCGCGCGGCTCGACGAGCTGGTGGCCGCCGGCGGCACCATCTCCGGCGCCGATGCGTTCCGTCTGCACGACACGTTCGGCTTCCCGATCGACCTCACGGTCGAGATCGCCGCCGAGCGCGGCACGAGCGTGGATCGCGCGGGGTTCGACGCCGCCATGGCCGAGCAGCGGGAGCGCTCGCGCGGCGAGAAGCGGGGCGCGCTGAAGCTCGACCCCGAGGTCGCCGCGCTGCGCAGCGAGTTCATCGGCTATCCGAACGAGACGAGCGCCGATGATCTCCGCGTCCTTGCGGTCGTCCCGGGCTCGCCGACCGCGGTGGTACTCGATCGGACCCCGTTCTATGCCGAGGGCGGTGGCCAGGTCGGGGATCGAGGCCGGCTCGTCGGCTCCGATTGGAGCCTGCGCGTCGATGACACCCAGCGTTCGGGCGACGCGATCGCGCACCTCGGCGAGATCACCGGCGAGGCGGGCGTCGGCGACGTCGTGCGTGCCGAGGTCGACGAGGCTCGGCGCTGGGGAAGCGCGCGCAACCACACCGGCACGCACCTGCTGCACCGTGCGCTGCGTGACGTGCTCGGCGAGCAGGCGAAGCAGGCCGGATCGTGGGTCGGCCCCGAGGCGCTCCGCTTCGACTTCCCCGCGGACGGCCCAACCGCCCGCGAGTCGCTGCGCGAGGTCGAGCGACTGGTGAATGCCCAGGTCCGCCGTGACGCGCCGGTCCATCCGGAATGGATGAGCATGACGAGCGCGCAGGAGCTCGGCGCCGACATGTTCTTCGGCGAGAAGTACCTGCTTGATTCCGTGCGGGTGGTCCAGGTGGACGGGTACAGCAAGGAGCTCTGCGGTGGCACCCACGTGGCGACGACCGGGCAGATCGGTCAGTTCGTGATCACCGGGGAGTCGAGCATCGGTTCGGGCCTGCGACGCATCGAGGCCGTGACCGGGGAGGCGGCGGAGGAGCTCGTCGCGACGCGCCTGGAAGCGCTCCGCGCGACCGCGCAGCTGCTCGGCGAGCGTGAGGAGAACGTGCCGCAGCGCGTCGAAGCACTGTTAAGCCGGCTCCGCGAGGCCGAGCGGGCAGCGAAGGCGCCGCGCGCGGCCGGGTCCCGGCTCGACGCGGCGGCCGCGCTGCACGGAGCCCAGGACGCCGGCAATGCGAAGGTCGTCGTCCAGGCGTTCCCCGGCGCCGATGCGACCGCCCTCCGCGGCCTGGCGGACGACCTCCGCGGCATGACCGGCCGCTTCGTGCTCATCGCCTCCGGTGCCGCGAACGACCGTCCGTCGTTGCTCGTTGCGGCCAGCCGCGATCTCACGGCCGAGGGGTTCGACTCGGGCGCGGTGATCCGCGAGGCATCCTCGCTCATCGGCGGCGGAGGGGGAGGGCGTCCCGACCTCGCGCAGGCGGGTGGCCGCGACGCGTCGCGCCTGGACGAGGCGCTGCGCGAGGCGGCGCGCCTCGCGCTCGAGGCGCTTCACCGGATCGAATCGGCCTGAAGCGCGCGCGATGACGGTCGTGCAGCAGCTGTGGGGTCGGGTCGCCGAGCGACTTCGCATCGCCACGCGATCCGGGGCGACCCCGGCGATCGCCGCGCTCGACATCGGCACCGAGTATGCCAAGGCCCTCGTACTGTCCGTCGAGCGCGACCCGTCCGGCCACCTCTCGGGGCTCGTGCTGGGCACCGGCCGGCAGCGGCAGGGCCTGGCGCATATGCAGTCGGGCACGGTCAGCGACATCGACGCCGTTGTGGAGAACTCCCGGGCCGCCATGGACGCGGCGCGGGCCATGGCGGGACGCCGGCCGACGGCAGCCGTCATCGGTATCGCAGGCGAGCTCGTGAAGGGGACGACCAGCACCCTCGTCATGCGCCGCGACGCTCCCCGCCGTCCGCTCGACGAGGCGGAGCTGCAGCGCATCGTGTCGCGAGCCCAGGTTTCGGCGCTCGAGGAGGCCGAGCAGCGGATCCGATGGGAGTCGGGCATGGAGCGCCTCGATGTCCGCCTCGTCCACGCGGCCATCGTGGAGATGACGATCGACGGCTATCCGGTGAGCAATCCCATCGGCTTCACGGGAGCCCAGGTGGAGCTGCATCTCTTCAATGCGTTCGCGCCGATGGTTCACCTCGGCGCGCTGCAGTCCGTGGCCAATGCCCTCGAGCTTGAGCTGCTGGGGGTCATCGCCGAGCCCTACGCGGTCGCCACCTGTCTCGATCCCGGAGAGCTGGGCGACGCGGGCGCCGTGTTCATCGACATCGGCGGTGGGACCACGGATGTCGCCCTCGTCCGGGGTGGCGGAATCGCCGGAACGAAGATGCTGGCGCTGGGCGGGCGCGCCTTCACGAAGGGCGTCGCCGAGCGGCTCGGCATCTCGTTCGCCGATGCCGAAGCGGCGAAGCTCGACGTCGGTGGCGACGGCCGAGATGGCGTGGCCGACGCGCTGCTCGAGGACGCCAGGATCTGGCGCGGCGGCATCGAGCTGATGATCGGCGACCTCGCCGGTGGGGAGCTGCTTCCGGGACGGATCCTGCTGTGTGGCGGTGGTGCCGACCTCCCGCAGGTGCGCGCCGTGCTCGAGGAAGAAGGCTGGTGGAGCGCGCTTCCCTTCGCCCGCCGGCCGACGATCCGTGCCATGGCCCCGGACGAGGTGCTCGGCCTGCGCGACGGCACCGGCCGTCTCGGGACGCGACAGGACGTGACGCCGATGGCGCTGGCCCACCAGGCGCTCATCCTCGATGCCGGCGCATCGGCCGTCGATCGAGCCATGCGCGGCGTGGTGCGTGAGATGGCGCTGTGAGCGATCCGGTCGCGCTCGTCTACCTGGAGACGGACGACGAGGTCACCTCGGTCGTGCGGCGGATCCGGGCGACGGACGCCGAGCGCATCGTGCTCGTTGCCCCCGGCCGCTCTCGCGCGACCTCGGGCGTCGTCTCGATGCGGCTGCTCGCCCGCGCCGCGGGGGAGTCGGGTCGGGAGCTCTCCCTGGTCGGCGATTCCCTGACGCGATCGCTCGCCGCGGAGGCGGGGATTCTCGCGTGGGCCAGCGTCGAGGATGCGCGGAACGCGGCGCCGATCCCCGTCGACGCCCCCGCCGTGCGCGCACCCATCAGGGTGGTCCGCGGTGAGCCCGGTGACGAGAACGAGACCGGCATTCGCCCCGTGGCCACGCCGCCGTCGGACGCGGACGCGACGATGGCCGTGCCGACGCCTCGGGCGCCCGCTTCGGCGGCGCCTCGCGACCGAAGCCGGCCGTTGCGCGTTGGGCGAGCCGCCGCTCCCGCCTTGCTCATCGCGCTCGGCGTGCTGCTCCTCGGTGTCGGCGTCGCCGCGGCCTTCGTACTTCCGGCCGCGACGGTCACCCTCACGCCATCAACGGTGCCGCTAGGACCGATCCACGACGAGCTCCGGATCGAGAACTCCGATCGCGTCGAAGGCAGCGTCGATGGCACGGCCACGGTCACTGCCTCCGGCACATACCCGATCCAGGGCCCCGCCACCGGGGTCGTGGTCTTCCGAAATTTCAACACGGTCGACGTGTCGGTCGCCGCGGGTGCCCTCGTGGCCGCCGGCGATCAGGCGTTCGAGACGACGGCTGACGTCGTCGTTCCCGCCGGCGCGCTCACCGCCGAGGGGACCATCCGCGCGGGTGAGGAGGCGGCCGACGTGCAGGCATCCGCCATCGGCCCCGACGCGAACGTCGATCCGAACGCGATCGACACGATCCTGAGCCAGGCGGTCACGGCCCGCCTGCGCGGATTCCCGAACAACGCCCAGCGGCTTGTCCTGAACCCGGAGGCCACCACGGGTGGCATCGATGACGTCGGGCCGGAGTTCACGCAGGCGGACGTTGACGAGGCCCGCGGCGCGCTCGTGGCCGAGCTCGAGGCCGCGGTCGCGGACCGGCTCGGCAGCACCGGAGACGCCGTGGTGGCGGAAGGCGAGGCGGCACCGGAACCGGTGGTCGATGGCCTGGAGGACCTCGTCGGAACCCGTGATTCGGCCACCGCAGAGCTTCGCGGGACGCTGGCCTACGACCGCGTGACGGCCGATCGGGCCGACGTCATCGAACGCGCCGCGAGTGAGCTGGAGGACGATGCGTCGGCGGTGCCCGAGGGGCACGAGCTCATCGTCTCCAGCATCGACGTCACGATCGGCGAGGCACGCGCCGATGGCGACGTCCTCGTGGTCGAGGTGCAGCTCACCGCCGATGCGACCTCGGCGGTGGATCGGGATGCCGTGGTCGAGATGATCCGGGGGCGTCCGCTCGACGAGGCGCGAGCCGCGCTCGACGCGATCGGCGGGGTGACCCTCGAGCTCTGGCCGGGCTGGGTGGATCGCGTTCCCGACCTCGACTGGCGCATCGATGTCGTGCTGCACGGGGAGCAGACCTCGCCATCGGCGTCAGCCACGCCGTGACGGCCATCATCGGCCTCGACCACGGCACGCGACGCATCGGGGTGGCGGTGGCGGAGACGGAAACCGGCCTGGCATTCGCGAGGCCGGCCATCAGACGCAGCAGCCTCGAGGCGGACCTGGGCACGATCCGCGGCCTTGCGGTCGACGAGTCCGCGCAGATCATCGTCATCGGGCTGCCGCTCAACATGGACGGCACGGAGGGGAGCCAGGCCCGTGCCGTTCGCGTGTTCGGCGACCGGTTGGTCGCCATCGGCATGACCGTCGCCTACCAGGACGAGCGCCTCAGCTCCTGGGAGGCCGGGGAGCGCCTGGCCGATGCCGGCGAACGCCCGTCTCGGCGGAGCGGCGAGATCGACTCGGCGGCCGCACGGCTGATCCTGCAACAATACCTTGACGCCCATCCGCCTGAGGAGACCGAATGAGCCGACGTCCCGCGCCCATGGGGGAGTACGAGGATCGCCGCAACGCCCGCATCCGCCGCCTGCGCGAACAGCGCGAGGGCCCGGTGCGCCGTCGCCGTCGCGTCGAGCCCCTGCTCCTGGTGGCGTGGATCGCCGGGTCCATCGCGCTCCTCGTGTTCCTCATCCTCTTCGGCTTCAACACGTTCTTTGCGCCGCGGGTCATGGCCTGGGTCGAGGACAATCCAGGTGCCATCGAGCACGGCCTCGTCGAGGATTTCGTGCAGTGGTACAACCCCGAGATCCTGGCCGACGAGCCGGCCAGCAGGGAACAGCGGCGGGTGACCGTCAACGTCGAGCAGGGAGCCACCGACACCTCGATCGGCCAGCTGCTGCTGGACCAGGGCCTCATTCGGAACCAGGTCGCGTTCCAGTACGCCGTCATCCAGTCCGGGCGCGAGGGGACGCTGGCCGCCGGCGTCTTCGACCTGTCGCCCACGCTGCGACCCTCCGAGATCGTGGCGGCCCTCCAGGGCCAGCCATTCGGCGAGGTGACGTCCGTGACCCTGCGCGAGGGCATTCGTCTCGAGGAAGTCGTGGCTGCCTTCGCGGCCAGCGAGATGACGATGAACATCGAGGAGTTCGCGGCACTGCTCCAGGCTCCGCCGGCGGACATCCTCAACGAGTTCGACTTCCTGGCCGA
The DNA here is from genome assembly GCA_051000335.1 of Candidatus Limnocylindria bacterium. Lineage (GTDB taxonomy): Bacteria > Chloroflexota > Limnocylindria > QHBO01 > QHBO01 > JACDBZ01. The sequence goes on along the minus strand of JBPCOK010000169.1, from coordinate 16,232 downwards.
TCTTCCGGCCGGACGTTCGCTCGAGGGGTACATCCTGCCCGAGACGCTCGAGTACCAGATCAGTGGCGAGGATGCGACGCCGCGGGCCGTCGTCCGCAGGCTCCTCGGCGAGTTCGGGAAGCAGCTCACCCAGGAGATCCGCGACGGCATCGCGGCGAAGGGCCTGACACTCGATGAGGCGGTGATCATCGCCAGCATCGTCGAGCGCGAGGCGGTGATCGACGAGGAGCGGCCGCGCATCGCCGCGGTCTACACGAACCGCTACCTGCAACCCGACAACCCGCAGACCGTCGGCCTGCTGAACGCCGACCCGACCCTCCAGTACGGCCTGACCACGGGGGAGTTCCGGCCGGTCGGGCATCCGCTCCTCTCGGAGGGAGGCAGCACGCTTCCCGCCGATGAATGGGGGGATGTCACCTGGTGGCCGCAGCTTCAGGTGGGTGGGGGAGACGTCGCCCTCGACGAGTCCCTGCTCGGCTTCCAGACCTACACGCGACCAGGTCTGCCTCCGATGCCGATCGCCGCGCCGCGCATCGGCAGCATCGCGGCCGTGGCGAACGCGCCGCTCGACGAGGGCTACCTCTTCTTCGTGGCCGGATGTCCCAATGGCACCCGCGACGGCTCGCACTACTTCTCGACCACGCTGGACGAGCACAACGCGAATATCGCCCGGGCGAACGAGGAGTGCGCGGGCCAGTGAGGACCGACCGGCTCGACCGGCTGCGAGGCGTGCTCGCCGACCGGTCGTTGGACGGCGCGCTCATCAGCCGGAACGCGAACCGGCGCTTCCTGAGCGGCTTCCGGCTGGGCGACGCCGAGGGGCCGACGTCGGGCTGGTCGGGCACGCTCCTCGTCACGCAGGATGCTTCCCTGATCTTCGCCGACTCGCGCTACACCGAGCAGGCGGAGCAGGAGGCACCGGACTGGGACGTCGTGCCGACCACGGGACCAATCCACGCGGAGCTGCCGGGCGTGCTCCTCGAGCTCGGGGTCGCCGTCCTGGGCCTCGAGGCCGGGATCGTGAGCCACGCCGACTGGTCGGCGCTGGCCGAGGCGGCACCCGGCGTCGAGCTCCACGCGATCGACGGCGAGCTCGTCCCGCTGCGACTGATCAAGAGCGCGAGCGAGGTCGACGCCATCGGGCGGGCCTGCGCCCTCACCGACACGTGCTTCGAGCACCTCTGCCAATTCGTGAAGCCGGGCATGACCGAGCAGGAGGTGGCGCTCGAGCTCGAGCGCTTCTTCCGCATCAACGGCGCCGAGGGCCTCGCCTTCGAGCCGATCGTCCTCGCCGGGGCGCGCGCCGCCATGCCGCACGGCCGGCCGTCCGGCGCGGTGATCGAACGCGGCAACGTGCTCCTGATCGACTTCGGCTGTGCCGTCGACGGCTATCGGTCGGACATGACCCGGACGCTGTTCGTCGGCGAGGTGTCCGACGAGATTCGGCGATACCACGACGCGGTCCGCGAGGCGCAGTCGTCCGCGATCGATGGGGTTGCGGTCGGGGTGAACGGCCAGGATCTCGACGCGATCGCGCGCGCCCGGATCGAGCGTGAGGGAGTCGAGAGCTACGGGCACGGGCTCGGGCACGGCATCGGGCTCGAGACTCACGAGGCGCCGAGCCTGCGGAAGTCGGTGGCCTCGACGCTCGATGCGGGCATGGTGTTCAGCGTCGAGCCGGGCATCTACCTTCCGGGTGTGACCGGGATCCGCATCGAGGACATCGTGGCGCTCGAGGAACGCGGGCCGAGGCTGCTGACCCAATCGCCTCGCGAGGCGATCGTCATCGGCTGAGCGGTATCCTCTCCACGTCATCGGCCCATCCAGCAGGAGTCACGATTGATCAGCACCGGCGACGTCAAGAAGGGCGTCATCATCGAGCTCGACGGCCAGCTCATGAAGGTCCTCGACTGGAGCCACATCAAGATGGCGCGGGGATCGGCCCAGGTCCGCATGAAGCTCCAGAACGTGCGGAAGGGGGACATCGTCGAGCGCACGTTCCAGGCCGGGACGCGATGGCCGCGAGCCCGCGTCGAGCAGCGACGCGTCCAGTACCTGTACTCGGACGGCGACGTGTACCACTTCATGGACAGCGAGACCTACGACCAGTTCGCGGTGAGCGGCACCATGCTCGGCGACGATGCCCAGTACCTGGTCGAGAACACCGAGGTCTTCGTCAGCTCGCATGAGTCGGAGATCCTCGGCGTGGACCTGCCAGTGACCGTGGACCTGCGCGTGACGCAGACCGATCCCGGCTTCGCCGGAGACACGGCGACTGGGGCGAAGAAGTCGGCCACGGTCGAGACCGGCCTGGTCGTGCAGGTCCCGCTCTTCGTCAACGAGGGGGACGTGCTGCGCATCGACACGCGGACCGGCGAGTACGTGACCCGGGTCCAGTAGCGTGCGGCTCTTGCTTGCCACCCGGATTGGCGTTGTGACCGACGAGCTGCGCTTCGACGGTCGCATGTCAGCATCGGTTGTCCTTCCGACCGGTGAGGGGGCGTGCCGGGCCCATCCGCACGGTGCCGGCGGTCGCAGGGCCAACGTCGTTGGCTCCTGAGTCGGCGCGGCAGCCCTCACTCTGGGACCAGCCGTCCGCGGAGGCGCCGCGCGCCAGCCCGCGCATCCTGCGGGTCACCGACCTCAACCGTCGCGTTCGGAGCCTGCTCGACAGCGATGCCATCCTTGCCGACGTCTGGGTCGAGGGCGAGGTCAGCCAGCCGTCGTTCCCGCCCTCGGGTCACTGTTTCTTCACGCTCAAGGATGCGAACAGCCAGCTTCGAGCCGCCCTGTTTCGCGAGGAGCTGACCCGCGCCGGGATGCGGCCCGAGCACGGCATGAACGTGATCATCCATGGCCGGGTGCGAGCCTACGAGCCGCAGGGCGTCTACCAGCTCTACGTCGACACGATCACGGCCGCCGGCGCCGGCGACCTGCACGCGCGCTACGAGGCGCTGCGCGTGGAGCTCGCCGCTGCCGGGCTGTTCGAGGAGGCCCGGAAGCGTCCGATCCCGCGCTGGCCGCGACGCATCGGCGTCGTCACCTCGCCCGTGGGAGCGGTGTGGCGCGACATCAACAACGTGCTGCGACGCCGGTATCCGCTGGCTGAGCTGATCCTCTCGCCGACCGTCGTGCAGGGCGCAACGTCCGCCACCGCCATCGTTCGCGCGCTCGAGCGCCTCTACGCCCAGCCCGACCTGGACACGATCATCCTGGCCCGCGGCGGTGGCTCGCTCGAGGACCTGTGGGGCTTCAACGACGCCCGCGTGGTGCGCGCCGTGGCCGATGCGCCGGTACCGATCATCGTCGGCGTCGGTCACGAGTCCGATGTCACGCTCGCCGATTTCGCCGCGGACCTCCGGGCTCCGACGCCGAGCGCGGCTGCCGAGCTCTCGACGCCCGACGCCGCCCAGCTGGCGACCGTGCTCGGCCGCCTGCGCGACCGATGCACCACCGCGCTCCTCGGCCGGGCATCCGATCGGCGTCGGCTGGTCGACGCGGAGGCCCGCGCGCTGTCCGCCCTGGCGCCCGATATCGGCGCTGCTCGGCAGCGGACGTCCGACCTGCTGGAGCGCGGGCTCCGGGCGGTGGATCAACGGCTCGTCCGACGTCGTGCCGAGATCGAATCCATCGGGGCAACGCTCCGCACCCTCTCTCCGACGGCAACCCTCGAGCGCGGATATGCGGTGGCGCGGACGGCGGACGGCCGCATCGTGCGAGACGCGACCGACGTGAAGGGCGGTGATCCCCTGCAGGTCATCGTGGCGCGCGGTACGGTGGACACCCGCGTGGAACGGACGCGCCCCGACGGCACCGAGGAGCTGCTCTCATGACCGATGCCCCCGCCCTGGAAGAGCTGGATGACGAGGAGCTGGCGAAGCGACCATTCGACGAGCTGGTCGTGGCACTGCAGGCGACGGTGCAGCGGCTCGAGGGAGGACAGGCCGGACTCGAGGAGAGCATCGAGCTCTACCAGCGCGGCCTGAGGCTGCATGCCGCGTGCGATGCGCGTCTGCGCGACGCGGAGCTCAAGATCACCGAGCTCGGGCGTCGCGGCGTGCCCGGAGCCGAGCCGCCACCCGACGAATGACCCGCCATCGGCCGATGCGGGCCGACGATGCGGCCGCCGTCGCGTCGCTGACCACGGAGCTCGGCTACGCGGTCGACCCCGACGAGATGGCCGCACGGATCGTCCCGCTGCTGGGACGCGACGATCACCTGCTTCTCGTCGCGACGGATCCACAGGACCGCCCGATCGGCTGGATGCATGTCGTGCGCTACGCGACGCTCGAGACGTCGGAGCGAGCGGTGATCGCCGGGATCATCGTGGATGAGTCCGCGCGGTCGTCCGGTATCGGGCGCGGCCTGGTCGAGGCGGGGGAAGCATGGGCGCGCGCGGCCGGCGTGCCGAGCATGCTCGTCCGCTCGCGCAGCACGCGGACTCGTGCACATCGCTTCTACGAACGTATCGGCTACGTGGAGACGAAGCGCAGTCACGTCTTCGAGAAGCCGCTCGTCTGAGTCGAGCCGGCATCGCGGCGGGGACGGCACTGCGCCCGTATACTTTCGTGCGACCTGCAGAGGGCAAGTTTCCGGTGACGCTGCTCGAGACCATTCGCGACCCATCCCAGCTGCACGGCATGACGCCGGAGCAGCTCGACGCGCTCGCCGCGGAGCTGCGCGAGAAGATGATCCGCACCGTGCACTCCACGGGCGGGCATCTCGCAAGCTCGCTCGGCGTGGTCGAGATCACCCTGGCCCTCCACCGCGTCATGGACTCGCCGCGTGACCGGATCGTGTGGGACACAGGCCACCAGGCCTATGCGCACAAGCTCCTCACCGACCGATGGGATCGCTTCGACTCGCTGCGTCAGCTCGGCGGCATCGGCGGATTCCCACGCCGCAGCGAGAGCGAGCACGACGTGTTCGACGGAGGTCACGCCGGGACGGGAGTCAGCATCGGTGTCGGCCTGGCGGCGGCACGTGACCTTCGCCCCGGCTCGGATCCGGGATCGCGTCAGCGGCTCGCCGTCTGCGTTGGCGATGCCGCGGTCGGGTCCGGGCTGACGATGGAGGCGCTGAATCACCTCGGTCACAGCCGGCACCCGCTGCTCATCATTCTCAACGACAACGAGATGAGCATCAGCCCGTCGGTCGGCGGGCTCTCGACCCGGCTGAACAAGATGCGGCTGTCGCGCGCGTACCAGGAGACGAAGTCGGCCACCCAGCGCACGCTTCCACGGATTCCCTTCGTCGGAAAGCCCGCCTTCGAGCTCCTTGCCTGGGCGAAGGAGGGATTCAAGCGCAGCTGGGCGCAGGTCGGCTTCTTCGAGGACATCGGCATCACCTACATCGGCGTGCTCGACGGCCACGACCGCGCGGAGCTCGAGCAGGCGTTCGAAGCGGCCTTCCAGCTGAAGGCCCCGGTGCTCGTCCACGTCAAGACGATCAAGGGCAAGGGATATGCGCCGGCCGAGCAGGACTCGATGAGCTTCCATGGGGCCAGCCTGCCGCCGATCGACCTGTGCCTCATCGACCCCACCGAGGAGCCGCTTCCAGCCGAGGGAAAGCCGACCCGCAAGCCGAAGTCGTACACCCAGACCTTCGTCGAGGAGCTCGTTCGCATCGGCGAGGCCGATGAGCGTGTCCTCGCCATCACTGCCGGGATGCCGACAGGGACCGGCCTGTCACGCTTCGCCGAGCACTTCCCGAAGCGGTTCTACGACGTCGGCATCGCCGAGCAGCACGCGATCACGATGGCCGCCGGCATGGCGCTGGCCGGCATGCGGCCGACGGTCGCGCTGTACTCGACCTTCAGCCAGCGCGCGTACGACGGGCTCGTCCACGACGTGTGCCAGAACGATCTCCCCGTCCTGCTGGGGCTCGACCGTTCGGGCCTCGTGGGGGAGGATGGAACGAGCCACCAGGGCATGTTCATGCTTCCCGCCATGCGCTCGCTTCCGAACCTCGTCATCGGCTCGCCCAAGGACGAGCAGGAGATGCGTGATCTCGTCGTCACCGCGAACGGGCATGACGGGCCGGTCGCCCTCCTCTATCCGCGGGACGCGGGCGAGGATCTGCCGGACCGGGCCGGAGCGCAGCTCGAGATTGGCCGCGGCGAGGTCCTGCGGACCGGGGATGACGTGCTCCTCGTGGGCTTCGGACCGATCGTCCAGCGGCTGCTCGACGTCGCAACCTCGCTCGAGGACGACGCGGTCGCGGCGACCGTCATCAACGCCCGATGGGCGAAGCCAATGGATGAGCAGCTCTTCACCGAGCATGCGGCCGGCAAGCGCCTGGTGGTCACTGCCGAGGAATCGGCCGCGAATGGCGGCTTCGGGGATGGCGTGCTCGACACGTTGAATCGAGGCGGCATCCACGTCCCAGTGTTGAAGATCGCCCTCGCCGACGGGTTTGTCCATCACGGGGCCGTCGGCGATCTCCGCGTCCAGCAGCGAATCGATGCTCCCGGCATCCTGGCCCAGGTCCGCGACGCTCTGGGGACGGCCGCGGCGCCGCGCAAGCGCCGCGGAAAGGCCTCCGCGGCCTAGGGCCGCACGGTGCGAGTTCGCCTCGACCAGCTCCTAACCGAACGCGGCCTGGCGCGCTCCCGGGCGGAGGCGCAGTCGCTGATCCACGCGGGCGACATCGAGCTCGGTAGCACGCGGCGCCTGAAACCCGGGCAGCTGGTCGACCGCGATATCACCATCTCGGTCGTCCCGAAGAAGCGCTGGGCCAGCCGTGCCGGGGCGAAGCTCGAGGCGGCGCTCGACGCCTTCGGCGTCGACCCGACCGGGATGTCCACGCTGGATGCGGGGGCCTCGACCGGCGGCTTCACCGACGTCCTCCTCGCGCGCGGAGCCCGAGTCGTGTATGCCGTGGACGTCGGACGCGCGCAGCTGATCGACCGGCTGCGGCGCGATGTGCGCGTGGAGAGCATGGAGCGCACGAACCTGCGCGAGCTGCGCGAGCTGCCGGAGCCGATCGACCTCGCCACGCTCGACCTTAGCTTCATCAGCCTGCGACACGTCCTGCCCGCGGTTCGGAGCCTGCTCTCCGGTGATGGCCGCGTCGTTGCGCTCGTCAAGCCGCAGTTCGAGGCGGGTCGCGTCGATGTGCCCCCCGGCGGCGTGGTCCGAGATCCCGACATCTGGCGACGCGTCCTGATCGGTGTGGCATCCGCGGCCGAGGACGTGGACCTGCACCCGTGGCACGTCATCCGGTCGCCGATCACCGGCGCCGACGGGAACGTCGAGTTCCTGGTCGACCTGCGCACCGAGGAGCGCAACGATCACGACTGGGCGGACCGGGTGCGGGCCGTGGTCGACGCGACCTGAGCGAACGGGTGTAGCACGCGCGTACTACGATCAGCCCGTGAAGCGCAGAGGCGGTACGTCGCCACCGGCCGAGCAGTTGGGCATCGGGTTCGAGGGGATCGAGGTCATCGAGCCTCCGGTCCACGAGCCGGCACCGGACACGATGCGCCAGATCGTGAGCCTGAGGATGCCCGACGCGCTGCTCGCGCGGGTCGAAGAGGCCGCCAGCGCGCGGGGTGTCTCCCCGTCGAGCCTGATGCGAGCGCTCATCGCGGCCGGGCTCGACCGTTCGTACGCGGCCGTGCGCGGGGGCGGTCCGCGTGACCTGGCGGCCGAGGTCGCGGCGCTCAGTGCGCGGATCGACGCCCTCGCCAACATGATCGAGCACGGCGACGGCGGCGAGTCGGACTGATGGACCTCGGCCGCATCGGCTTCGTATTCAATCCGTACAACGTGGAGGCGAAGGCCGTCCTCGAGCGGGGCCACGCGTGGTGCGCCGCGCACGGCGTGGATGCCTGGGACTCCCGCGCCGAGGACGGCGACCTCATCGCGGAACGCTGCGAGGCCGCCACGGACCTCGTGTGCGTGCTCGGCGGCGACGGGACGTTCCTGCGGGGAGCGCGCGCAATCGGCGAGACCGGCGTCCCCGCACTCGGCATCAACCTCGGCCGCGTCGGCTTCCTGGCCAAGGTGGAAACGGAGGACCTCGAGAGCTGCCTCGACCAGGTGGCGGCGGGGGACTTCACGATCGAGGAGCGGTTCCGGATCGAGGCGGCCATCGTCCAGGCCGACGGCCTCGTCTCGGGACGGCATGCCTGTCTGAACGAGGTCGTGGTCGCGCGTGGCCGCCGCGTGCGCATGATCCGGCTCGAGGTCGAGGTCTCCGGCAGCCACCTGGCGACGTACGTGGCCGATGCGGTCGTCGTGGCGACCCCGACCGGTTCGACGGCCTACAGCTTCAGCGCCGGCGGTTCGATCCTCGATCCGCGGCTGCGGAACATGATCATCACGCCGGTTGCCAGCTACCTCTCACCGCTGCACAGCGTCGTCGCGGGCGAGGACCACGTCGTCAGCCTCACCCTGCGCGAGGCGGCCGACCCGGCCATCGTGAGCATCGACGGCCAGTGGGACGTGGAACTCGCGCCGGGCGATCGGGTCGAGGTTCGTGCATTGGCCGAGCCGCTGCGCCTGCTCGAGCCGACCGGCGCAACACCGTTCTACGACCTCCTGCGGACCAAGGCCGGCCTGCTGCCGCACTGATGGCACTCCGTGAGCTGACGGTCGAGAACCTCGCGGTCGTGGAGTCGGTCCGATTGCCGCTCGGCGACGGCCTCACCGTGCTCACCGGCGAGACCGGCGCCGGAAAGTCGCTCGTCGTGGACGCGCTGGCGCTCGCGCTCGGCGCCCGCGCGGATACGAACCAGGTGCGATCCGGCGCCGCTGCCGCCCGGGTCGAGGCAATTTTCGACGCCCCGGAGCTCGCGGACGATGATCCGATGCACGACGTGGTCGCCGCGGGTGACGGCAGCCTGATCGTGCGCCGCGAGGTCGCGGCCGACGGCCGGTCCGTGGCCCGCGTCAACGATCGCTCGGTGACGGTCGGGGGCCTTGCCGGGCTCGGGGCACGGCTCGGAGAGATCCACGGTCAGCACGATCAACAGCGCCTGCTGGAGCCGCAGCGTCAGCTGGCCCTCCTCGACGGGTTCGGCGGTCATGCGGCGCTGCTGCAAACGGTGTGGGAGTGCCATCGCGCCTGGCGCGCGACCGTGGCGGCGGCATCGGAGCTCCTGACCGATGCTCACGAGCTGGCTCGTCGCGTCGAGCTGCTCCGCCACCAGGCGGACGAGATCGCGTCGGCGAACCCGGTCGCCGGAGAGGACGAGGAGCTCGAGGCCCAGCTGCGCGCGGCCGAGCACGCCGAGACGATCGCGCGCTCCGCCGCGGAATCAGTGGCCGCCCTGCGCGATGAGGGTGGTGCGGCCGATTTGCTGGCGGCGGCCGAGCGGGGCCTGGGGACGGCCGCGCGGCATGACGAGCGGTTCTCGGGCCTGATGGACCGTGCCGTCGCGCTCGTGGCGGAGGCCCAGGAGCTCGCTCGCGACGCCGGCGTCCTGGCCGAGACGGTGGATCTCGATCCGGCCAGCAGGCTCGCGGCCGAGGAACGCCTCGCGCTGCTGTACGAGCTCCGGCGCAAGTACGGGGCATCGCTCGAGGCGGTCGTCGCCTTCGGGGAGGCGGCGTCCGCTGAGCTCGAGGCCCTCGGCAACCAGGGCGCCGCTCGCGAGCGGCTGCGGGTGGAGGAGGCGGACCGCCGCGCGGAACTCGAGGAAGCGGCCACCACGCTGTCGGACGCCCGGCGGCGATCCGCCGGTAAGCTGGCGGCCGAGGTGAACCAGGAGCTGCCGCCACTCGGACTCCCGGCCGATGCCTTTGACATCGACGTGGCGCACGCCGACGACATCGGCCCGGCGGGTGCCGATCGGGTTGCGTTCACGTTTGCCCCGAACGCGGGCGAGCCGCCGCGGCCGCTGGCGCGGATCGCATCGGGAGGAGAGGCCAGCCGGCTCTCGCTGGCGCTCGAGGTCGTGCTCGCGGGCGCCGACGAGACCCCGCTCCTGGTCTTTGACGAGGTCGACGCCGGCGTTGGCGGCCGCAACGCCGCGGCGCTCGGCGACCGGCTGCGAACGCTCGGACGCTTCCACCAGGTGCTGTGCGTCACGCACCTGCCCCAGGTCGCCGCGCTCGCCGACACGCACGTCGTCGTCGGGAAGCGGAGCGTCGATGGACGCTCGACCACCACGGTTGAGATCCTCGACCCGGACCAGCGGGCCGAGGAGCTGGCCGCGATGCTGGGCGGCCGTGCTCCCGGCGCGGAGGCGTTGGCGGCCGCGCAGGCGCTCCTGCGCGCGGCCGGCAGCTCGGGGGCCCATGGCTGACTCGACGCTCGAATCGACCATCGAGAGCTTTCTCGTCGAGCTTCGGGTGGAACGCGGCCTGTCGCCCCTCACCATCTCCGCCTACCGCCGCGACCTCGCCCAGTTCGCCGAGCACGCGGGACGTCGGTGGCGCGACGACCCGCAGCCCCTCATCGATTTCGTTCGACGGCTCCAGGACGCCGGGTGGCGCGGCAGCACGCAGGCACGCAAGAGCGCGGCGGTTCGCAGCTTCTACGGATTCGCGCTGCGCGAGGGCGTGGCGACCCGGGACGTCCCGGTGCTCGTCGACGCACCGCGCCCGGGCAGCTACCTGCCCGACGTGCTCGCTCCGGACGAGGTGGAGCGCATCCTCGACGCGCCTCCCCGGGACGACTTCATCGGCATTCGCGACCGCGCCATCCTCGAGCTGCTGTACGCATGCGGCCTGCGCGTGAGTGAGCTCGTGGGGCTCGACACCGACCGGGTCGACCTGGCGGGGCAGCAGGTGCGGGTCATCGGCAAGGGCAATCGAGAGCGACGCGTGCCGATGGGCGACGAGGCCCGCGAACGCCTGCATCGCTACCGCTCGGGCCCGCGCACCGAGTGGACGGCCGGCAGGCCGACACCGGCCGTCTTCGTGGGACGCCGCGGGCGGCGCCTGAGTCGCGAGGCGGTGTGGGCCCTGGTGAAGCGATGGGCGGACGTGGCGGGCGTCGCGGAGCGTGTGACGCCGCACACGTTTCGACACAGCTTTGCGACGCATCTGCTCGAGGGCGGAGCCGACCTGCGGGTGGTCCAGGCCCTGCTCGGCCATGCTAGCATCAGCACTACCCAGCTCTACACGCACCTGACCGGCGAGCGTGTCCGCGAGGTCTACTCGCGGGCCCATCCGAGAGCCTGAAGCGGAGCGCACGAAGCCGATGAGTTACGCCCGGAATCTCCTCAGCCGTGGCGAGGAGGTCGTCCACGCCAGCCGGCAGCATTGGTTCGCGGTCATCGCTCGGACGTGGCTATGGATCCTGGTCGCGATCGTGGCACTCGCGCTCCTGCTCTGGATCGGGACGAACGGGCCGGTGCTCGACAACGAGGCCGCCGATGGGATCCTTACCGTGATCGCCGTGGCCGGCATGCTCGGCGCGGCAGCCTGGGTCGGGTTCGTGTTCTGGGACTGGCGCAACCAGGAATGGATGATCACGACACGCCGCGTGATCCGCGCCGAGGGTGTCCTGAACAAGAGCATGGCGGACTCCAACCTCGAGAAGATCAACGATGCGCGGTTGGACCAGAGCATCTTCGGCAGGATCTTCGGGTTCGGGACGCTCGACATCCTCACGGCCGCCGAGGAGATGGGCGGCTCGAACGTGGCCGATTTCCCGATGATCGCCGACCCGATTGAGTTCAAGAAGGCGATGCTCGATCAGAAGGAGATGCTCGAGCGTCCGGATCTCGCCCGCCCGCGCTACCAGACCGCGGGGCCCGCGCCGGACATGCAGCCCGCCGAGCCGATGGCGCCTCGGGCCGGATCCGACCGCGTCGCGGTCCACGAAGGCGATGCGGCTCCCTCGGAAGAGCCACGTGACGCGGCCCCCTCGCCCGCCGACGCGGAGCCACGCAGCCCTGGGGATGAGCTCGCCGTCACGCTCGAGCGGCTGGCCGGGCTTCGCGACAAGGGGCTCATCACGCCGGAGGAGTACGAGGCGAAGAAGACCCAGCTGCTCGAGCGGATGTAGCGCTCGGTGACTGATCGTCGCGCACTCTCCGACGGAATCCACGGGGCGGAGCTCGATCGGCGCATCCTCGAGGCGACGCAGGCCATCGAGCGTCGGCTGGCGGACACCCCGGATCTGGCCCGCCCGCGCCTCGTCGCGGTGCTCGGCTCCGGACTGGGCGGGGTCGTGGATCTCCTCGACGAGCACCCCCGCGAGCGGATGGCCTACCGCGAGATCCCGCACGTGCCGGGAGTCGCCGTCGAGGGCCACGCCGGAGAGCTCGTTGCCGGAATGATCGGCGACGCACCGGCTATCGTGCTCTCGGGGCGCGCCCATCCCTACGAGGGGTACTCGCATCGCGAGGCGACGCTGCTGCTCCGCGCCGTGCTGGCGCTCGGTCCGGAGACGGTCGTCCTGACCAATGCGGCCGGTGGCCTGAATCCGGAGTTCGACCCCGGCGACGTCATGCTCATCACCGACCACCTCAACCTCTCGGGCGAGAATCCGCTGCTGGGCCCGAACCTGGACCGCTTCGGCCCGCGCTTTCCGGCGATGACCGACGCCTACGACCCGGCGCTGCGCGCGGCTGCCCTCGAAGGCGCCGAGCGCACGGGCGTGGCGGTCCGCCAGGGCGTGTACGTGATGCTCTCCGGGCCGGCCTACGAGACCCGAGCCGAGATGCGGATGCTGCGGAATCTCGGCGCGGATGCGGTCGGGATGAGCACGGCCCACGAGGCGCTCGTGACGCGGCATGCGTCGCGCCGCATCCTCGCGTTCAGCCTCATCACGAACAAGGCGACCGCCGACGTGGAGGAGGGCGCCACGCACGAAGAGGTGATCGAGATGGGCCGCATCGGGGCGACGCGGCTGGTCACATTGCTCGGCGACCTGCTCCCGCGGCTGGCCTGATGGCCTTCGGAAACGTCTCGCTCGCCACCATCATCGCCGGGGCCGTGGCCCTCCTGGTGGGCCTCACGTTCCATGAGTTCAGCCATGCCTACGTGGCGGACGAGCTCGGGGATCGCCAGCCGCGCGCGATGGGCCGGTTGACCCTCAACCCGCTGGCGCACGTTGACCCGATCGGGGCGCTCATGCTGATCGTGGCCGGCTTCGGCTGGGCGAAGCCTGTCATGGTGAACCCGGCCGCGCTGCGAGGCGGCCGGCGCTCGATGGCCTTCGTGGCATTCGCGGGCCCGCTGGCGAACATTGCCGTCGCCGTCGCCTTCGCCGTGGTCTATCGCGTGATCAACCTCGGCGGCGACGCCATCGGGTTCGTGCCGGCGCTCATCGGACTGATCGTGCAGCTCAATATCCTGCTGGCGATCTTCAACCTGCTGCCGATTCCGCCGCTCGACGGCTACAACGTGGCGCTCGCGTACCTCCCGCCCGCCCAGGCGCTGCTCCTGCGTCGCTACGCGCCGTATGGCGTCATCGTGCTCCTGCTGCTGATCTTCCTGCCCGGCAGCCCGCTCCGCGCCCTGCTGTCACTGTCCGGGCCGATCACGCAGGTGCTCATCGGTGCATAGGGTCGGACAGTTCGTTGCGCACGTGCGAGCGCGCGTCGATCCCGACGAGGCGGCCCTTGCCACCCGGGTGCTCCCCGCGCGTGCCGCGGCGCTCTTCGACGCGATGCCGGTGGCGGACCGGCGGCATGCCCTGGACGTCGCCGCGCGGCTCATGCGATCCGGCCACGATGACCGCGACCTCCTCGCGGCCGCGCTGCTCCACGATGCGGCCAAGGGGCATCGCATGCGACTGTGGCATCGGGTGGGCGGGGTGCTGCTCGAGGCGCTCTCGCCGGCGCTGCTGCGCCGGCTCGCCAACCCTGACCCCGAGTCATGGCGTCACCCATTTCACCTCTACCTGCACCACGAGGCGATGTCCGCGGATCTCGCCGTGGAGGCCGGGTGTGAGCCGCGCGCCGGCGAGTTCATTCGGGGTACCGTGTCGGGCATGGACCTCATGCTGCTCCGCGCGCTGCGCGTCGCCGATGACGCGAGCTGACGACCTGCGGCCCATCCCGGTCGTCTCCGAGGGATCGGTCGCCGTCGCGGTCGGGAGTGCCGAGTTCTCGGTGGACCTGCCGGTGTTCGAGGGGCCGCTCGCGCTTCTCCTCCACCTGATCGAGTCACGTCAGCTCGACGTGCTGACGGTTCCGCTGGCGGAGGTGGCGGACGCGTACGTGGATCACCTCGCTCGGCACCCGGTCGACGTCGACAACCTCTCGGAGTTCGTGGCCATCGCCGCCCAGCTGATCTACCTGAAGTCGAAGCGGATGCTGCCCACCGAGCCCCTGCCACCACTACCCGATGGGGCCGATGAGCCGGACGAGAATGAGCTGCGACGGAGGATTCTCGACTATCGCGCGCTGCGTGACGCCGCGGTGGAGCTCGGGACCCGGGACGGCGTCGCGCCCGTCATGCGCCGCGAGCCGCGGGAGACCGATCTTCCCGAGGTCCCCGGCGAGCCGATCCCGGTCTCCACCCTCGTTGCCGCGCTCGAGACGCTGGCGGCCATTCCCGAGCCGGTGGTTCCGCCCCCGGAGATCGTAGCTCGGCAGATCACTATCGGCCAGCAGATCGAGGTGCTGCGGCGGGCGCTCGGCCGGAGCGGCCGCATCGTCCTCCAGTCGGTCCTCGCGCGCTGCCAGTCTCGGACCGAGGCGGCCGTCACCTTCCTGGCCACGCTCGAGCTCGTCCGGCGACGCCAGGTCACCGCACAGCAGGACGACATGTTCGGGCCGATCGTGATCGAGCGCGCACCAGGGCCATCATCGTGAACGATTTCGAGGTCCCGGGGGACCTCACCGCGTATTTCGAGGCGCTGCTGTTCATCGCCGAGCGACCACTGAACTCCGCGGAGCTGGGCGAGCTGGCCGGCGTCCCGCGGCTCCAGGCGGAGGCCGCCCTCGCCGCCCTCGCCGAGCGGCTCGAGGAGGACGAGCGTGGTATCCGGGTCCAGCACCACGACGATGCCTGGCAGCTGGTGACGGCTCCGGAGGTCGGGGCACGGCTTGCCGCGTACGCGGCACGTGAGGAAGCGCGCCTCTCCACGGCGGCGCTCGAGGCGCTCGCCGTGGTCGCCTACCGGCAGCCGTGCACGCGCGGCGATGTCGAGCGGGTTCGTGGTGTCGACTCCGATTACGTCATCCGCTCGCTGCTCCATCGGCGGCTCGTGGCCGAGGTCGGCCGTCGCGACACGCCGGGGCGTCCGGTGCTGTTCGGGACGACGTTCACATTTCTCGAGCGATTCGGTCTGACGTCGATCGACGACCTTCCCGTGCTGTCCAGCGACGCGGCACAGCTCGCCGCGCTCACCGAAGCCACCGCCGCCGCCAATGGCGACTGAGCGGCTGCAGAAGGTCATCGCTCGCGCGGGAATCGCATCGCGACGCGCGGCCGAGCAGCTCATCGTGGATGGGCGCGTCAGCGTCAACGGGTCACGGTCGCGCATCGGTGAGTCCGCCGATCCGGCGACGGACCGCATCGAGGTGGACGGCCAGCCGCTGCCGGCGGCGGCGCGAGCGCTCCATCTCGCGGTCCACAAGCCGCGAGGGTTTCTCAGCTCGGCCCACGACGAACGGGGGCGACGCTCGGTCGTCTCGCTGGTGGATGCGGCCGGGGAACGGCTCTGGCCGGCCGGTCGGCTGGATGTCGAATCGGAGGGATTGATGATTCTGACGAACGACGGCGAGTGGGCGAACCGCGTCCTCCATCCACGCTATGGGACATTGCGCGAGTACGCCGCGCTCGTCAGTCCCGCGCCGTCTCGGGCGACCCTCCACCGGCTCCGGGAGGGAGTGGAGCTTGACGACGGACCGGCGCGGTTGATCGACGCGCGGTACGGCCTCCCGCCGCCCGAGGTCGAGCGGGATCGGGACGAGCCGGGCGCATGGCTCCGCGTTCGGATCGGGGAGGGGAGGAAGCGGGAGGTCCGGCGCCTCATCGCCGCGCTCGATGCCAGCGTCGAGCGGCTCGTCCGGACCGGGATTGGATCACTGCGCCTGACCGGCCTCCAGGCTGGTGAGTGGCGTGAGATGCGTCCCGGCGAAGTGGCCGCGCTGTCCGGCGGGCGCCGTCGGTGAGCCGATCGATTGCGGTCGATGGCCCATCCGGCGCCGGCAAGAGCACCGTCGGCCATGCCCTGGCCCAGCGCATCAACGCCACGTTCGTGGATACCGGGCTCATGTACCGCGCCCTCACCCTGGCAGCCGTGGAACGCGGGGTCGATCTGGACGACGGTGCGGCCCTCGGCGAGCTTGCGTCGCGCTGCCGGATCGGGGTCGAGCGGCC
>JBPCOK010000048.1:0-19000 GCA_051000335.1 Candidatus Limnocylindria bacterium | reverse complement strand
CCGGCGAGCAGCTTCTCGTGCTCGCCCTTGCGGTCGCGCACGAGCGGCGCCATGAGCATGACCCGTGTTCCCTCGGGCAGCTGGTAGACCTGGTCGATCATCTGCTCGACCGTCTGGCGGCTGATCTCCCGACCGCAGATCGGGCAATGCATGCGTCCGATGCGAGCGAAGAGCAACCGCAGGTAGTCGTAGATCTCCGTGACCGTTCCCACGGTCGATCGCGGGTTTCGGGAGGCCCCCTTCTGGTCGATGCTGATGGCCGGCGACAGGCCGTCGATCTGGTCGACGTCCGGCTTCTCCATCTGGCCCAGGAACTGGCGGGCGTAGGCGGACAGCGACTCGACGTAACGGCGCTGGCCCTCGGCGTAGATCGTGTCGAACGCGAGGCTCGACTTCCCGGAACCGGAGAGCCCGGTGATGACGATGAGCCGATCGCGCGGCATCTCCACGTCGACGTTCTTGAGGTTGTGCTCGCGTGCACCGCGAACCACGATCTTGTCGGAGGGCATTCCACGCGCATCGTAGCAGGGTTCGCGCCGATGCGAACGCCTGTTCGGTTTGCGAAACGCGGCTGCGTACCCCGTCCCGTAGGGACCATCGGCGCAAGTTTGGGCAGTCCGTGCCAGATGGGTGCGGAACGGCAGGCTTGTCGCGGCCGGCGCGGAGGCGCACGGTACTGGGACATCGGTACGGGGGATGCCGAGGGGGGAACAGAGGGGACGGCCGGGTCGGCCATCAATGGGGGCCTCGGATGGCCGACCCGGCATCACGACAGGAGTGGCTGGCATGTTCTCGGTGGCGATCAGGGGCTACGGGATCGTCATCTGGGATGACGACGGCGAGTGGCGCACCTTCGCTGCCACCGACTCCCTGGGCGCGACCCTCTCCGATCGCGTCGCCCATGCACTCGAATCCGTTCCGCTGCGGGCCGACGAGCGCGACATCCGCGAGGCGCTGCTCTCGATCAGCGGCGCCGGCCTGCTGTCAGCCGACTGCGAGCATGGTCCGGGCGAATGCGAGGGTGAATCGGGGCTCGGCTGAGTCCTCCCCACGGGCCTGAACCGCGACGGATGACGTATTCCCGATGATGGTTAGCAGTGCTACCATCCGCCTCCCGTCCGCTTCCTCCTTCGCACCCGGTGCTGTCCTCCGATGCCCGACGAACCTGCCATCCACGCGCGCGGCGTCACGCGCGTCTACAAGGCCAAGCCCTCGCCGGTGACCGCCCTGGGCGGCGTCGACCTCGACGTTCAGCCCGGCGAGTACTTCGGGTTGCTCGGCCCCAACGGGGCGGGCAAGACGACGCTCATCAAGATCCTCACGACGCTCCTCCTGCCGACGAGTGGCACGGCGCGCATCGCGGGATTCGACGTGGTGCACGAGACCGCGAAGATCCGCCGCGTCATCAACATGGTCGCGGGCGGCGAGCAGTCGGGATACGGACTGCTGACCCTGCGCGAGCAGCTCTGGATGTTCAGCCAGTTCTACGGGCTCGCCAACCGTGACGGCTGGCGCCGCGTGGACGAGCTCATCGAGATCACGGGCCTGACGGAACAGCGCGACCAGAAGGTGCGAACGCTGTCCACCGGTCAGCGCCAGAAGCTGAACTTCGCGCGCGGCCTCCTCAACGATCCATGGGTGCTGTTCCTCGACGAGCCGACGCTCGGATTGGACGTTGCGGCCGCCCGAGATCTGCGCGAGCACACGCTGGCGTGGAAGGCCGCGGCGCCGGGTCGCACGCTGCTCCTGACGACCCATTACATGGTCGAGGCCGAGCAGCTGTGCGATCGGATCGCCATCGTCGACCGCGGCCAGATCCTGGCCCTGGGCACGCCCGAGGAGCTGCGACGCCGGGTCCAGGCCGAATCGATCTTTCGGCTGGAGCTCGACCACCTCCCCGCGAACGGCGGCATCGCGGCGATCAGCGATCTGCCGGGCGTGCTGTCGGCCGTCCCCGCCGATGACGGCGTGGGAGACGCCGCCGGTTCCGATCGCGTCGCGCTGAAGGTTGCCCTCGCGGATGACTCGGCACTGACGAGCGTGGTGACCGCCGTGGCCGAGCGCGGGTCAAACCTCGTCGGCCTCGCCAAGTCGGAGCCGAGCCTCGAGGACGTGTTCGTCGAGCTCGTCGGGCGCGGCTTCGGCGACGAGAACGAGGAAAGCGCGCCGTGAGCGCCTATGGATCCGCGCCGGCCAGCGGACCGCGTGAGGCGGCGGAGTGGTCGAACCGCCGCATCGTGACCGCGAACCTGCGTGCGATCGTCGGGCGCGCCTATCCCCGCGTGATCGGGCTCACGCGAGAGCCATCGTGGCTCTTCTTCGAGATCTTCCTCCCCTTCCTGGCGGTGAGCGCGTTCGTCTTCGTGTACCGCGCCCTGCAGGCTCCGGAGGTGTTCATCGGCTTCGTCGTGCTCGGTGGTGCGATGACCGCCTTCTGGCTCAACGTCGTATGGATGATGGCCGCCCAGTTCTACTGGGAGAAGGACCAGGGCAACCTCGAGCTCTATTTCACGGCGCCGATGCATCTCATGAGCGTCCTCGCCGGCATGGCGATCGGCGGGCTCGTGATGACGAGCTCTCGGGCGCTGGCCGTCATCGGCATCGGGTCCGTGCTGTACGGGGTCACCTATGACATCCAGGCGCCATTCGCGCTGGCGGGCGTCTTCCTGCTGACGATGATCCCGCTCTACGGCATGGGCATGCTGTTCGCCAGCCTCTTCCTGCTCTGGGGCCGCGAGGCCTTCCACTTGGCCCAGCTGCTCCAGGAGCCGATCTACTTCCTCGGTGGCGTCAACTTCCCGCTGCGCGCGCTCGGCCCGGTGGTCGGAGTCGTGATGGCCACGCTGCCCCTCGGCGTGGGGCTCGACGCGATGCGGCAGCTCGCGTTCGCCAGCGCGGACAACCGCGGGGTCCTGCCGGTCGGGACCGAGGTCATCATCCTGGCCGTCATGGGCGTGGTGTTCCTCGTCGCGGCGCGGCTGGCGCTGGGATACCTCGAGACCCTCGCGCGTCGCGAGGGTCGGCTGACGCTGCGATGGCAGTGACCGACCGCGCCGGCGCGGTCCGGGGGATCACGCTCGCCGATTCGTGGCGCAGCTTCCGCACGGCCATCGGCCTGGGTTGGGCGATCGAGGCGAACTGGTCGGACCCGTTCCTGTTCGCGGTGTACACCATGGCCAAGCCACTGGCGGCGGCGATGATCCTCGTCGTGATGTTCCAGGTCATCACGCAGGGACAGAGCGTCGAGTTCCTCCAATTCCTCATCGTGGGCAGCGCGCTCTGGAACGTGGTCTTCGGCGTCATGGGTGGGTTGGTGCAGTCGATCCTCGAGGATCGCGAGCGCTACCGGATGATGAAATATGTCGTCGTCACCCCGTCCTCTCTCTTCCCCTTCCTGCTCGGCCGATCCGTCGCGCGGGTGGCCGCCTCCCTCGTGGCGGTCGTGCTCACGCTCGTCGTGGGGGTCGTCTTCCTGGGCGTGGAGCTGCGACCAAACCTGGTCCTCCTCATCCCGGCCACCCTGATCGGCGTGACGGCCGTGGTGGCGCTTGGGATCTTCATGGCGGGCTGGTGCCTCCAGCTTCGTCAGGAGGCGTGGTCCTATCCCGAAGCCATCGCCGGAGCCCTCTACCTCGTCTCGGGCGCCATCTTCCCGATCGATGTGCTCCCCGGCTTCCTCCACCCGATCGCCCTCGCCTCGCCGACCACCTGGTGGCTGGAGGCGTCGCGTCGTGGTCTTGTGGGGCATGGGGCGCCCGGCATGCTCGAGGGTCTCGGCGATGGGCAGGTCCTGCTGTTCCTCGTGGTCTCGACCGCCATCGTCATGCCGCTGGCGCTCGCCGCATTCAGCTGGTTCATGCGCCGCGCGCGGGAGGCGGGGCTCCTCGACATGACGACGGGGAGCTGAGGGTCCTGGCAGCGGGGTCCCGTGATGCTTCTCGATATTCCGAGTGCTCTTCACCGGGGCCAGGTTTCGGGTGTCACATGCTCGATTTATCGAGCATCCACCAGCGTGAACGGCTGCCCCGCGCGCCCGTCACGCGTGCCCACGCTCGAAATATCGAGGGACCGGCTCCCCAAACCGGTTCAATCCGAACTTCACTCGATCCATCGAGCGACGGCCCGGCTCGGCTCGGCCCGGCTCGGCTCGGCCCATCTCCCCCCACCTCCCCCACCTCCCTACCTGACGAGCTCGTCGTAGTCGTTCACCACCAGGGTGTCCCGGCACCGCGCCTCCCGCTCCGGAACGCATGAAGCAGCCGTCGGATCCCCGAAGTGGCCCACGAAGACGAGCTCCTGACCGCGAAGGTTCGGGCCCCCCGGCTCGGCTCGCGAGGGAAACGCGCGTCCCTGCGGAGCCGCGAGCCGGAGCCCATCCCGGAGCAGCTCGGCCTGCGTCGCGTCATCGGCCGGCTGTGCCGGAAGCAGGACGCGCAGCGGACAGTCGCGCTGCAGCCAGGCGACCGCCGCATCGGCGCCGCCGTCGTCTCCATCGCAATCCGCATCCAGCTCGGCGTACCAGCCGGAGACGTAGAGCTCATCGGATCCCCAGGAGCCGAACGGGTCGCCACCGGCGAGTGCCTCCTCGACCGACAGCGGGTCGACATCGGGACGCGGCCCGCCCGACGATCCGACGACCAGCAGGAAGAAGACGAACGCCCCGAGTGCCGCGACGATCCCCATGCCGATCCTCACGTCGCGCGTCATGCGTCGAGCGCCGCCCACCGGTCGCGCAGGAGGCCGATTCCGTCACGCCACAGCTCGACGTGCGACGGATCATTGAGCCAAGTCGAGGCTCCCGACGGGTGCGGCAGGCACAGGACCGATGCTCCCGGGGAATGGCTCCACTCGAGCTCGCCACCGACCAGGCCGTCCAGCTTCACGCCAGGACCGAACGCGAACCGATGCGCCGTGCCCCCGACCAGCAGCACGAGTCGCGGTGCGACGAGCCGCAGCTCCTCGAGGAGGAACGGCGTCCAGGCCTCAACTTCGGAGCGCGACGGCGGCCGGTCGACCGACGAGCCCGGCGCCCGACCGGGATAGCACTTCGCGATGCTCGTCACGTACCAGCGATCGCGGAAGTCATCGATGTCGATGCTGGCGGCGGACAGCCAGCCGCAGAGCCGCTTGCCGGCATCCCACGCGAACGGGAGGCCGGTCTCGATCTCGCGCCATCCCGGTGCCTGCCCGATCAGCATCGCTCGTTCGCGTCCGTCACCGGATAGCACGGGCGCGGCTCCGCCGTCGCAGGTGGGCATCGAATCCTGCAGCGACCGCAGCTCGCTGCCGGGTGGAGCGCGTCGTGGTGTGGGCATCGGCCACTCGCCGACGTGCCGAAGGCGCCTCGGCGCCGCCAGCGCAAGGTCGATCACGTCGACGGTCGGAGCGCCTCGGCCGCTCGGAGGTCGTCGGCAATGGCCAGCCGAAGCATGCGTCGGACACCATCCTGGTACGGCCCCGCAGCCGTGAGCGCGTCGGTCAATGCGTCACGAGCGGCGTACAGGTTGTCGATCGGGTCCGTCGTCAGCTCCGGCGCTCCGCCACCCAGCAGGCGCACGAACGCGACGTCCTGGCGCTCGATCGCCGCAAGCAGGTCCGAGGCGGGCGTCGGGTCGCCGGCGTCGAGTGCATCCGCCAGCTCCTCTCGCGCGAGCTCCAACCAGCGCATCCATGCCGCGAACTCCTCGTCGCTCGGTGGGAGCTCGTCCAGGGTGAACGACGCGCGTCCGGCGCCGCCATCGGCCGCCGCAGCCCGCTCGACCTCGTACCAGTTGTCGCCGACGAAGTCGGGTTGAGGCTCGCCATTCGCGCGGAGCCACGCGGTGAACCGGCTCACCCGTCGCGGCATGGCGCCGGCCGCCTCGTCGTCGGTCGCCGCGAAAACCGCGCAGCCGGGCAGCTCCGCCGCATACGCGCCAATGAGCTCCTGCCCGTCGACATTGGTCTCCACGAAGATCGCGTGCGGCATCGTTCCGGCCATCAGGCTCCTCCCATCGTCATGGTCGCCGTCGGCGAGGCGGGCGGCGTCGTGACCCGGCAGCAATGACGTTCGGACGCGTCTGAACGCTGAAGACCTGCGTCGCGTCCCGCGATCCGCGGCCATTCCGGCCCTCCTCCGCGGCCGCGGCCGCGTAGACCTCGGCCGGGATGCTGCCGGGTGCCGCGGCGAGCTCCTCTCGAAGTCGGCGCAGTTGGAGGATCTCGTCGCGCAGGGCGGCGGCTCGCTCGAACTCGAGGTTGCGGGCCGCCTCCTTCATCTGTGCCTCGAGGCGTCCGGTCATGGCCGCCAGCTCCTCCGGTTCCTTGCCGGCCACCTGGAGCTCGGCTCGCTCCTCGGCGACCCGGCGCAGGCTCTCGTGGATGCTGCGGATCTCCTTGATGATCGTCTCGGGCGTGATGCCGTGCTCCTCGTTGTAGGCGACCTGCTTCTCGCGTCGCCGATCGGTCTCGTCGATCGCCGCCTGCATCGAGTCGGTGACGCGATCGGCGTACATGATCACCCGGCCGCCGATGTTGCGCGCCGCCCGCCCGATGACCTGGATCAGCGAGCCGCCAGAGCGCAGGAAGCCCTCCTTGTCGGCATCCAGGATGGCGACCAGCGTGACCTCGGGCAGGTCGAGGCCCTCGCGCAGCAGGTTGATGCCGACGAGCACGTCGTACACGCCGAGCCGCAGGTCGCGCAGGATCTCGATGCGCTCGAGCGTATCGACCTCGGAGTGCAGCCACTGAACCTTGATCCCCAGCTCGGCCAGGTAATCGGCGAGGTCCTCGGCCATCTTCTTCGTCAGGGTGGTGACGAGCGCGCGCTCGCCGCGCTCCACCGTCGCGCGGATCTCGGCCAGCAGGTCGTCGATCTGCCCGGTCGTCGACCGCACGGTGATCATCGGGTCCACCACGCCGGTCGGCCGGATGAACTGCTCCGCCACGCGGTCCGCGCGTTCCGTCTCATACGGACCAGGCGTCGCCGACATGTAGACGACCTGGCTGAAGTGCTCCTCGAACTCCTCGAACGTGAGCGGACGGTTGTCGAGCGCCGAGGGCAGACGGAACCCGAAGTCCACGAGGATCTCCTTTCGGGTCCGGTCGTTCTTGTACATGCCGTGGACCTGCGGAATCGAGATGTGGCTCTCGTCCATGATCAGCAGGAAGTCGGTCGGGAAGTAGTCGATGAGCGTCCAAGGCCGGCTCCCGGCCTCGCGGCCGGCAAGGTGGCGCGAGTAGTTCTCGATTCCCGAGCAGAAGCCCACCTCGCGCATCATCTCGAGGTCGAACTGCGTCCGCTGCCGAAGCCGTGCCGCCTCGAGCTCGCGGCCCTGGTCGCCGAGCCAGCGAACGCGCTCCTCCATCTCCGAATCGATCTTCTCGACCGCGGCCAGCAGCTTGTCGCGCGGGGTCACGTAGTGCGATGCCGGGTAGAGGTTGACCTCGTTGCGCTCGGCGAGCACCTCGCCGGTCAGATCGTCGATCTCCACGATTCGCTCGACCTGGTCGCCGAAGAAGTCGACCCGCGCGACGTACTCGCCGTGCGGCGGCTGGACCTCCAGCACGTCGCCACGCACCCGGAACTTCGCGCGGCCCAGCGCCGCATCATTGCGCTGATACTGGAGGTCAACGAGGTGGCGCAGGATCCCGTCGCGCCGATACGACCCGCCGACCTTGAGGCTGATGACGGTCGCTCCGTAGTCCACCGGAGCCCCCAACCCGTAGATGGCGGAAACGGACGCCACGATGATCACGTCCCGCCGTTCGAACAGCGCGCGCGTGGCGTTGTGGCGCAGCCGGTCGATCTCGTCGTTCCGCGATGAGTCCTTCTCGATGTACGTGTCGGTCCGCGGCAGGTAGGCCTCGGGCTGAAAGTAGTCGTAATAGCTCACGAAGTACTCGACCGCGTTGTCCGGGAAGAACTCCTTGAACTCCTGGTACAGCTGCGCGGCGAGCGTCTTGTTGTGGGCCATGACGAGGGTCGGCTTCTGGACGGCCTCGATCAGCTTGGCCGCCGTGAACGTCTTGCCCGTGCCGGTCGCGCCGAGGAGCACCTGGTGCTTCAGGCCGGCTTCGATCCCATCGACCAGTGAGGCGATCGCTGTCGGCTGATCGCCGGTCGGTTCATAGGGGGCGAGGACCTTGAGGTCGGGCATGGGTGAACGATTCTAGCCGTCCTCCATCGGTCCCATGTGCGATGACCCATCGGCCTATATCGGTCCTGTGGCGACCTTCCTACGATCGGCGTGGCTGCCCTGCCATCCCATCCCGCTACGAGCCCGCCGCCCGCACCTTGATCCCATCCCGATCTCCGCATTCCCTCGCATCCGCCTCGGATGGGCGTCAGCGCGGGCAGGCCATGGTCGAGTTCGCCGCCGTGCTCCTGCCGCTCCTGCTCGTGGTGGTCGGCATCATCCAGTTCGGCCTGATCCTCGGCGCGAACGTGACATTGACCAACGCCGCCCGGGAAGGCGCGCGCGAGGCGACGATCTACCGCTACGACACCGCCCAGAGCAACGCCGCGCACGGCGTGGATCGCTGCACGGTGGCGGTGAACGCCGCGATCCAGGCCTTCGGGTTCCTGAGCGCCTCGAGCCCGAACTTCTCCGCGAGCCGGCCATGTCCGGGCGGGGTGGACCTCACCGGCGACGGAAAGCACGACCTGTGGCAGAACGGCGACGTCGAGATGTCCATCTGCTCGACCGGCGTGGCGCCGGGCGCCCCGTGCCCCAGCACCGGGAACCCGAGCACGTTCTGCACCGTGGACAGCGGCGAGGGATGTCTCGTGCGCGTCCAGATCTCGTACAACCAGGCGATCATCGTCCCGCTGCTCGACCAGATCCTGGACGGCGACGGCAACGGGCTGTTCCAGCTCCAGGCCGACGTGGCGATGGTGATCAACTGATGACACCACGCGGCGCGCCACGCGGCCAGGTGCTCGTCATTGTGGCGCTGGGAATCACCGTCCTGCTCGCGGTTGCCGGCATCGCGGTCGATATCGGCCGCCAGGTCGCCGAGCGGCGCCACGTTCAGAATGCCGCCGATGCCGGCGCGCTGGCCGCCTGCCGCGAGCTCGTGCAGGGAGCCACGGACAATGCGGCCGCGGACATGGGACGCCAAGTCGCGCTCGTCAACCTCGCTGGATCGCCGGCGAATGCCGTATCGAGCATCGCTCCGCTCGGGGCACCGACCTACGATGACGGCCACGCGGGCGACCCGTCCCACCTGCGCAGCGGCATCATCGTGGCCGGTGCGACCGTTCGGGTGGCGGTCAGCTCGACCGTGGACACCGTGCTGGCCCGCGTGGTCGGGGTCGGATCGCTGGAGACCGTCGGACGGGCACGATGCAGCCTGCAGGGCTCCCCCGCCGTCCCCATCGTCGCGCGTCGGTACTCGAGCCCTCCGGGGCCCGGCGGAGGCTTCACCGATTTCCTGGCGACGGCCGCGACCAGCGGTAGCGGCAGCGTCGACAACGCGAACCCGCTCGGCTATGTCGGCCGCGTGCCGGCCAGCGAGTCGGAGCCTGGGCCGGCGTTCGAGCTCTATGGCCCCGGCGCGAAGGCGAACAACGACAGCAGCTTCCGTGGCTTCATCGCGCTCGACGTGCGCAACTTCGAATCCACCGGATCGCGCGCCTACTACAACGGCGTCACCGCGGGGACCAACGTCAACACCCTGAAGGACAAGGAGGGAACGTACATCCTCGACGGCTATCCCGGACCCGGATTCCCGCCGGTCAGCGTGCCGGCGAACGGGTCGAGCCAGGTCGGCGTGCTGTCCGGCAACGACACTTCCATGGTCGTCGGGAACTTCGACGATGCGTATGCCGCCGGGGACCGGATCCTTCTCGCGATCTACAACGGCACGGTCATGGAGATCCCGGACTTCACGATCACGCCCCCGCCGTACATCGCGCTGCCATCGACCACGTCGTCAGGGACCACCGGTCCGTCTTTCTCCGTGTCGCGCAACGCGGCGTTCAACAGCACCGTGACGCTCCATCTCCACGGTGACACGCACGCGGCCGCCGCCGGCTTCCCCGCCTACGACATCGTCCCGGATCCGCCGATCACGCCTCCCGTCACCGGGAAGATGAACGAGCCCACGTTCACGCCGAACGTGTTCATCCCCGCCACGAGCGGGACGAGCGTCGCTACTGCGAACCTCCAGACGAACACGATCCCGCCGGGCATCTACACCGTCTGGCTCGAGGGTCATTCGGGCAATCCATACTTTCAGACCCGACGGACGCCGCTTGCGGTCCGTATCGGCGGCGCCGTCCGCGACTTCTCGCTCGGGAATTCGAGCACCAGCGGCTCGACGCCAACGTACGGCGGCACTGTCACGCTTTCGGCCTACGTCTCGACCACGAATGCCACCGGCACGCGGTGGGGCGCTTCGGGAACCCCGGTGGGCCTGTCCTGGGACCCGGCTTCGTTCAGCACCTGCAACCTCACCGCGACCTCGCTGCCGGCGTCGCAGATCACCTTCTCGGCATCGAGCGTGACGCCGACCTCGAGCGGGAGCGGCGCGCTCTCGACCGTGTCGGTCAACACCGGCGGCCTGGCGGCCGGCTGCTACCGCTTCAACGTCCGCGCGACCGGCACAAATGGCGACGGCCAACCGGTCACGCACATCCAGCCGATGACGTTCACGGTGGCCACCACGGACGCGGGCGGCCAGTACGTGGACATCATCGGCTTCGGAGTCTTCCAGGTCACAAATGTCGATGCCAACAGCATCACCGGAAAGGCCGTGACGGGCGTGTTCGGCGATCCGAACGACCTCGCCCTGCGTCGCGCCCAGCGCCCACGGCTGGTCCCTTGGTCCTAGTGACCGGCAGCCCGTCATAGGAGAGCATCGCCCCGTGGAACTCGAATACTCGAATCGCAACACCCGTCGCTCGAAGGTGTACATCGCCGTCGGCGTCATCGTGGCGCTGCTCGTCGCCGCGACGGTCTTCATCGCGCTCCAGGCCAGCGGACTGACGGCGACCGACGAGGTCGTCCTGCGCGACGTCGTCGTGGCGACGCGCGAGATCGCGAGCCGGAAGCCGATCGAGGAGGGCGATGTTGCGTTGCGATCGGTCCCCGTCGACCCGACGAACGAGACCGCCTTCACGTCCATCGACGAGGTCCTGGGTCGCGTCACCGGAGTCCCCGTGGCGACGGACCAGCTCCTGACGCGGAACATGCTGGCGTCGACCACGTCCGGTCAGCCATTCAGCATCCTCGAGCCCGGAAGTTCATTCGACCCGTCCGGACCCGATCTCCGCGCCGTTTCCATCAGCGTCCCCGACGAGCGGGCGGTCGGCGGCACGCTGCAGGCCGGCCAGATCGTCGATCTCATCGTCACGATGGCGATCAATCCGGAGGTGGGGCAGGCCCCCGAGGAGGCCGAGGCGACGACGCAGCAGTTCCTGCCCGGCCCATCCACCAAGGTCACCCTACAGCGGATGACCGTCCTCGCCCGCAACGGCGCGGTGTACATCCTCCGAACCGACCTCGCCACGGCCGAGAAGGTGACCGAGCTCACGGCCGCCGGAGGTCAGTTCAGCATGGCCCTCCGCGCCGATGAGGACGACCGGACCGCCGAAACCGAGGGTTCGACCATCGATCGCCTCGTGGACGAGTTCGGATTCCCGATCCCGCTCCCGCTCGAGTTTCCGCCGAGCGCCGCCAGCCGCTGACCCGCGGTCTCACGCGTCGCGCAGGGCGGCGAGGGCCTCCTCCACCTGGCGTCGCGTCTCGTCGATGGTCGCCGAGCCGTCGATGACCACGTCGGCGACCGCCAGCTTCTCGTCCTGCGAGGACTGGCTGGCCATCCTCCGACGGGCCGTGGCCTCGTCCATGCCGCGTGACTCCGCCAGGCGCTGCAGCGCATCGGCCTCGTCGCAGCGGACGACCCAGATCTGGTCGCAGGCATCCGCCAGGGGCGACTCGATGAGCTTGATCACTTCGACCGCCGCGATCTCCACGCCGCCCTGCTCCAGCTCGGCGAGCCGCGTGCGGATCGCGCCGCGCACCGGCGGATGAAGAATGCCCTCGAGGTCGCGCAGCGCGTCCGGGTCGCTGAACACGATCTGCGCCAGCCGATCCGCCTGGTTCGTGCCGAACCGGTCGAGGATCTCGGACCGCGCGTCCGCGTCGTTGAGTCGGATCTCGCGGGTCACGGCATCGCCGTCGACCGTGGCCACGCCGAGCTGGCGGAGGATGCGCGCGACGGTGCTCTTCCCGCAGCCGATGTTGCCGGTCAGGCCGATGACCTTCATGCCGGGTCCGATCCTACAGCCTCCGGCTGGCATCGCGGACAGAAATGGGCGCTTCGCTGGCCCACCACGATGCGTCGGATTGACCGGCCGCAGCGCAGGCACGGCTCGTCCGTGCGCCGATAGACGGCCAGGCGCTCGACATTCGCTCCCGGCTCCCCGTCCGCCCCCACGTAGTCGCTGAAGCTGGCGCCGCGATTCGCGATGCCCTCGCGAAGGACCTGGCGAACCGTGCGGTGCAATCTCCGGACCTCCCGGTCATCGAGCGAGTCGGCCCGCCGCAGCGGATGGATCCGCGCCCTCCACAGGGCCTCGTCCGCGTAGATGTTTCCGACTCCGGCGATGAAGCTCTGGTCGAGGAGCAGGGTCTTCACCCGGGCCGATCGACCCTGCAGCCGCTCCCTGAAGCGGTGCACGCTGAAGCCGCGGGCCAGCGGCTCGGGTCCATGTCCGCTGAACACCTCGCCGATTCGATAGCGCCCCGCCCCCTCGGCCACGCGTCGCGACCGCGCGCCGCCACCCCGTCCGACGCTCCGGAGCCCGCCGCCCGGCCAGAGGCCGATGCGGCCGAACTTGCGCACGTCGCGGTACCGCAGTTCGCGTCCATCGGCCAGGCGGAAGACGACGCGGGCGTACGGGTCGTCCAGGGTGCCAGGCGGCGAAACGATGAGCGCGCCGGTCATGCGCAGCGCGACCGTCATCACGCGTCCATCAGCCAGGTGCAGGAGGACCGTCTTGGCCCGTCGGTCCACGCGCCGGATGCTCGCCCCGGCGACCTCCACCTCGAACCGTTCGGGCGGCTGCGGATGTCGGATCGTCCGCGGCCAATGGACGGAGGCGTCGACGATCGTCGCCCCCGCGACCCAGCGCTGGAGGTCCCGCGCGACGGTCTCGACCTCGGGCAGCTCGGGCATCGGTTGGGCCTAGGAGACGAGCTCCGCGGCGACCTCTTCCTCTGCTTCCTCGCGCGCCACGTCGCCCGCGCTCTTGGGGACGCGCCGCCACGTCGCGTCGTCGGCGCGGAGGTATCGGTCCATCTGCTCCCAGTTCTGCCCGACCTTGAGATCCACCTCGAGCGGCACGTCGAGCGGAAGGGCGGCCTTCATGAGGTCCTCGGCCAGCTCGGCCAGGATCGGCAGCTCCTCCTCGTCGGTCTCGAACACGAGCTCGTCGTGGACCTGGAGCAGCATGCGGGACCGCAGGCCGCGATTCCTGAGCGCGGCGTCGACGCTGACCATGGCGATCTTCATGCCATCGGCCGCCGTGCCCTGGATCGGCATGTTGATGGCCATCCGCTCACCGGCCGAGCGCAGGGCGGAGTTCCGAGCGGCGAGCTCGGGAAGGTAGCGCCGCCGGCCGAGCAGCGTGGTCACGAAGCCCTGGTCACGCGCCAGGATCTTCATTTCGGTGGTGTAGCGACGGATACCCGGATACGCGGCGTAGTAGTCCTCGATGAAGACGTGGGCCTCCTCGCGCGGGATGCTGAGGCGCTGCGCGAGGCCGAAGTCGGAGAGGCCGTAGGCGATCCCGTAGTTGATCATCTTGGCGACGCTGCGTTCCTTCGGGCCCACCGCGTCCGGCTGGAGCCCAAGGACGCGGGCGGCCGCCGCGAGGTGGATGTCGGCGTGGGCGGCGAAGTCCGTCTTGAGTCCCTCGTCCCGGGAGACGTGGGCCAGGATACGGAGCTCCTGCTGGGAGTAGTCGGCGCCGAGGAGGAGCTTGCCCTCCGGGGCGACGAACGCGCGGCGGATGCGCCGGCCCAGGGCGGTGCGGATCGGGATGTTCTGGAGGTTCGGATCCGTGCTGGAGAGGCGCCCGGTCGCGGCGACCGCCTGCTGATACGTCGTATGCAGCCGCGCCTCGCCATCCACCAACGTCGGGAGCGCGTCAACGTAGGTGGACTTCAGCTTCGAGACCTGCCGATGCTCCAGGATGAGGGGGATGACGTCGTGCTTGTCGCGAAGCTCCTCGAGCACCGATGCATCCGTCGAGCGGCTGGTCCGCGTCCGCTTCGTGGACGGCAGATCGAGCTCGTCGAACAGGATCGTCTCCAGCTGGCGCGGTGATCCGATGTTGAACTCGTGGCCCACGAGGCCGAAGATCCGCGATTCGAGATCGGCCAGGGTCTTCCCGAACTCCTCGCTCATGGCGGCCAGGGCCTCGAGGTCGATCGCCACTCCCGCGATCTCCATGCGCGCCAGCACGGGGAGCAGCGGCATCTCGACCTCGTCGTAGAGGCGCGCCAACCCGCCGTCGTCCAGCTGGCCTCGCAGGATCGGATGCGCCAGGAGTGCGGCCAGCGCCTCCGCGGCGGCACGGCGCGCCATCGGCTGCTCCTCTGCCCCGGTCTCGGGATTCGCCGGCGTCGCGGGCAACTCCGACCCGAAATGCTGTGCCGCAAGGTCGTCGATCGTCTGGGAGCGCAGGGCCTGGTTCACCATGTAGCCGGCGACCAGGGTGTCCGCGAACGTCCCGCCCAGCCCGACCTGCCGATCAGCCCAGAGCGTGGTCACGAGCTGCTTCAGGTCGTGCCCGATGTGGAGGCGATCCTCACGCAGGAGGTCGGGCGGCAGCCGGTCCGCGGCCACGGCATCCGGGTCGCAGGGGATGTACCACGCCGAGCCGTCCGCCGCGGCGACCGCGATGCCGTACAGTCGCCGGTCGAGCGGCCGGCCCGCGCCGACGGCCCAGCCGAGACCCACGGCATCGCCGTTCGCCTCCAGCCAGTTCTCCAGCTCGTCGAGGTCCGCCGGCGAACGGGCAACCCGGGGATCGATGTGCTCGATCGCACCGCCAGGATCGGCGAGCGCGTCTGGTCGCTCACGGGCGGCGCCAGCTGGGGCGGCATCGGTCGCCGATCGCGTCTGCAGGAGGTCGAGGCTGAGCTGCAGCCCACCCGGCGTCTCCTGGTCGGGGTTGTCATGGCCGGTCGGAGCGATGCTCGAGGCGGGCAGCCGATCGATCAACGACCGGAACTCCAGCTCCCTGAAGCGCTGCGCGACGGCACGGCGGTCGTATCGGCCGGTCCGAGCCTCGTCCAATCCCAGCTCGACGGGCAGGTCGCACACGATGCGGCCCACCTCGCGCGACATGAACGCCGACTCCCGATGCTCGGCCAGGCGCTCGCGCATCTTGCCCTTCACCTCGTCGAGGTGCTCGTAGATGCCGTCCAGCGTGCCGAACTGCTGCAGGAGGCTGCTGGCGGTCTTCTCCCCCACCCCCGGCACGCCGGGGATGTTGTCCGACGTGTCGCCCTTGAGTGCCTTGTAGTCGAGCATCTGGTCGGGGCGAAGGCCGTAGCGC
The DNA here is from genome assembly GCA_051000335.1 of Candidatus Limnocylindria bacterium. GTDB lineage: Bacteria > Chloroflexota > Limnocylindria > QHBO01 > QHBO01 > JACDBZ01. Next base: position 3,447 of record JBPCOK010000048.1, on the reverse strand, counting down.
TCCATCACGCGGGCCTCGTCGTAGATCACGGTCGAGGCCACGCCCATGCGCGTGGTGAGCAGGCGAACGTGATCGTCCACGAGCTGAAGGCCGTCGAGGTCGCCCGACACGATCATCGTATCGACGCCCTGCGCCGTCGCCTTCTTCGACAGGGTGCCGATCACGTCATCGGCTTCGAAACCCTCGAGCTCGCGCGTGGGCATGCCGAGCATGGCGGCGATATCGCGCACGATCGGGAACTGCCCGCGCAGGTCGTCCGGCATGCGCGGCCGGCCGGCCTTGTATTCCGGGTGGGCGTCGAAGCGGAACTGGGGCTTGCCGACGTCGAAGCTCACGATCGCGAAGTCCGGCTTCACGTCCTGCATGCCGCGCAACACGATCTGAAGGAACCCGAAGACGGCATTGACCAGGGTGCCGTCGGACATCGTCAGGGGCGGCAAGGCAAAGTAGCCGCGGTAGACGAGGCTCGGCCCGTCGATGAGCATGAGGAGGGGTCTGCGGTCGGGCATCGGTGCGTCTGAGTCTAGCCCGATGGCGACCCGCGGGCCGCCGTAGAATCGTGACCATGAGCGGGCGCCGAACCCTCGATCCCTACGCCGTGCTGGGCGTCACCCGCGACGCCTCGGCGCTCCAGGTGGCCCGCGCGCATCGGCGGCTGGCCAAGCGCCACCACCCGGATCTCCATGCGGGCGCCGTCGAGGAGGCGGAGCGCATGCGCCGCATCAACGAGGCATGGTTCATCCTCTCGAGCCCGGCCCGGCGCCTCGACTACGACCGATCACATCCGTCCTCCATTTCCGCCCCCGCAGGACATTGGGGCGCCTCCCGCTCGCCGATCCAGCCCGCATCCCCGTCGTCCACGCGCAACTGGGCAACGTGGCGCGCGACCGCCGCGGAGACCCGTGCAGCGCCTCGAACCGTCCGTCGTCCCGGCGAGGTGCCGATCCCACGCACCCGCCGGCCCCCCCGGCCGGAACCGCTTCCACCCACGTTCCGCGACTCGGTCTGGGCTGCCGTCCTCGCCGGTGCCGTGATCGTCATGCTGCTGGCCGGCGCCATCGCCGTGGGCCGCCTCGCCATCTGACTGGGCCCCGGGAGCCAGTCGGACGCTCCGTGGCTCGGCCGCTGGGCCGGGTCAGTCGATTTGTCGAGTGGATCCCACGGGAGGGCTCTTGGGCGTGCGAATCAGCCGATATATCGAGCGCTCCGCCTCATGAGGTGCGCGCCCAGGTGCAGTTCACGAGTGTCGGCACTCGATATATCGGCCAGACGACACCCCGCCGGCCGTTCCGGTGAAGAACGCTCGATCCACCGAGCGACTCAACGCGGGCCGGGGAAGACGCGACGACCCGTCACCCCGCGCGAGGAACCAGCACCCAGCGCATGAGCAGCGCGCCGATCATGACGGCGACGCCGGTGAACAGCACCATCGGCCACGGGCTGCGCTCTCCTGGCGCCGAGGCCTGGAGCTGCGAGGTGGAATCCGTGACCGCGCCCGAGCCATCACCCTGGGTGCCCTGCCCCACGGCCGCCCGTGGTTCAGCCGAATTCGACTCAGGCGACTCTTCGTCCGACCCCAACGCTCGGCCGCCGCCGAATTCGTCGGGCGCGCCTTCGGCGGCGGGCGCACCGGCAGCCGAGGCCCCGAGATCGGCGGCAAAATTCTCGCGGGTAGCCGCCACGGAGGCCGCGCTGTCAGCGCCGCCGGTCGCTCCGTCCAACGCCGGCGATGCGGTCCCGACCGCGCCGACCAGTGCGATCGCGGCGCCACCGGCGAGCAGCGGTGCGAAGAAGCGGCGCGCCCAACCGCCCGCTCGGTCATCGGCCTCGCCGCGCTCGACGGCAGGGATCAGCCGGAGCGGTCGGGATGGGGCCAGATCGGGCAACTCGGAGAGGGCCATGCGCAGCGCCCCGAGCTCGGAAACCACCGAAGCACACCGATCACACGACGCGACGTGCGCAGCAACCGCCGGGTCAGTCTCGTCCGGGTCGTGCGCAGCGAGCGCAGAGACGCGTTCGTCATCGGGATGGTTCGTGTTCAGCATGCCATCGGTCCAGACGCCCTCATCGCGTGAAGAGTTCCCGATGCTCGGCCATCAGCTCGCGAAGGCGCAGCCGACCCCGATGAATGCGCGACTTCACCGTTCCGAGCGCCGATTGGGTCATCGCGGCGACCTCGTTGTAGTCCATCCCGTAGACGTCGCACAGCACGATCGCGGTCCGCTGATCCTCCGGCAGCTTGCGAAGCGCCACCTCGAGATGCCGATACAGCTCGCTCTTCGCCGCCTCGGCCAACGGGTTGACGGCGTCGAGATCGGGCAGCTCGGGGGCTCCCTCGTCCGGATCGGGCAGCGGGCTCGACGGTCGTCGCTGGGCGCGACGCAGGATGTCGTAGCTGGCATTCGCCGTGATCCGCAGCAGCCAGGAGCGAAAGATGCCACCGCGGTACGACTTCATGGCCCGATATGCATGGATGAAGGCGTCCTGGGTGGCATCGGCGGCCTGGTCCGGATCGCCGAGCAGGCGCATCGCCAAGCCGAAGCAGGCGCTCTGGTAATGCTCCATCAGCTGCGCGAACGCCGTCCGATCTCCATCGGCTGCGCGCGCGATCACGTCCGCCTCGTCCGGAAGCGGCTGCGTGCGATGCGCTGGAGTCTTTCCCGGGGGCTCGGCCATCCGCTTCCTATAATGACCGCTCCCCGCGCCGGAGTGGCGGAATCGGCAGACGCGTCGGTCTCAAACACCGATGAGTGCAAGCTCGTGTGGGTTCAAGTCCCACCTCCGGCACCAAGGACGCTCAGTGCCGCGCCGCGGCTCACCGAGCGGTCTGGAGTGCGGGAGCCCTCACCTCCGGGTGAGCGGCGGAGAACCCGGCGCAGCTGGACACGAACTCGCCCGCACTGTGCCGTTGGTCGCACGCGAGGCACAGGTCGGTCACCATCGAGTGCAACGAGGCGCCATGTCCGCACTGCGCGCACACCGCCTCGTAGTCGATGCGGAATGCCCCACGCTCTGCCTGATAGGTACGCATGCGTGAATGACCAGCAGGCGATATGCCACGCCGGCGGCTTCGATGGAACTTCGGACATGGGTCGATCGTCCCAGCCGTGATGCCGCCGCCGGCCGCGATCGACAATAGTACCGGGCCGTGGTGAGCCGACTGGGACCTATCCGCTGGGAGCCGACTCATGCACAGTGCGCACACGATGACTCAACTCGACCTCGAAATCGCGGCGCTCCGCATCCGGCGTTCCCCGGGCATCACTGCCTGGCTTCGCGGGCTGAGCCTCTTCGACCGGCGCGCCATCCGGGAGCCGGGCGAGCGCGACGAGTATTGGGCCAGGGTCCAGCGGCGCCTCGCGGCGAGCGACTCTCAATCGCCGATGTGGTACCGCGCCACGCCGTCCGGATCCCCGCCCACGCGATAAGGCGGTCTGCGGCCTCTAG
>JBPCOK010000007.1:0-5619 GCA_051000335.1 Candidatus Limnocylindria bacterium | reverse complement strand
CCCCGGACGGGATCGCACCGGACGTGGAGGTGGCTTCGCCCGAGGATCCCCTGGGCGGCGAGGATCCGCAGTTGGACCGCGCCGTGGAGCTTCTCACGGGCGGCTGACTCTCGCCCACGCCCTTGGGGCGCGCACCCTCCCGTTGGCGCAGGGCGCGCACGCCCTCCCGTTGGCTTAGTGCTGTAGCACGGATATTCGGTGATGTATTCACGCCGCCTCCCGCAATCGACCGGAGTCTCTGAGTCCCAGTCGTTCGAGGAGCGTGGCGAGGTCGGCTCGGGTGAACTTCCACTCGAATGGCCGGGCCAGGAGCTCATAGCGGGCCTGGAAGGCGAGCAGACGAGCCTCGACCGCCTCGAGATCGGCGAAGTCGTTGGGCGTCAGCACCTTGCGCTGCACGATGCTGAAGTAGATCTCGATCTGGTTGAGCCAGCTGGCATGGATGGGCAGGTGGACCAGGCACAGGTTGGGATAGGCGCCCTCGAGCCGCTCGACCGATGCCTGTCCACGGTGCGAGGAGCCGTTATCGACGACCCAGAACACGCGCCGCGCCGAGCGATACGGCTCCGTTGTCATGACCTGCGCCACCAACCGGCCGAAGGGCGCGATGCCGGTCGTCGGCTCGCAGCGCCCGAACAGCTTGGCGCGATGGACGTCCCAAGCGGCCAGGTACTGCAATGCTCCGCCGCGATCGTACTCGTGCTCGACGCGCATCGGCCGGCCCGCCGCCGGTGGCAGCGTCGGGTGGCAGCGGATGCGGGCCTGGATGGAGGTCTTCTCGTCGGCGCTGATCACGAACTCATCGCGCTTGAGCCGGCGGCCGTCCCACTCGCCGGCGTACAGGTCCAGCACGCGGCCGGCCTTGGGCCCGAAGTCGGGGTCGCGCGGGAAGATCCAGCTGCGCTGGGTCCAGGGCTTGATGGCGTCGTCGGACAGCCAGCGCCAGATGGTGGTGTCGCTGATCGACGCCACCAGACCGCGGGCGATTGACCTCGGATCGGATGTCGGGCACGTGGAGCCGCGACAGGGGCAGCCCCAGGCGGGCCGGCAGCTCACAGGCGATGGCCTTGACGGCCACCACCAGGTCTGGGGGAAAAAGCCGGCCGCCGGCCGCTGCGCGGACGCTCGGCCAAGCCGGCCAAGCGCTCCTCGAAGAAGCGCGTGCGCCACTTCGACACGATCTGGACCGGCAGCTCGAGCCGGCGGGCGATCTCGGTGTTCTCCAGGCCCTGCGTCGCCAGGAGCACGATCCTGGCGCGGACAACATCCCGATACGGTGCTGAATATCGATGGCTCCTAGACTCCAAGTCAGCGCGCTCAGCAGGCGTGAGCTCGATGACGAATGGGCTGCTCCGAGGCACGTGCTCCTCCTATGGCGGACCAGAGGAGCATACTCCAGCGGACGATCCTTATACAGCACCGTATCTGCGTTCTTACCTACTAAGGGATGAAGTAGGTTTCGTCGGGTCGAGCCCGACCCATACCGTCAGGTCTTGCGCACTCTAGACCAGCGTGATGCGGTGTACCGCGAAGCTCAGGTGCGCATCCCGAGCGGAACCGGCGGCGGCTCAACCTGCCGCTCCGGCGGTGGGATGGGCGAGACGCCAGCGATCAGCCGGTCCAATCGAAAGACGGCCGCGCCACCTCGTCAGCGTAGGCGGGTGCGATCGCTGCTCGCATGCGTGAGATCCTGTAGCGGATAAGTGGCCTCATTGTGCCATGGCTGGGCAGCCAGCGTGATCGGGTCACCACCGCGCCTTGTCGAGCAGCTTTGTGAAGTTGCGCTTCCGTCCGTGAGCCGCTCGCACCGAGGCAAGATAGGCCGGGAAGTCACGCTCGGCGTCGAGCCTGATCATCAGCCTGCGGATGCGTCCCAGGAGCTTGACGGCCGCCTCGTACCCATCATTGCGCTTCGTCTCCAGAAGTGAGTTGACCTCCCGCTGGTAGATCGGCAGCGCATCGGCAGGGTGGTCCGGATCGCGCCTGACGGCAAGCTCATGCCACAGCGCGTCGGTGCAGCCCAGTGCTCCGGCCTCCTGCCAGGCGGGTTCCAGCTCACCCTCCCACAGGTGGATGCGCACCAGCGGCGACCCATCCAGCATGGTCTCCCACCTGTGGCGGATCGGTCGAGCCGTACGCTGCTTTTCGACGATCGACGCACGGGTGGCCTCGAGCGCCCGCGGCCGCCAGGCCGGCCAGGCATCGGTGCGGTCGGCGTGAGACTTCAGCAGTTGGTAGCGCTCGAGGGCTGGGCGCTCGACGAACTCGGCCCAGATGAGGTCCATCGCCTCGTCGTGACGGCAACGGCTGTGATAGAGCTCGGCCAGGAACTCACGCAGGCGGCCGTCCGTCGCGGTCGGGAAGGCGCGAACGCCGCGCTGCGCCCAGTCGAGCGCCTCGTCTTCCCGCCCGGCGTCGACATAGACCCGCGCGATCTCGACGAAGTGATATGCGAGCGAGAGGTCGCGGCTCTTGATGGCGACGAGCTCGTCCACGTCACCCGCAGCCCGCGCCAGCGACTCCATGATGGACGTGATCCGATATCGGCGCGTGGAGTAGGAGAGCCGCTCGCCGGACTCGGGGCCGAGCCCCGGCAGCTTCGCCCATTCCGCATCGGCGAGTCGCCGGTACGCCGCCATCCCGGATGCGCCAAGGACGTCACCATATCGCTCGAATGCGCCGTGAAACACGTCCCACTCGCTGGTCAGCTCCCATGAGAAGAGTCGCGCGGCCAGCTCTTCGGGATCGGGCGTGGCGGCTCGGCAGGCCGCGAGGTGAAGCTCCTGGAGGCGCTCGAGCAGACCGCCCAGCTCACCATCGGAGTCGTCGACCGATTCGATCGCCTGCTCGACGCGGCGCAGGGCATGCTCGCACAGCTCGATGACCGCGGCCGGCTGCCCATCGCGCAGCAGGCTCTCCACGAGATCGACCGCGTCGTGGATGCCGTGCGCGTAGTCGTAGGCACCCGCGTAGTCGACGAAGCCGTGGACCCGTACGGCCTGGTCGATCGCGCGTCGGATCTCGCCAGCACCCGCCCCAGCCGTCGCCGCCATCGCAGCCCTCGTGAGTAATCGCTGGCGCAGACGCTCGTCATGATCGGCCTGGGCCAGGATCATCTCGATGAGCGTCGCATGATCCTGGGCATCAAGGTACGCCCGCACATCGGTCATGGTGATCGGTTTCGGTCGATCGCGAGGGGTTCCGGAACCGGGCACTCTTGTCTTCGGACCCGTGGGCTGGTCGAGCCAGGCGAGCGCCAGCGCGACCAGGTGCTTGCAGAATTCGCTGTCCACGCCGATCGGGCAGTCGCATGCGAATTCCAGATCGTCGTCCTCGACCCAGATCCGAACCTCGTAGTCGTGGGTGCCCGACACGGTCCCGGAGATGGTCGTCTCGTCCTCATCGACGGCACGCACCCGGCCCTCGGCCGCATAGAGCTGGCCACGCTTGAAGAAGCGGTCACCCGCGAGGGCGCGCGTGCCATCCCGATCCAGAAGGCCACCAAGCCTCGTCACCGGCAGGCTTGCCTGAGGATCACGACTGCGCCGAAACCCATCGCGGATGCTGCGTCGAAGTCGCCAGCCGTCCTCCGATCGTTCCAGCACAACCGATCCCTCGTCGCCACCCGGCTGCCCGTCTCATCCATCTCCGCCCTCCAGCGTCTCGGTGCCCCTCGAACGTGAGCCCGAAGGCCCAGCCGCTCCGTGACAATTGTGACGCCGCGTGTCACAACCAGCCGGGCCGAACACCGAGGGGACGTTGAGGAAGGCCGGGGCGAGATGAGCCGGGCGGCGCCCTGGAGAGGATGGAGCGTTTCGCATGCATCCACGCTCGAGTGTCCGAGCACGTCTCGAATCCGAGCGTAGCTCGGCCTCGGCCTGATCGCCACCACCAAGCCACTGCGCTGTCGCTTGTGCCCTGGGGTGGCTACATATGTGCCCCCGAATAGTCTACGAATGTGTCCCTGAGATCGCTACAAATATGCCCTTGAGGTTGACGGCAGCGCGGAGCGAGGTCAGCCTCGTCGACGCCGATGCGCGAGCCGCGGCCGCCGTCGCTCCGGCGGTCGTGCTAGCCGGCGAGCAGCCGCGCCTCATCGACGAGTGGCAACTCGTGCCGGAGCTCTGGAACCACGTGCGACGCGAGGTCGATGCGCGGCCTGACGTGCTGGGGCAGTTCATCCTCGCTGGGTCCGCGATGCCTGCCGACGACGAGACCCGCCACACCGGCGCCATGCGCTTCACTCGTTTGCGCATGCGGCCGATGTCCCTATTCGAGATCGGACACTCGAGTGGCGAGATTTCATTGGCCGCCCTATTCGCAGGCGAGGCCTCGGCGGCGAAGGACCCCGGTCTCAGCATCGAGCAACTCGCCGAACGAATTGCGGTAGGCGGATGGCCGGGTTTGCTCAATCGCTCGCCGAGTCAGGCCCTTCCCATCCTGCGGGGCTATCTCGACCAGACTCGACGGGTCGACATCTCTCGGCTCGATGACGTGCGCCGGGATCCGGAGGGTGTGGCGCGTCTCCTGCGTTCGCTGGCGCGCAACGTCGCGACCCAGGCCTCGGCTCGCAAGATTGCGGCGGATGTTGGTGGTGCCGAGGGACCGATGAAGCCTCACACAGTCCTCCAGTACGTCGATGCCCTCACGCGGCTGATAATCGTGGAGGACCTGCCGGCATGGGCACCTGCCCTGCGGTCTCGGAGCCTGCTGCGCAACGCCGTGACGCGGCACTTCGTGGATCCCTCTGTGGCCGTGGCAGCCCTCGACACGAGCCCCAAGCGGCTGCTTCGCGACTTCGAGACGCTCGGGCTCCTGTTCGAGTCTCTGATGATCCGCGATCTGCGTGTCTACGCCCAGACGAACCACGGCCGTGTCTATCACTATCGAGACAGTCTTGACCTTGAGGCCGATGCCATCGTCGAGCTGCGAGATGGGCTGTGGGGCGCCTTTGAGGTCAAGCTCGGTCAGGGCGCGTTCGCCGAGGCAGCAACGAACCTCCTGAGACTCGCCGAGCGCGTGGATCCGGAGATGAACGGAGAGCCGGCAACGCTCGGGGTCATCACCGGACAGGGCTACGGCTATCGCCGCCCAGACGGGGTAGACGTGATCCCGTCGGCGCGCTTCGCCCCTGACGAACCACCCGGCGACACGTGTAACGCCTGTTCTTCTGGTTGGGCGCTGATCGGCGACAAGGCCGCGGGCCAGGCGCAACTGGGTGTAGGCCGCCACGACGAGCCAGGTCCAGCGGTCGGCCTGCTCGGGCGTGCGCAGCGCCGGAGCGGTCCACCCGAGCGTGTTTCTTGACGAAGCGGTAGGTATGCTCGATGTCGAGGCGGAACAGGTAGGCGCGCAAACAGACGTCGAGGTCGGGGGTGGCGGGCCCGGCCCACCACAGCCACAGTGTCCTTGAGCGCCCGGCCGCTCGGTTTGGGGAGATGCCCGACCGCGACCCTGATCACCGTGCCGCGCACGCCAAGCGAGCAAGGGCTTGGCTGGTCGGGGCGAGAGGACTCGAACCTCCGACCTCGTCGTCCCGAACGACGCGCGCTACCTACTGCGCCACGCCCCGACCGAAGAAGCGCCATCCTAGCAGGCGGACCGGGGAGGGTCCAACGA
>JBPCOK010000194.1:0-5627 GCA_051000335.1 Candidatus Limnocylindria bacterium | reverse complement strand
GGCATGTCCGCGCTCCTGACGACCACGATGCCGTACATGAAGGTCGTCATCCAGGCGCTCAAGGATCGCGGGATGCGCGATGACTACATCGTTCTCGTCGGCGGGGCGCCGCTCAACGAGGAGTTCGGGGTGGCCGTCGGCGCCGACGCATACTGCCGCGACGCCGGCGTGGCCGCCGAGACGGCGCGCCGACTCATTGATGAGCGCCGTGCCGCCGCCTGAGATCTCGCACCCGGCTGCGCCACGGGTCCTGGTGATCGGCTGTGGCGCGCTCGCCCGCGAGCTCGTGGCATTGACCCACGCGCTGCGCACCATCGACATCGCCTGCCTCCCGCCGTCGCTCCACAACCGTCCGGGGGGGATCCCCGGCGCGGTCCGCGCCAAGATCCGCGCCGCCAGGGCGCGCGGCCAGCACGCTCGGATCTTTGTGGCGTACGCCGATTGCGGGACGGGTGGCCTGCTGGACCGCGTTCTCGAAGATGAAGGGGTGGAACGAATTCCGGGCGCCCACTGCTACGAGTCCTTCGCCGGTCGGGGCGACTTCGCCCGCCTTGCCGATGAGGAGCCTGCGACCTTCTGGCTTACCGACTTCCTGGCCCGCAACTTCGAGCGGCTCGTCATTCGCGGCTTGGGGATCGACCGCCACCCCGAGCTCGAGGCGCTCTACTTCGGCAACTACCGGCGCCTGGTGTATCTCTCCCAGACCAACGATTCGGGACTGCTCGCCCTGGCCCGTCACGCGGCCGACCGGCTCGGTCTGGCATTCGAGCACCGGCACACGGGTTACGGCGAGCTGGCGACCTCGATCGCGGCCGCCGTCGCGAGCGCCGATGGAGCGTCCGCCGACATCGAGGCTGCCTGAGCCATGGCCACGCTGAGCGTCATCCAGTGGCGCGATATCCCCGCCCAGGTCGTTGCCCGGCACGGGCGCCGAACGAGCAAGATCGTCCTCCACCCGCGCTTCCAGGTCGCCATCGACAAGGCGGCGAGCCGCGCGGGCAAGCGGGCCTATAACGAATACATCGAGGAGTGGCGCAAGATCAAGCGGGCGTGTGGGGAGGACCTCGAGGCGGAGGTCCGCGCAGAGTCCGGCCGGCTCGAGGCCGAATACACCAAGCATCGCCTGGCCGAGCTGATCGTGTCCGGCGGCGTCGCGGGCGGACCGGCGTTCGCTCCAGCGTACGATGAGACGCCCACCCGGTCGCCGCGCGAATGACACAGACCGTGATCTCGTCGGCCAGCCGCAATGTCGTAATCGGCGACGACCGGCCCTTCGTCATCATCGGCGAGCGAATCAACCCGACCGGTCGGAAGCTGCTTGCCGCGGAGATGAGGGCCGGCGACTTCTCGCGCGTAGAGCGCGATACGATCGCCCAGGTGGAGGCCGGTGCCCACCTGCTCGACGTGAACGCGGGGATACCGCTCGCCGACGAGCCGGCCATCCTGGCCCGGACGATCGAGCTCGTCCAGTCGCTGACTGACGTCCCCCTGTCGATCGACAGCTCAATCGTCGAGGCCCTCGAGGCGGGGCTCGCCGTCTACCGGGGCAAGGCGCTCGTGAACTCGGTGACGGGCGAGGAGGAGCGCCTGGAGCAGGTGCTGCCGCTGGTAAAGAAGTACGGCGCGGCGGTCGTCGCCATCAGCAATGACGAGACCGGGATCAGCGTGGATCCAGACGTCCGATTCGCCGTTGCGAAGCGGATCGTCGAGCGCGCCTCGGACCACGGGATCCCGCGCGAGGACGTCATCGTGGATCCGCTGCTCATGCCGATCGGCGCATTGCCCACTGCCGGCCGGCAGGTCTTCCGGATCCTCGGACGGCTGCGGGACGAGCTCAAGGTCAACTCGACTTGCGGCGCATCGAACGTGAGCTTCGGGCTGCCGAACCGTGAGGGCATCAACGGTACATACCTCGCGATGGCGATGGCGAGCGGTCTGACCTCGGCGATCACGAACCCGCTTGCCGAGGGCGTCCGCCAGGCGGTCATGGCTGGCGACGTCCTGATGGGCAACGACAGGGACGCCGCACGCTGGATCCGCACCTTCCGCGTCGCCCCCGCCGAAGGCGAACAGGGTCGCCGCATCAACCGGCGTCGGGCACTGGCCCGATGACCGGAACCGCCGATCCCCTCGTCATCTTCACGCCGTCGGGTCGGCGCGGCCGTTTTTCATCTGGCACGACCGTCCTGGACGCGGCGCGCGGGCTCGGCGTCGACATCGACTCGGTCTGCGGGGGGCGCGGGATCTGCGGCCGCTGCCAGGTCCAGCAGAGCGTGGGCAGCTTCGCCAAGCACGGGATCGAGTCTCGCACCGAACACCTGTCGCCGTTCTCCGGCGCCGAGGTGGAGTACCGCGACCGTCGCGGCCTCGAGCCGGCCCGCCGCCTCTCGTGCGTCGCCAGTCTCCGAGGCGACGTCGTCATCGATGTCCCGCCGGAGAGCCAGGTCTACCGCCAGGTCGTTCGCAAGGACCTCGACATCCGCGACTTCCACGTCGACCCGGTCGTCCGCCTTCACTACGTCCAGGTGGCTGAGCCGGAGCTCGCCTCCCCGTCCGGCGACCTCCGGCGCCTCCAGGAAGCACTGGAAACGGAGTGGGGACTGACCGACCTCGAAACGGACCTGCATGTCATCCGGGATCTCCAGCCCGCCCTGGAGGTCGGACGGTGGGCTGTCACCGTGGGGGTCCACGACCGCCGGACGATCAGTGCCGTCTGGCCGGGCCTGCACGAGAGGGCATACGGTGTCGCGATCGATGTCGGCTCGACGACGATCGCCGGACACCTGGCAGACCTGTCCGATGGCGCCGTCCTCGCGTCGAACGGAGTCATGAATCCGCAGATCCGGTTCGGCGAGGACCTGATGAGCCGCGTCTCGTACGCCATGATGCATCCGGAGGGGGCGGCCGAAATGAGCGCGACGGTGCGCACGGCACTCAATGGCCTGCTGGCCGAGCTCGCCGCCAAGGCCGGGATCAAGCGCGACGAGATCCTCGAGCTGGCGATCGTCGGCAACCCGGTCATGCACCACCTCGTGCTGGGGATCGACCCCATCCCGCTCGGGTCCGCCCCGTTCGCGCTCGCCACCGACCGGGCGGTCTGCCTCCGCGCTGCGGAGCTCGATCTGAAGATCCATCCCGGCGCCCGCGCCTATGTCCTGCCCTGCATCGCCGGGCACGTCGGCGCCGACACGGCGGGCGTCATCCTGGCCGAGACGCCGCACGCGAGCGAGGTCGTCACCCTTGTCGTGGACGTCGGCACCAACGCGGAAATCGTCCTCGGGAACCGCGATCGCCTGCTCGCCGCCTCCAGCCCGACCGGCCCCGCCTTCGAAGGGGCGCAGATCAGCGGCGGGCAGCGGGCAGCGGCGGGCGCGATCGAGCGCGTCCGGATCGACCGCCAGACGCTCGAGCCCCGGTTCAGGGTGATCGGATCGGACAGCTGGTCGGACGACCCGGGATTCGCGGAGGCCAGCCGCGAGATCGGGGTGACCGGGATCTGCGGGTCCGGAATCGTCGAAGTTGTCGCGGAGCTCTTCCTGGCGGGCGTCATCACGCCCGACGGCATCGTCGACGGGTCGCTCGCCACGCGCACGCCGCGCGTCATCGCCGACGGCCGGACCTTCTCGTACGTCCTCCACGACGGCTCGGCCGCTGGCCGGCCGCGCATCGTCGTGACCCAGAACGACGTGCGCGCCATCCAGCTCGCGAAAGCGGCGCTGTACGCGGGCGCGCAGCTGCTCATGGACCATCTCGGGATCGAGACCGTCGATGAGATCCGGCTGGCCGGAGCGTTCGGCAGCCAGATCGATCCGTTCCACGCCATGGTCCTGGGACTCATCCCGGATTGCGACCTCGCGCGCGTCAGGTCAGCTGGGAACGCGGCCGGGACCGGGGCGCTCATCGCGCTGTTGTCGCGCGCCGCCCGACGCGAGATCGAGGACGTCGTCCGCAGGGTCGAGAAGATCGAAACCGCCGTCGAGCCGCACTTCCAGCAGCACTTCGTGGAGGCGATGGCGTTCCCCCACCGGACGGCGGCGTACCCGCACCTGTCCGGAGTGGTCACGCTGCCGGCGCGTCCGGCCGGCAGCGACAGCGCTGGACGATCCGAACGCCGACGACGACGGTCGCGCGCGGCGTCACTCCCGGTCTCGGACGCCTGATCGATGCTCTCCCGCCACCGGCCCCGAAGATCCGCCTCCGCGGCAGAGGCGCTGACGCGCGTCCTCGCCACGCCAACGTTCGAGCTCATCCCACTCAAGGGCGCCATGGACCACGCCGCGTTCCTTCCGCCCGGCGCGCGGGTTTCTGTGACCGCCTCCCCGATCAAGGGGATCGACGCCACGGTCGCGCTGTGCGAGCAGCTTCAGGCCGCCGGCTTCCAGGCTGTGCCGCACCTGGCGGCGCGGATGGTGCGCGACCGCGCCCACCTGACCGACCTCGTCGCCCGGCTGGAGGGTGCGGGGGTCGACCGCGCCTTCGTCGTGGGTGGCGACGCGAAGGTGTACGGCGAGTATCCCGACGGGCTGTCACTCCTCCGTGAGTTGAGCGAGATCGGCCATCGTCTACCCGAAATCGGCATCCCGTGCTATCCGCAGGGTCACCCGTTCATTGCGGACGGCCCGCTGCTCGAGGCGCTGCGTGAGAAGGTCGCGTACGCCAGCTACATGACCACGCAGCTCTGCTTCGAACCTGCCGCGATCGCATCGTGGCTTACCGCACGACGGTCAGAGGGCATCGCGCTGCCGGCGCATATCGGCGTGCCCGGGGTCACGGAGCCGCATCGCCTCCTCGCGATCAGCGCACGGATCGGCGTCGCCGACACCCACCGCTTCCTCTCCAAGAACATTCGCTTCGTCACGCGCCTCGTGCGTTCCGGTGGCTTCTTCCGCCCGGATGCATTGCTCGAGAGCCTTGCCCCTCACATTGCCGATCCCTTGGCGCGGATTGTCGATCTCCATTTCTACACCTTCAACGCGGTCCAGGCGATGGAGACCTGGAGGCGGTCCTACCTCGCGGTACTCTCTCGCCTCGAACAGTCGGCTGCGGAGGTCCGTCCCACCGCTGGCGGCACGGCCCGATGACGTTCCCGTCCGATCTGGCGATCGCCCGATCCGCCACCATGCGCCCCATCGCAGATGTCGCGCGAGACCTTGGACTGCGCGACGACGAGATCGAGCTGTACGGGCGCACGAAGGCGAAGATCACGCTCGACGGGATCCGCCGGCTCGAATCGGAGAACCCCCGGGGCAAGTACGTTGTCGTCACCGCCATCACGCCCACGCCGCTCGGTGAAGGCAAGTCAACGACGACCGTCGGTCTGGCCCAGGGCCTCAACAGGATCGGACGGAGGGCCGCGGTCTGCATCCGTCAGCCGTCGCTCGGACCGGTATTCGGGATCAAGGGCGGGGCAGCCGGCGGCGGCTACAGCCAGATCATTCCGATGGACGACTTCAATCTCCATCTCACCGGCGACGTGCACGCCATCGGCGCGGCGCACAATCTGGCGGCGGCGTTCATCGACAACAGCCTGCATCACCGCAACCCGCTGGGCATCGACCCGCATTCGATCCTGTGGCCCCGTGTCGTTGATATCAGCGACCGGGCGGTGCGGCGGGTGACGATCGGCC
>JBPCOK010000145.1:0-6849 GCA_051000335.1 Candidatus Limnocylindria bacterium | reverse complement strand
GGTTGACGGCCTCATGGACCTCCACCGCCTCGGCGAAGAAGGCCGAGCCCGGTTCCGTTGAAAACTCGGGTGGCGGGCCAGGGTCGCAATCCCGCGGCGATCCGAGGACCATGCATCGGTTGCCTCCCCAGCGGGGCTGCAGCGCCGGCAGGAAACCGGGCGCGGTCGGCACCCAGAGGCCGGGGCCCTCGGGCGGACTGTAGTCGGCCGGGAAGTTCCGCAGGAAGCCCTCGTGCCCACCGTCGCCGCGAGACCAGGTGTCGATGGCGGACGCGATCTCGCGTCCCCGCTGGACGGAGCGCGACATCATGCCGCGAGGAGTGCCTCCTTCCAGGCGTTCTTCCAGCGCCCCGATCTCACGTCTCAGATCGTCGGGGGCGGTCGGGAACAGGTTCCGGGCCATGGCTGCCAGCGCGGCGTTGGCGACGGAGGGCCAGTGATAGGCCGCGTTTCGGCCCGCTGCTGGCATGGCCGGCAGGCCGTGCACCGCACCGGTCAGGCTGACGTGATCGGGAATGCCGGGCACGAGTGCTTCGTACAGGCCGATGCCCAGGCAACCGATGGCGCGCGACGCCACCGGCGGGCTGAAGCCGGGTGTCCGCCGGATCAGCTGCTGGGTCAGATCGAACCAGGCGGCCGGGACCTGTGCACCGAATTCGGTTGCTGCCACCGGGCGCGCCGAGCCGCTCACCAACCCGGGACCAGCCAGCCAGCGCATCGGGGTCAGGAGGGCGGTGCCGGCGACGGCACGTGACAGAACCTGCCGCCGAGAGATGGGTCGTTGCCAGTTCGAGGTCATGTGTCAGGTCCTCCGAAGATTGGGTGGGTGGGCCTGCCGGCCCACCCACATCACGGTCCACGGTCCTGCTTCAGGACACGGGCATGAAGATCGACAGCCACCAGAAGCCCGGGTTCCCGACCGGGGTTGTGATCTGCCCTGGCAGGAGGGCCGGGTCCAACGCTCCGTGCGGCGCCACCGCAAGGTGGATCTCCGCATCGGCCAGGTCATAGCCCATGCTCAGCGCCTGGCCGAGTGTCTCGGCGTTCGGCCCGCCGAATGTAAAGCTCTGACGGTTGACGGACCCAGCCAGCGTCAGCTTCGGACCGCTCGCCAGGTGCCCTCCGGCGTTGTAGGCGCCGGCGATCACCGCCTGGTTGTTCATCAGGTCAGCCGGACCGCACAGCGCGGCCGCGCACGCTTCCGGGTTGTAGAAGATGAACACCCACAGGCTGAAAGCCTCGGGGTGGCCCGCCACGCCGCTGCCGGTCGGCCCGGTCGGGTAGGCGTAGCTCCCCGGCACGGGCGTCGGCATGACAAGCTTTGCGACCACGCTGTTTGGCGTTCGCTTGATCGAGGCGCCGCCAGCTGCCACGACCGGGCCGGCGAGGCCCTGTCCAACGACGTCTGCTGTCTCGGATGGGCCTGCCGCTGACGCGACACTGGCCGACAGGACCAGGGCGGACGCCGTCATGAGGCTGACAAGAATTCGCTTGCGCACGGTAGCTCCTTTGCATTCCATTGGTTGTCGCCGTTCGTGGTTTCCGGGTACCCGTCAGGCAGCATGCACGCCGCCCACTACGGAGCCGATCCGGACCTCGGTGCCGTAGTGGGACCGGATGGTCGAAAGTGACGCTCGACGCCGATTGCCGGCGGGCGCACAATCGCCGCCAGGGTGAAGGGAGAACCGATGGCAGGACGCGACCGAGTCAGCGCCCTTGCTGCCTGGGCGGCGCCTACCGACTCTGTCCCGGGGGCACGCCGGGCGCGGGTGCGCTCGGCAGTGTTCGACGAACCAGACGCTGCGGTTTCTGCCGCCCTCATGCTGATGAGGGGCACCGTTCACTCCGGCTCTTCCCCGATTGCGATCGTCATTGCTCACGGCGCGGCAGACTCCGCCCTGGCCGAGGCCGATGCGCTCGCTGCCCGGGCCAACCCTGGCTCCATCCTCCTCACTCCGGCCGCGATGGAGGCCATGAGCGGCCGCGTCCCGGATGGCATGGCGCTCCGCGCCGAGCTGCTCGATGCGGACCCTGAGCCGGCGACGATCTTCGCTTTGCGCACCGCGGCCGAGGTGATTCCGCATGCGTTGCCCATTCCACCGACCCGGCTGATCGGTCGTGCGGGACCACTGCGCCAGCTGCACGAGTTGCTCCGAGTGGAGCGACTGGTGACCCTGACCGGCCCGCCGGGCAGCGGAAAGACGCGGCTTGCCATCGAGGCCGGTCGCACGATCCTGGGTGCATTCCCCGACGGCGCCTGGTTCGTGCGGCTGGCGCCTCTCCAGGATGGGACGCTGATCGCTCATGCCGTGGCCCGCACCCTCGGCCTCGCCGAGCAGCCCGGTGCCCCGATGACCGAGGTCGTCAGACATCACCTCAAGGGACGCAGGTTGCTCCTCGTCGTCGACAACTTCGAGCATCTCCTCGACTCGACTGACGTGATCACCGATTGGCTGGATTCGGCCCCGCATTTGCGAGTCCTGGCCACAAGCCGCGAGCCGCTTCACCTATCCGGCGAGCGCGAAGTGCCCGTTCCGCCCCTGCCCGTGCCCGATGACCCGGACGATCCCGCGGCGGCTTCGTCGGACGCGGTGCAGCTCTTCATCGAGCGGGCGCGCGCCGCCGACCCGTCGTACGAGCCCGATGCGGATGCTCTCGCCGACGTGGCGCGTATCTGCCGTCGCCTGGACGGGCTGCCCCTGGCCCTGGAGCTTGCGGCGGCGAGGACGAAGGCGCTGCCCGCCGGAGCCATCCTTGGCCGGCTCGAGCGGAGCCTGGAACTGCTCTCGGCCACGGCTCGCGACGCGCCAGCGCGTCATCGGTCGCTGGAGGCGGCGATGAGCTGGAGCCACGACCTGCTCACTCCTTCCGAGCAGGCCTTCTTCCGCCGCCTGGGGGTGTTCCGGGGCGGCTGGACCCTCGAAGCGGCCGACCTTGTGACCAATGCCTCCGGCGAGCTGGGCTCGAATGCGCTGGAGGTCACCACCTCCCTACTCGACAAGAGTCTGATCCGCCGCCACGGCGACTCGCGCGACGAACCGCGTTTCGAGATGCTGAAGACGATCCGCGACTATGCCGGCGGGCACCTCGAGCAAGCCGACGAGGTCAATCCGACCCGGCTGAAGCACGCGCGCGCGTTTCTCGAGCTTGCCGAACGAGCGGCGCCGTTGCTGACGGGCACGCACCGCGCCGAATGGCTCGATCGGCTGGAAGGCGAAGTGGACAACTTCCGCACGGCGCTGCGCTGGACGATCGACACCGGCCAGGCCGACATCGGGATGCGACTGGGCGCTGCGCTCTGGCGTTTCTGGCAGATCCGGGCCCACATTGGCGAGGGAAGAGCGGTCATGGCCGATCTCCTGGCGCTACCCGGCGACGTCGATGCCGTGGTGCGTGCTCGTGCGTTGTCTGCGGCGGGCAGCCTGGCGTACTGGCAGAACGATGCCACCGCGGCCACCGAGTACTACGAAGCGTCGGTGGGCCTGCGCCGCGAGATGGGCGATGAGGCAGAGCTGGCGACTGGCCTCTACGACCTCGGTCACATCACGAGCGTGCTCGAGCAGATCAAGAACTCCGCACGGGGCCGCGAACTCGAGATGGAGGCACTCGAGATCTACCGCCGATTGGGTGATCCGGTCGGAGAGGCCTGGTTGATCTGGGCGCTGGGCAACAACTCGCACTTCGCCGACGATTCCGTTTCGGCGGCAACGGAGTTCGGCGATAGCATCGAACGATTCCGAACGCTCGATGATCCGTTCGGCCTGGCGTGGGCCCTGACCCAGCATGGGCTGGCGGTGGCGCATCTGGATGACGCTAAGCGGGCCGCAGCGGACTGGCGCGAAGCGTTGACCATCTTCGCGTCGGCGGAGGACGTGTCGGGAATCGAGACCGTGCTGGTACACCTCGCGCGCCTGTCCTCCGCGAGCGACCAGCCGCAACGGGCGATCACCCTGGCCGCAGCGGCTGCCCGCCTGCGCGGGCTGAGCCAGACCGCCATCAGCGAGATGGCGCATGACCGCGGTTCGCGGCACGTCGAGCTCCCGCTCACGCCCGAGGAGGTGGAGAGCGCGAGGCTGGCAGGTGACGCAATGTCGACGGCCGAAGCGATCGAGTACGCGATCGGAATCGATGGCACCGATGCCGCCGGACGCCTCCGCATTCGGACGCTCGGGCGCATGCAGGTCGAGCGTGACGGGCGAATCATCGCCCACTGGGGTGGCGACAAGGCCGGCTCACGCCAGGCGCAAGCCATCTTCGCCTTCCTGTTCGACCGTGGCGAACGCGGCGTGGGGAAGGATGAGGCGACCGAGCTGCTCTGGCCGGACCTGGCCATCCGGCGGGCGGACCTCGCGTTCCATCGGACGCTCGGGGGACTGCGATCGGTCCTCCAGGCGAGCACCTCGATCCGAGACGCGATCACTCATGAGAACGGGCGATACCGCCTCAACCCGACGCTCATCGGCTGGAGCGACATCGATGCCTTCGAGGAACAGGTCGACGTCGCCGCCACCCTACCGGCAGGCGACGCGATCGAGCCGATGGAGGAGGCGCGGCAACTCTACCGCGGTGATTTCCTGGACGACTGCCCGTTTTATGGGGACTCGGCGTACGTCGAGGAGCGCCGTGCCTCCCTCCGTCAGCGGTTCGAGGATCTGCTCGTCGCGCTGGGCGATCGCCACGCCGAGCTCGGCGATAGCGGGGCCGCGGCGGCCCGCTATCGCCAGGCGCTGTCGGTCAACCCGGACAACGAGCGCGCCGTCGCCGCCATCGACCGGCTCGGCTGAGCCTACCGATTGGTCGTGATCTAGAAACCGACGAAGGCCACCACCTGGTAGAGCTGGCAGGTGTTCGGCCCCGGCACCCCATCGGCGCGAGCCGTGGCAGGGAAGATGGCAGGGAGGCTCGCGTCCGTGCAGCCTGCGCGGTAGGTGTGTGTCATTCCCGGCAGGTACCCCGGCAGCACCGGGCCGTGGTCATTGATGACCAGCTGGATCTCGGCAGTCATGGGACTCCACAGCCCTCCGCCTGACAGCCAGCCGTCGATCGAGCCGGCATGGAACGACCCCGCAAACCCGCCCCGTCCGCTGCCGCCGCTCACGTGGCCGGCAGCGTAGGTCACCTGTGAATCGGTGGCCGGATTGAGCAGGATATCGGGACCCGAGCAGGGCGTGGACGCGCAGGCACCGGGGTTGTTGATCACGACGAACCAGACCGTGTAGGCGTGGTGCGCGTGCAGCTGGTTGGTCACAAGGTGGAAGTTGACTCCGTTCGGCCGACGAATCAGCGTTGCCGTGGCCCCCGCGCCGACCGGTCCGCTCATGGCGGTCTGCGGGTGCCACACCACCGATGCCGCCTGTCGATCGGCTCGTGCAACGGCAGCTCCCGTGAACACGGTGCTGATCATCACGGCGACAGCCGCGCTGTGCGCGATGCGACGAATCATGGTCGTCCCTCCTTCTGCCGGCGTTCGGCGAGCTCGTGGTTCAGCCGGACGGCGACGCGTCAGCATCGTCCCTGCAGGGACTTGCTCGCTCACCGGCCATGCGCAAAGTTTCCCCCTCTCGTCAAGATCCCGGGCGAGCGGGCACGATCCACAGCAGGATCGGCTGGTAGTCGACCTCCGGGAGCGGTGCGGGACCGCATCGGCCGATTCGGCGAGTACGTGGGCAGGCCGTGATCGGCGCGGTGATCAAGCTGGTCGCCTACCGCCGGGGCTTCTGACCGATGGGCCGACCGACGCGCGTCACCAACGAAATTCGCCGGCTGCGGTTCATGCACGGCGAGATGACCCAGGCAGAGCTCGCGGAACGGGTCGGTGTGACCAGGCAGACGATCATCGCCATCGAGCAGGGGCGCTACTCACCGTCGCTCGAGATGGCATTCCAGATCGCCCGCGCCTTCGGCGTGCCGCTCGACGACGTCTTCCAGTACCCAACCGCCAAGGAGGAATCCCGATGACCACCTCGACCGAGACCGCCCGCACGTCGGGTGGCAAGCTCCCACCCCGGTTCGTGATCCGCGCCGCGTGGGTCATCCATCGCGCCATCCATCGGATCAGTGGCGGGAGGATCGGCCTGAAGCCGGCATCGGAGAAGGCCTGGGGCATGATGCGGCTGACGACCATCGGCCGAAAGACCGGCCGCGAGCGCGTCGCCATCCTGGGCTACTACGAGGACGGCCCGAACCTGGTCACGATGGCGATGAACGGATGGGGTGAGCCCGAGCCAGCCTGGTGGCTGAACCTCCAGGCCCGACCCGATACGACCGTCGAGCTCCACGATCGCACGCTCGCCGTCCATGGCCGAGCGGCCACCCCCGAGGAGCGCCCGCGACTGTGGGAGCGCTGGGGCCGATACGACGGGGAGGATCAGCTCGCGGCCTTGGCCTCGCGCCGCCCGAATGAGACCGCCGTCGTCATCCTCGAGCCGGTCGATCGCGACCGCTGAACTGTCGCGCCTCCCGCCGAGGATCGCTGACCAACGGCGTGCTGAGCCTATGCAGGTTTGGGGCGGCGCCGCATGCGCGGCTCCCGTCGAACGGACGCTCGACGGGAGCCTCATTCCTGGTCGGCCTCTAGTTGCCGGCGCCACCTTGCGCCAGTCGCTCCCGCTCCCACTGACGGGCGGACCGCAGGGCCGGATCGACGTAGCCACTCTGCGCCAGTCGGTGCCGCACCCATTCGGCTTCCGCGTTGATCAGCGTCGGGTTCGTCGCCCCTTGGGTGACGGTCCGGGCCGAGCCGCCAAAGAGATCGAGGCTCACGGATGCGGTGATGGCACCGATACCCAAGAGCACCGCCAGCGCCATCCCGACGGCGATCTTATTCACCGAGTGACCCCTGGTGAGTTC
>JBPCOK010000121.1:0-7031 GCA_051000335.1 Candidatus Limnocylindria bacterium | reverse complement strand
CCGCTACCCCCTTCGATGTGCGGCGATGATGTTTCGTTGCGGATTGCGTCGGCCGATGCCGGGACGTCTCAGTCGAGGCGTTCGCCCCAGCCGATCTCGGTGCCGTCATCCAGCGTCACGTCCGCATGGCCCTGTTCATTGAGGATCGCGACCGCGACGACGCTACGGTCGGGGTTTGCGTCACGGACCACAGACACGATGTCTTCCGCGTGCTCCTCACAATCCGGCACGCTCATCGGCCCACAGTCCACCATGTAGCCGGGCGACTCGGGCATGACGGTCGGAAGATCGGGCGAACCCAGCTCGCTCCAGGCATAGCGGTAGATGAAGGCCCCTTCGCGGGTTGCGGAGTTGGTTGCATCGGCGACATGCAGAACGCGGCTTTCGGGCTCTGATGTGACGGGGTCACCGCCCTCGTCCGAATGCAGGATGCCCGGCCAGTCGCCGTCGTAGATGAAGAGCCAGACCGGCGTCATCGGATCGGTGGGGTGCTCGGCAACTTGCTGACCCGGGCCGAACTCCGCATCCACGGCCGCCAGCGTGGTCAGCCAGATGCGAGTCCGGCTCATCGAGGTCATGCCGAGGCTGACCGAGTCCCGGGCCTCTTCGCACGACACCGCGGTGTCAGGCCAGCCGGGCTCATCGCACGATGATCCCGGATTCGGCGCGGAAACCGGGTCGAAGACCGGCTCCAGCTCCCCGATCAAGAATCTGATCTCGCGCGTTTCGCTCCCGTCATCACCCAGCGCGGTGAGTTCCTGTGGCGTGAGCCCAACTATGTCGAAGTGGATTGGTCGCTCGTCGCCGCTCATGAGCGGAATCTTGATCTCGATCGTCTGCTCGTCGACCAGGCGCGCCGAGGTTTTGACGATCGACGAAGTGGCCGTCGAACAGTCAGCGCTGGCGCCGACCTCCCACCAGCGCGCGTTCAGGTTGCTGTCACCAGCCTGCGCCACCGTGATGGCCACGCAGGTGTGGCCGAGCGGTCGATCGGCCACGAACGTTCCCGCCGGCAGCTCGACGTGCCCGATCCGCTGTAGGGGCACGCAATCGGCCGGGTTCAGCCGCTCGCGCGGAGTCAACTGGCGGCCGATGATCAGTACCCGGTCGCCCGGGTCCAGGTTGTCAATCGGGGCGTCGACCGTCATGAACGCGATCTGCGGCACGTCACCGCGGATCCGCGTCTGGATGGCCAAGTCATAGCCACGCGCCTCCACGTCTGGCGAGTCGACATAGCGCTGGACGAGCCCGGCAGCCACAACCACGTCAGCGTCGAGGCTCGCCTGGAACTCGGACTCCATCGCGCCGCGTATCGAGACCGGACATCCGACCCCGTCCGCATTCGGCGAGGCAGACGGCTCATTGACCGTCCCAACGCGCAGCGGTCCGAGCGCCACCAGGCTGACCACCGCGATCAGGGCGACGACGGCGGCAATGGCGGCAGGCCGCCGCAGCGAAGCGGTCGGGAGCCGCTCGGTGACCATCGCTTCGGTGAGCGTCAGCGGCGACGAGTCGGCCTCCGACCGTATGGCGGCGCGGATGCGTTCATCGAGGTCGTCAGGCACCGCTTCGGCTCCCCGGTCCGGCTGCATCGGCTTGCGGTGCGCTCAAGTCTTCGCGCAACCGTGCCATGCCATCTCGAAGATTGCTCTTCACGGTGTTGTGGCTCACGCCCATGACCCCCGCCACCTGCGGGACGGTGAGGCCCGCGTAGTGGTGCAGCGCAACTGCGGCGCGCATCTTGGGCGGGAGCTTGCTCAGCGCCTCGGCCACGACGAGGCGATCCGCCGACGGCTGATCCGATCGGCTGGCAGGCATCGAGTCCGCAAGTCCGATCGAAGCCGTCCAATGCTGGCGACGACGACGCGAGAGTGCGTGTCGGGTCGCGATTCTCAGCAGCCAGGTCCGCAACGCTCCGTCGTCGCGAAGATCGCCGGCTCGACGCCAGGCGGTGATGAGCGTGTCCATGACGACCTCCTCCGCGTCGGCGTGGTTGCGAACGATGAGGAACGCCACGCCCTGAAGCTCGCGACCAAACTGGCTCAACAGGTCACCGATGACATCGGGCCGCTGTGCGCGCAGGTCGGCTGCGAGTCGGGCGGGCAGTGCTCGCATCCTCGTTCAGTTCGTCGACATCAGATAGACGGCGTGGGAGGTCAATCCGGGTGGGTTCCGGCCATTGAGGCGAGTACCGAGGGTACATGAGCCACCCCTCGAATCGGCCTGCCGGACCATCCCGCTCCCTCATGCGGAGCAGTGTCGCCTGGCGAGTACTCGGCACCGTCGATCCTGCGGTCGTCCGTGCGCTGACGCGCATTGGATGCAGCCGAACAATTGGACATACATCCTGACTGAAGTACGGGCACAGGAGCGAGAAGCCGCTGCCGCGGTAATCGCCAATGGGAGTCGAACCCACAACTACTGGTTTACAAACTCCCCCGCCGGCCGTCTCTCGGCGTCTTGGCTCGTCGATCCGAGCACGAATCGGCCGTCCCGTCGTCCATCCGCTCTATCGGAATCGACCCGCATCCATCGGGGAAGGTGTCAACGAAGGTGTCCCCCGGTAGCTATCGCAACCTCGCCCTCGCGCACACGACCTCCACAGCGGTGACAGAGACGACGATCTCCTCCCATTGCTCGCGGAGGCTTTCAGGAAACAGGCGCGTGCCGGACAGCGAGAGGACAACGACGAAGGCCGATCGATCACGACACGGCCTCACATTACGGCGTCGAACTTCGCTCGCTCCCACAGCTTGCTCGGCAAGAACACGACGCCCGCTATGGCTGCTGGGATCAGCGACCACGGGGGGACTCTTCACGAGATCGCTGCGCTGCTGGAGTGAGCTATTCGGTATCCCGATCCTGCGCTGACGCCTCCAGCGGCTACGAGTTCAAGCATCTCGGGCTGCGCTACCGCTTGCATCGGCACCGTCGGCCGCTCTCCTTCATGCCACAGAGCAGTCATCGAGACATTGCTTGACACTGCGCCCAGCACGAGAGTTAGCGCGTCCCGAAGAACCGCCTTGCCCTCCGATGACATGTCCCATGTCTCGCCGTCCCAATCGGCATCGTCGCTCAACAGGTCGCAACCGTGGATAGCCAGCGCGGGCGGATCGGTAAGTGGGGAGAGGACGCTGCTCAGACTCGCAACCCTGTTTGCTTCGTCCGCAGTCAACGACTCAGCGCTCAGCTCAATGACGACGCACATTGGTCATGCCCTTCCCGAACTCCATAGGCCGTCCGGCACGGGGTAATCGTAAGCCGTCCCACGCAAGCGAAGACAGGCGTTCCAAACTGACCCACTACCCGCCAATCGCCGCTGTTTTTGGCTTGCTCGCCGTCGGGCGCCGAATTATGAACCCGCCGGACCAAGACTAGACCACTACCCTACTGACGCATTCGCTGGACATTTTGGACGCCCAGTGAATGACGCCGTTCCGCAGAGACCCATGCACTGCTGGTCCCATTGACGTCCTCGCCAGTCCCGGCCGACGCTGGCATTGTGGTTCCGTCATATGTCGTTGATCTCTTGCCAGAGCGGTTGTGGTGGCCGGGCAACATCTACCGCGTCTTCGGCCGCCATCTCCATTTGTGTGTCGCCGCCGGCGGGCATCGCACCGTCGAACTGGAGGCGCGCGAGATCGGCCGCGGCACACGCACGCTCGCCAAGTCTCCAGATGGTCCGCGAAATGAGACAAAGGACCGGCTCTGGGATATCGATCTCGGCTGGCTGACAGTCGCACTTCTACTGGGCCTCGTCCTGCTTGCTCGGGTGGCTTCCCGCCGCTCGACCTGATCCTCGCTTGAACGTCGCGGACCAAGCCGGCTCATGCTTATCCCCTTGTCTCAGCATCGGTGGGCGAAGCGGTAGCCCAAGCGGCGAGCCGGTCTCGCACCTCAACGATCTGCGCACAATGAGGGGCATCGGCGGGGAGTCTCCAGAGAATGTGGTCCAAATGCGCGCGGACGTAGCTTGCTTGGTCGAACAGGTCGTGATCGTTCTGGGCACTCGGATCCTGGGCCAGAATCGCCCTAGCCTCGCCGACGGTCGCGCTGATCTCTTCTTCAGTGACCGGCGTCCTGTCGCTGGCGATGGTGTAGAGCCACAGCAGTACGACGAGGATCGCCGTCGATAGCAGCGACGCGCCGAAGCCGATGATCCCGTCTAGCCCGGCGAAGCCGACTCCTGCGGCCGCAATGAAGGCTGCGAACACGATGTAGCCCACACCGAGGAGGACAGCCAATGCCGGCTTGCCGCCGACAAAGCGCGCCAACGCGCCGGCGACAACCGCAAAGGCGACCGCAGGAGCGACGTCGGCACTCCCATGTCAGGATGGAGATGTACCAACAAGCCATTGGCGTCCCCCGGTTGTGGGTACACGACGATGCCCTCGAGGACGCACGGCGTAACCAGCCATCGCCCGCGATCTCGTCGCCCGGGCAACCGCCTGCGCCGAAGCTCTGCGGGTAGTACGCCTCGAGCGGGCCATCGCCGCCGCGCGGCGGGTGAACGTGGGCGACCGGCTGTAACCGAACGCCTCCATCTGACAGAAGAGAACGCAGAGGCCGAGTGGAGGGGAACCACATCACGCCATCCGGTGTAAGTAGCACCGAGGAGGCATCAGTGGCGAACCATCCCGAGTTCCGTGGCCGGCACGCCATGACAGCGATTGCGCTTGCGATGAGCCTATCCCTGCTGACCGCCGCTCACGCGATGGCCAAGATGCCGTACTTCAGCGTCGAGATCGCCCCGCCCGAGCCGGTCGCCGGGCAGCCGGTCGTTATCACCGTCCGGACGTGGGCCGATGTCGCGCACACCGTCCCGGACCCATTCGAAGCTCCCGATCTTCACGGGCTGCTCGTCATCCGCCCGACGAACGGCAGCTCGTCATCGATCGGCGTCCCACTTCACGCCCGCGAGCCAGGCGAGTTCCAGGCGACAGTCGTCGTACCCACTGCCGGCGAGTGGATGCTGGTGGCATTCCCCGACCGGTCCGGCTGGTCGTCGGCCGAGATCGTGCCCGGCTATCCCGATACCATCGCCTTCAGCGTCCGAGCGCAGACGGACGTCATCTCCTTGATACCGGCCATCACCGGAATGGCGGCCCTGCTCGGAGTGGTTGTCTTCCTCGCCATGCGCGGGAAGCCACTCCTCCGACGGTCGCGGATGTCAGCCGCAGGCGAATCATGGCCCGTCGGCTCCTCCGTGGCACCCTTGTGGCGCTCGTCGTTCTCGTTGCGCTTCCATCGCCCGCGACGGCCAAATGGACGGTGATGGCCGAGATCGAGCCGTAAACCGCTACCGCTGACGAACCGAGCGAGCTTGTTGGCAGGTTCACGATCGCGGCGCACGAGGTGGCCAGCCTCGTCGTGCCGGATTGCGACCAGATTGAGCGCGCCTACTTCCGCCTCGCCACGCGCGAGCGCGCCAGAGCATGGAGGTGGCGACAGTCGCCGACCCGGATGAGCCAGGTCTGTACCGCGCGACCGTGACCAACGTCATCTTACGTCGTGCCAGTCGTCGCTGGCATCGCGGTGTAGGATCAGCGCCATGAGGCTCATCGCGTGGGTGCTCACGGTCCCCATGCTCGTTGCGCTCGTCGTTTTGCTGCCCGACCGGAATCCGGACGCGGACGTACCGCCTCAGCTTGCCGCATATGTTGAGCCTGCACGCCAGGACGCTCTGACCCACCTCGACCTGCTCGAGCCTGGCAGCCGCTTGAGATTCATCGGCGCTCGGTGTCGCGAGGACGGCGCTGCCTTGCTCTACTTCACGAACCGCTGGTGGTGGTCGTTCCCGAGGACCATCGAGATTCGCGCCGATCCGGTAGCTGGCGTCGGCGGTGGCGGGTACGTCGGCGACGACCGCCCGAACCATGAAGCGGAGGCGTTCTTCGCCGAAGGCCGAGAGGTGGATTGCGAGACAGCACCTGCTCGCGACGGCTGACCAACCTGACAGCCGGCGAGTGGGCGGTCGCGCTCGTCTTCGTATGGGATGGCCTCGAGTACGACCACACTAGCTTCCCCGATCAGGACCCGCACATTGTCACGGTGTCGGCGCCAACTTTGGGCTGGCTGATCGGCATCCTCCTAGGATCAGTGGGTGTCCTCCTGCTCGGCGCTCTCGCATTCGCTCCACTTCGATCTGCTGCTCGCAGCAGACCCGCTTGCCGGCGCGGCCCGCGCCGTCAGAGGACACCGTGTAAGCGCGAACGGCGGCAGCTCGGGCAGGGTCAGTCCATCGACTCGGCGATGGTCACCGCCTGTTCCTGAGAGCCAACGCCCTCCAGCCGCAGCGTTAAGTCGGCTCGCTGCCAGACCAGGACGTCGCCCACCAGGCGCACGCGGTCCGAGATCGTGGCGCCGCTCGGATCGCGATACAGGAGCACGTGCGGGGAGCCCTCGATCCAGAATCCCGGCTCCCCCCCGACGACCACCGGTTCGACCGTGGTCGCGGGTCCCACCTCCTTGGTGATCGTGGCGCTGTCAGGCCTCGCGCGGAACTGGGTGATGAGGAGGCCAACCTCGTCATCCTCCCCTGCAGGCGACACGGCGCCAGACCGATACACCAGCGTGACCTGTTCGAGCCCCGCACGAAGGTCGAGGTAGACCTCGTCGGGTCGGCCGAGATCCCCGGCTGGAAGGAGGATCGGGTACGAGACGCGTTGCTGCGCATCGGCCAGGGTGACGGGCTCGCCCAGCTCAAACCCTTGCCCGATCGGGTGGCGCGGCGACTCGACGAACACTATCCAGAGCCCACGCAAACCGATGCCGACCGCCAGCGCCGTCCCGACGAGGAGCAGCAGGGCCACGACGGCTGCCGGAAGACTGCGCCCGATGGGCCGCCAACCGAATCGCGGACGCGCACGTCGTCCATCGGCCTCCACGACGGCGGCGCGGACGCTCGCGCTGAGGTTCGGCGTCGGCGGATAGACGATGCGCGCGGCGAGGTCGCGCAGCACGCGGTCAAGCGCCACGTCCTCACTCAATTGCTCACGCATCGGTCCGGTCTCCGATCGCCACGCGTAGGC
>JBPCOK010000113.1:0-4032 GCA_051000335.1 Candidatus Limnocylindria bacterium | reverse complement strand
ACCGAGGTCGAATCGGCGCTCGTGTCGCATCCCTCGGTAGCCGAGGCTGCCGTCGTCGGACGCACCGACCCGATCACCGGCCAGGCGATCTTCTGCTACGTGATCCTGCGCTCCGGCCACGACGCGTCGGACGAGCTCGGGGCGGAGCTGCGGACCCACGTCGCCGACATGATCGGCAAGTTCGCGCGACCCAAGCAGATCCTGTTCACTCCGGACCTGCCGAAGACGCGGTCGGGCAAGATCATGCGTCGGCTGCTGCGCGATATCGCCGAGCAGCGCGACCTCGGCGACGTCACGACCCTGGCCGATTCGACGGTCGTGAGCGCCATTCGCGACCAGTCCGGCACGGGAGAGGACTGACCGGCCCAGTCGCCGGTTCCGACCTGGACCGCGATGGTGGATCCGGACCGGTCCCGCGTAGAATCGGCCCCATGGACGAACCGACGGAGGCCGCCGCCGAGTACCTGATGACGATTCGCTACATGCATGGCGAGGGTCAGCCGGTCATCGCGGCGCGCCTCGCCGAGCGGCTGGGCGTGAGCCCGGCCACCGTCAGCGAGATGCTGACCCGGCTCGGCCGAGAGGGGCTCCTCACCGTGGACGGCGACACGCGGCAGCTGAACCTGACGGATCGCGGCCGGGAGGCGGCGGAGCGGACATTCCGTCGCCACGCGCTCTCGGAGTGGCTCCTGACCGAGGTCATCGGCCTGGGCTGGGCGGAGGCCGATGAGGAGGCGCACCACCTGCAGCACGCGTTCAGCGATCGGGTCACGGACCGCATCGACGAGCTGCTCGGTGAGCCGCCGACCTGCCCGCACGGCAACCCGATCCCGCGGGGTGGGATCACGCCGGAGCGACCCGTCGGCCTCAGCCTGTCCGCCGGCCGAACCGGATCCGACGTGACCATCCTCCGCGTGACCGAGGAGGCGGAGGAGGACGCGAGGCTCCTGACGTTCCTCCAGGAGAACGGCGTGCGTCCGGGCCACGTCTTCGAGGTCGTCGAGGTCGCCGAGCACATCGGTACGATGACCTTGCGCCGGGTGGCAGCGGGTCCGCAGGACGGGCACGAGGTCACCATCGGGCTCGTCGCGGCGGCGAAGCTCCGCATGCTCGAGGGGCGCGCCGACCAGGCGCTCTTCCACCGCGTCCCGGAGCGCGCCCGGCTCGCCGCGACTCGCTGAATCGGTCTGCTAGGATTCGGCCCAGCATGGTTCGAGATCGCAGTCGACGCAGCATCATCGCGGGCGTGGCCCTGGTCCTGTGGCTGGGCTACATGGCCGTTGGCCTTGCCGTCATCGACACGCTGGCGCCCACCGTCGGTGGTGAGGGACCCGAGGGAGCGGCGGCCTTCATCGGCCTCGTCTTCGGCGTCTTCACGGTCGGCCTCATCATGTGGGCCGCCTCCGACTGACCGACGCGGTCAGGTCCTCCGTCGGTGAACGACGAGGAGAAGACCGACCGGCGCACCGCCCGGGTCGTCGCGATCCGCAAACTCCGCGCCGATGGCCTCGAGCCGCGCGATCAGCTCCCGACGATCGGCGTCGCTCAGCCGGACGCCCAGGCGCTGCGTGCTGAGCGCGGCGCGCGCGCCGGCCTCGACGAGCTCATCCCGCGTGGCATCGAGGGCGGCGGTGGCGTAGGACGGCGTCTTCGTGATGCGCAGCATCCAGCTCTTGCCGGTGATCTGGTACGGCTGCTCGAGGTGTCCCGACGCCGCGCGCCGCATCGGCAGCGCCTTGAGGAACCCGAGCTTCACGAGCCGCCGCACGTGGTAGAGGGTGGTGCCCGGATCGCGGCCCAGCCGCTGGGCCAGCTCGCGATTGGTCAGCGCCTCGTCGATGCACAGTCGCAGGATCCTGAGCCGCAGGGGATGGGCGAGCGCCCGCGCCTCGGCCGGCGTGGCGTCGCGCTCCGCCGACTGTCGCTCAGATGCTGGCATGGGTTGACGTTTCTCCATTGATGGACTATTCTCCATCATCATGCTTCGACGTTCCAGCGTGGCCCACGGCGTCCTGGTCATCATCATGGCCGGATGCGGCGCGACCCAGGCCGATCCTAGCGGCTCGGGCGCCCCCGCCACACCGATCGGCACCTCGGCATCGCCGGACGTCACCCCCACGCCGAGCACCATCGGCGCTTACGATCCGGAGGCACCGTTGGACGCAGAAGAGCAGCCGCGCGCCAGGTTCGATGCGGCGTCCCTGGTTGACCTGTCGTACGCGAGCCCGGGGGGCGGGCGCGTCTCCGGCTGGATGGTCGTCCCGGACGGCTCCGGACCGTTCGCAGGCCTCGTGTACCTGCACGGCAGCGAAACCGACCGCGACGATTTCGTGGACGAGGCGGTGGCGATGGCGAGCGGTGGTGCGGTGTCGATCCTCATCGACGCGCCCTTCGCCCGAAACGGGGATGATCCGGACCGGCACGCTCCAGGACTACTTCGACCCGGCGTCCGAGGCCGCGCTGACCGAGCAGACCGTCGTGGACGTCCAGCGCGCATTCGACGTGCTCTCGGCGCGGCCGGACGTCGATCCCGCGCGCCTCGGGTTCATCGGGCATTCGTGGGGGGCGTCACTCGGGGCGGTGGTGGCCGCCCGCGACCCGCGACCGGCGGCGTCCGTGCTCATCACCGGTCGCCCGAGCTGGACGGGCTTCCTCCTCGAAGCGGCAGATCGCTTCGCCGGGTCACGCGCGCTCGTCGGCGAGGATGGATGGCAGGCGTATCTCGACGCGATGGCGCCGTATGACGCGGTGGCAAGCGTCGGAGAGGTCGATGCGGATCGCCTCTATCTCCAGTTCGGCACGGCGGACGACGTCGTGATCGCGTCGCACGTCGAGCAGTGGCTCGCGGCCATCCAGCCGGGAGTGAAGGTCGACACCTATGCCGGAGCGGGGCACGCGCTGGATGCCGCCGCGGTCGCCGATCGGGCCAGGTGGTTGGCCGACGCGCTTGGCCTCGGCCCCATCGCGGACGAGGCCCTGGAGGCCGTCGGGCTCCCCGACCGACCCACCCGGATCCCCTGACGCGGAGCAGCGGTGGCGCCACGCTTGCGCTAGCCTTGGCCGGATGTCGAACCGTCCACGCTGGCTGCTGCCGGCGGCCTTCGTGCTGCTCGGACTGATTTGGGGCTCATCGTTCGTCTGGATCAAGATCGCCGTCGACGAGATTCCCCCCGCGAGCCTGGTCGCCTGGCGCATGACGCTCGGGGCGGCCGGTATGCTCGCGTTTCTCGCGATCATCCGGGTGCCGATGCCGCGTGGCGCCCGGGAGTGGCTGCCGCTGGCCTTCATGGGCGCGGTGAACGCGGCCCTGCCGATCTTCCTGATCAGCTGGGGCGAGCAGTTCGTGGACTCGGGGACGGCCGCCGTCCTCAACTCCCTGACTCCGATATTCAGCCTCGTCATCGCAGGGATCGTGCTGCGCGTCGAGCCGGTGACCGTGCTCCGCGTCGCGGGACTCGTCCTGGGATTCGCCGGCGCCGGGCTGCTCGCCAGTCGGGAGCTCGAGCTTCGCGCCGAGTCGTCCGGCCTAATCGGGGCGGGAGCCGTAGCGCTGGCCGCGCTGTCGTATGCCGTGGGCGCCTCCTACGCTCGACATCGGATCCGGTCCACCCACCGCTACGTGGTGGCCGGGGGCACGCTGGCGTTCGCCGCGGCCTACACCGTGGCACTGGCCCTCGTGGTCGACGGCGGCGTCATCGTTCCGGGCGAGCTCGACACGATCGTGGCCATCGTGTGGCTGGGCCTTCTCGGCTCCTTCGTCGCCTACGTCCTGTTCTTCTTCCTGATCGAGCACCTCGGTGCCACGATCGCCTCGATGGTGACCTACATGTTCCCGGTCGTCGGGGTCGGGCTCGGCGTCCTGGTGCTCTCGGAGCAACTCGACCTGCGCCTGGCATTCGGTACCGTCCTGGTGCTCGCGGGGATCGCGGTGGTGACCCTTCGCTATGATCCGGTCGTGAGCCGGATACCCGACGGAGCGCGTCGGTGAGTGGACCGTGGGATCGGCCACCACCCGATGCGGGCGACAGCTGG
>JBPCOK010000099.1:0-10452 GCA_051000335.1 Candidatus Limnocylindria bacterium | reverse complement strand
CGGCATGCACGGCATCGACGTAGGCAATGGCGTTCACCGCGTGGGCCGCCTCGATCACCCGGCCGACGTCGGTCACCGTCCCGAGGGCATTCGACGCGAGCCCCACCGCCACGATCCGCGTCCGCGGGGTCACCACCGCATCCAGGGAGTCCAGGTCGAGCGACGCACGGTCATCCGCCAGCTCGAGCCAGCGCACGGTCGCGCCGCGATCCTCGGCCATCGCGAGCCAGGGCACGACATTCGCGTCATGGTCGAGCCGCGTCACCACGATCTCATCACCGGCGCCGATGTCCCGGCCCAGCGCGCGGCTGATGGCAAAGGTGATCGTCGTCATGTTCGGCCCGAACGAGATCTCGTCGGGATCGTGCGCACCGAGGAAGTCGGCGCCGGCCGCATGGACCTCGTGGAGCATCTCATCGGTCTCGCGCGAGGCGCCGAACGCTCCCCCATGGTTCGCGTTGCTCCCTTCGAGGTACTCCGTGATGGCGGAGATGCACTCGCTCGGGACCTGGGTGCCACCCGGACCATCGAGGTAGGCAACCGGAACGCCGTCCAGGGATCGCCCGAGGGCCGGGAAGTGGTCGCGGACGGCGGCTGGATCGATCCCGGTCCGTTCTCGTATCGACGTCATGCGCGTCATCCTACGCCGCAACGCCGCTATCATCCCCCCTCGTGACCACCTCCCTCCACATCCCGATCCTGCCCGGCCACGACTTCAACCTTCCCGCCGGGCTCGAAGGACTGGACGACCTCGCCTACAACCTGTGGTGGACCTGGACGCCGCGGGCGCAGGCCCTGTTCAGCCGAATCAACGCGTCCGCCTGGACACGCCACCGCAACGCCATCGCGGTTCTCCGCTATGCCGATCAGGCCCGCTGGGCGGAGCTGGCCGCCGACGAGGACTTCATGGTCGACGCCAGCCGGGTCCTCGATGAATTCCGTCGCTACCTCGGCAACGGCTCTGACTCGTGGTACGCGAAGGCTCCCGAACGCCAGCTGCCCGGCCCGATCGCCTACTTCTGCGCCGAGTTCGGCATCCACGAGTCGATGCAGATCTACTCCGGCGGCCTCGGCGTCCTCGCCGGCGATCACTGCAAGTCCGCATCGGATGCCGCGCTGCCGTTCATCGGCGTCGGTCTCCTCTATCGGCGCGGCTACTTTCGGCAGCAGATCGACGCCGATGGGCACCAGGAGCACGCACAGCCCGACCTCGACCCGTCGCAGCTGCCGCTGCGTCGCGCGCGAGCCCGCGGCGGTTCCCCGCTCCAGGTCAGCGTCGAGGTCGCGGATCGCGTCGTCCACGCTGCCGTCTGGGTCGCGCAGGTGGGGCGCGTCCCCATCCTCCTGCTCGACACCGACATCCCGGCCAACGATCCGTCGGACCGACCGATCACCCACATCCTCTACGTCCGCGGCCGCGAGATGCGGCTGTGCCAGGAGCTCGTGCTCGGCATGGGCGGCGTCCGCGCGCTGCGGGCGCTGGGAATCGACCCGGCGGTCTGGCACATCAACGAGGGGCACTCGGCGCTCCTGCTCGTCGAGCGTGCCGGCGAGCTCGTCGCCGCCGATCCCGGCCTCGCGGCCGGCGAGGCGCTGCGGCGCGTCGGGCGTGATGCGGTATTCACGATCCACACGCCGGTCGCCGCCGGCAACGAGGTCTTCGGGCGCGACATGGTGACCCGTGCGCTGGACCGCTGGTTCGAGAAGGCGCGAATGGAACCGACGGAGCTGCTTGAGCTCGGCCGCGGCCATACCGATGCCCCGGATGCGCCATTCGACATGACGGCGTTCGTGCTCCGCCATGCAAGCGGCGCGAACGCGGTCAGCCAGCTGCACGGCGTGACGGCCACCGAAACGTGGCAGGACCTGGCCGGGCACCCGATCGATGCCATCACGAACGGCGTCCACGTGCCGACCTGGCTCGGACGGCCCGTGCGGCGCCTCATCCAGCGCGCGATCGGGGTTCCGCTCGGGATCGACATGAGCGGTCCGGATTCACTCTCCCGGCTCGGGGACGTCGACGCCGGCGAGCTGTGGGCGGCGCATCGGCAGCAGAAACGGGAGATGGTCGGCTTCCTGGAAGGACGCCTCGCCCGGCAGTTCGCGCGGCACGGCGAATCGCCCGATACCCTCCGCGAGATCCGCGGCGTCCTGGATCCCGACGCGATGATCATCGGCTTCGCCCGGCGATTCGCAACCTACAAGCGAGCGGCGCTGCTGTTCAGCGACGAGGAACGGCTGTCCCGGATCCTCGACGCGGCTGACCGCCGGGTGCAGATCATCATCGCCGGGAAGGCCCATCCGGCCGATCGACCCGGACAGCAGGTCATCCAGCACATCTTCGAGCTCTCTCGATCGGAGCGATTCCGCGGCCGAGTCTTCATCGTCGAGGACTACGACATGCGGATCGCCCGCTTCCTGGTGGGGGGCGTCGACATCTGGCTGAACAATCCGCGACGTCCGCTCGAGGCCTCGGGGACCTCGGGCATGAAGGCGGCGATCAACGGCATCCCGTCCATCTCCATCCTCGACGGGTGGTGGGACGAGGGCTTCAACGGTCACAACGGCTGGGCCATCGGCGATCGTGAGGCGAGGGGCGACGACGGAGCGCAGGACTCCGCCGACGCGAATGAGCTCTACCGGCTCTTCGAAGAGGAGATCGTCCCGCGCTACTTCGGGCGCGATGCGAACGGTATCCCGACCGACTGGCTGCCGATCATGCGCGCCTCGATGGACGGCGCGCTCTGGCGGTTCAGCACGGCGCGCATGCTGAGCGAGTACGTCGACCGGCTCTACCTGCCCGCAGTCAAGAGGCCCGTCGAGGCCTGATCATTGCAGGCCTATGGCAGATACGCGCGCGGGTTCTCCCACACCCCGCGGTCGTTGACCGCGAAGTGGACGTGGCAGCCGGTCGAATTCCCGGTCGATCCCTCGTAGCCGATGATGTTCTCGCTGGTCACCGGCGTGCCGGGCGCGACGGCCACGTTGGGCTGCATATGCCAGTACCACGTCTGGATGCCGCCACCGTGATCGACAACGACGCCGTAGCCCGAGTCCCACGGGCTGAGCGGCTGGCCGGATGCGACGACCACTCCCGGGCCGACGGCGTAAATCGGCGTGCCGCAGCCGTTGGCGAAGTCGATCCCGGCATGGAAGTGCGAGTAGTACGTGCCGCGGTACGTGTATGGCGGCTCGAGGACGAAACTCGTCGGACCCCACTCCTGCGTCACGCGGAACGATCGCTCCGGCCAGCGGAACCCGTAGCCGGAGGTGGCGTTCGCCTTCGCCGCGGCCTCGGCCGCGGCCTTGCGGGCGGCGTCGTCTCTCGCGGCGGCCTCGGCAGCCTCGGCGGCCTTGCGACGAGCCTCGGCCTCCGCAGCCGCCTTTGCCTTCGCCGCCTCGATGGCAGCCTGCTGTGAGGCGGCCTGCTGCTGGAGCTGCCCGGCGAGGCGCTCGGCGGCGGCCGCCGACTCTTCGTTCTCCTTGATCTGCTGCTCGACGTCGCCCGTGGCCTGCAGCGCTCCGTTCAGAGCGACTTCCTGCTCGGCCCTCTTCTGGTCCGCGGCGGCACGGAGCTCGGCCAGCTGTCCTTCCAGGATCGTCAGCTCGTCACCGCGCTGCTTGAGGCTTGCCTCCTCGTCACGGGCAACAGCGCGCGCCTCGGCCAACGCCCGGCGTCCGTCGCGCAGCGTCTCGCGGCGCGTCTCGAGCTCGCTGCGGATGCCTCGGATGTCATCGGCCAGGATCGTGTCCTGGTCGGACACGTTCATCAGGTAGCCGACCTGGGTGGTGGCCTGGTCGAGCGAGCCAGCGGAGAGGAGGACCTCCAGCAGCGACGTCTGGCTGCGCTCGTACGCCGACCGGAGGTGGTCCTCTAGCAGCGCCTCGCGCTCCTCGAGGTCTGCTGTGCGCCGGTTGATGTCGGCCGCGACTCGGATGAGCTCGTCGTCGAGGGCAGAGATCTGCTGGCGAAGGTCCGCGATCCGGACCTCGATCTCGGTGACCTGGGCTCGCACCTGCTCGAGGAGTCCGGCAACGCGGTCGTACTCCGCCGTGACGGCCTCGAGCTCGGCCCTGGCGAGGTCGAGCTGGGAGTCGAGGTCGGCCGACGTGCGCTGGAGCTGCGACAGCTCGGTGCGCTGCCGGGCCAAGGTAGCCGCCAGCGACTGCTGCGCCGACTGTGCGTCTGCGAACTGTGCGCGGGTTTCGGCCAGCTTGGCCTCGGGATCAGCGGCAAGGGCCGAGCCGCTGGGCTGAGTTGTGACGACGCTCCATCCCACCGTCAACAGGGCGACGAACGTGACGGCGAGACGCGACCGCCGCCTCATCGAGCGGTGATCCGTATCAGCAATTTGCCCTTGAGCCCCGTTGCGAGAGTAATTCGGGGCAATGGTGCCCGAGGCCTGGCGACCGCGGAACGGGCCCCAAAGTACTACACCTGTCTAGTTCGTGGGCACTTGGGCTCCGCTCACTCGTCCGGGTCGCGCTTCGTCAGCCGCCCGATGACGAGGCCGAGGACCGCACCTCCGACCACCAGCAACGGCCTCGGGAATCCTCGCCGCCGCGACGGCGCCGGTGCCGGACCGGGGACGGGATCGGTGACGACGGGCAGCAGGCGCGGATCGGCCGCCGTGATCGGGCCAAGCTCGTCGTCGATGGCGCTGGCGCGTGCAAACTCGGCGCCGAGAAGGACGATCACGCTGGCGAAGTAGAGGAACACGAGCAGGGTGATACCGGTCGAGATCGGCCCGAAGGCGCTCTCGTAGTTCGCCACGCTGGTGGCGTACCACGTGAACCCGAAGCGCAGGATCGTCCACAGCACCGCCGCCACCACCGCCCCGGGAAGGACCTCGCCCCAGCTGACCGACCGGTTGGGAACGACCCGGTAGATGACCCAGAAGGCGAGAAAGATGAGGAGGATCGGCACGACGAAGCCGATGAGCCACAGTGCCGCTTGCCCACCCGGAACGCCCGCGACCACGTCGGCCGCCGCCTCTTGGAGGATACCGGTCACAATCCCGATGACCACCGACCCGACGGCCAGGATCCCGGTCAAGGCCATGAGGAACAGGCCGATGAGCCTGTCCTTGAGGAACGGACGGGGCGGGGCATTTTCGAAGACGCGACCGATGCCGGTCGAGATGGCGGAGAATACGCCAAGCGCACTCCACACCAGGAATCCGACGCTGATGATCGTCATGCTGCCGCGCGATTCGATGACCGCGTCGATGATCCCTCCGACCGTGTCGCCGTCGAGCGGGGATCCGGACTGGGCTTGCTCGATGATGAAGCGGCGCGCCTCGCCCTCGCCGAGGAAGATCGAGCCGAGCACGACACCGAGCACCAGCAGCTGGAACACGGACAGGACCGCGAAGTAGGCCATGCTGCCGGCATACTGGAGTGCCTGGTGGTTCATGAACCCGCTCACCGCGCGTCGTGAGACGCGGGGAATGCGGTGACGGAGGCTCCACGCATCAAGAGCGGCGAGGAGCTGCTTGGCTCGGTCGATCATCGGACTTCCGTTCCGCAAGCGCCGTGCCCGCTGATCTTCAGGCTACCCTGTGCCCGATGGCACGGCGAGAAACCGAGCTGCTCGAGCTCGACGGTCACGAGGTCACGATCAGCAATCCGTCGAAGGTGTTCTTCGCCGATGCGGGCATCACGAAGATGGACCTTGTGCGGTACTACCTCGGCGTGGCCGACGGCGCGGTCCTCGGCGTCCGGGACCGACCGATGGCGCTGAAGCGATTCGTCGACGGTGCCGGTGGCGAGGCGTTCTTCCAGAAGCGGGCCCCGAAATCGGTCCCCGACTTCGTTCGCACGGTCGAGCTCTCGTTCCCGTCGGGGCGCACCGCCGACGAGGTCGTGGTCGACAACGTCGCGGCGCTGGCCTGGGTGGTCAACCTCGGATGCATCGACCTCAACCCCCATCCGGTGCGCTCGGGTGACCTCGAGCATCCGGACGAGCTGCGGGTCGACCTCGATCCGGGGCCCGGCGTCGGCTGGGCTGATGTGCGTGCGGTGGCCCTCGTGGTGCGCGAGGTCCTCGAAGAGATGGGCTACACCGCATGGCCGAAGACGTCAGGCTCGCGCGGCATCCACGTCTACGTGCGGATCGAGCCCCGCTGGGGGTTCAGCGACGTTCGACGCGGCGCGCTCGCACTGGCTCGAGAGGTCGAGCGACGCGCGCCGCAGATCGCCACCAGCAAGTGGTGGAAGGAGGAGCGGCACGGAGTGTTCCTCGATTACAACCAGAATGCAAAGGATCGGACGGTGGCATCGGTGTACTCCGTGCGTCCCCGACCGGACGCCACGGTCAGCGCGCCGCTCTCCTGGGACGAGCTTCCCGACGCCGAGCTCGGGGACTTCACGCTGCGCACGGTTCCCGACCGCTACGCGCGCGTCGGGGACGTCGGAGGCGGGATCGACAATCAGTCCTTCTCGCTCGACCCGCTGCTCGAGCTCGTCGATCGCCACGAGCGTGACGGGCTCGGTGACGCCCCGTGGCCGCCTCACTACGCCAAGCAGGCCGGCGAACCGCCGAGGGTCCAGCCCTCCAAGCGGCGAGTGCAACCAGCGCAGGAGGCGACCGATCCCGCGGCGCCGCGCGGTCGTGCGGGCTCAGTGGCCCCCGCCATGCCATCCGCCCCGGCCCGCAATGCCGATGGCACGGTGCCGCCGACGGGCCGCCGCCGCTCGACCCAGCCGCTGCTCGTCATCAGCCAGGCAGCCGACAAGGCCGATGCGCTGGGCGGGCTCGATGCGTGGCGCGGACGTCACCGGCAGGCGGCCGAGCACGTCCGCGATCCCGAGGACGTGCTGGTCGACGCCATGCGCGGCCGCTACAAGGTCTGGTGGCGGGTCCGCGTCAATCTGCGGAACGTTCCCGAGGATCTCCGCCCGGCCGCCGAGCCACCGGACCCCGACTACGATCCGACCAGCGAATGGGTCGCCGCCCGTCCGGCCACCGAGGAGGAACCGACATGACCGATCGACGATCAGCCCTCGTCGAGCCGCTTCGTGAGGCGATCTCGGATCGCCGGCCACTCGTCGCGCAGGATCGAGTAGTACACCGTGTCCCGGATGAAGCCATCGCGGAGGCGCATGTGACGCCGCAGCACGCCCTCCCGAACCGCGCCGAGACGCTCGATCGCCGCCTGTGAGCGGGCATTTCGGGCGTCGGTCTTCAGCGCGACCCGGCCGGCGCCGAGCTCGTCGAAGGCGTACGTGAGCTGGAGGAGCTTCGCCTCGCTGTTCGTCGCCGATCGCCACCGGGACGGCGCCAGCCACGTCCAGCCGATCTCCACGCGCTCCGACGGGACGTCGATATCGCCGAAGCGACTGGACCCGACTGCCCGGCCCGTATCCAGGGCGATAATCGCCCACACCACGTAGCGCCCCTCGGCGACTCCTGCGGCGGCCTCGCCGTACCACGCGTCCCAGCCTTGCGTGGCGAGGCTGGTGCCGACATAGCGCAATGCGCTCGGGTCCTCGCCGGCCGCCGCCTCGAGATCGGCGCGGTGCTCGGTCCCGAGCCGTTCCAGTCGGACGAAGCGACCGCTCAGCGTGACGGCGTCGGGCCGCTTCACCGGCCCTGGGCGACGGCTGCCTCGACCCAGCCGGGGATCTCGCGGCGGAGCGTCGCCAGGGGCAGTGACCCGTGGCCGAGCACCTCGTCATGGAAGGCCCGGAGGTTGAACCGATCCCCCATGGCCGCGGTGACGTCGGCTCGAGCCCGTTCGATCTCGCGCTGGCCGAGCTTGTAGCTCAGCGCCTGTCCGGGCCAGATCGTGTAGCGATCGACC
Organism: Candidatus Limnocylindria bacterium; assembly: GCA_051000335.1. Taxonomy (GTDB): domain Bacteria; phylum Chloroflexota; class Limnocylindria; order QHBO01; family QHBO01; genus JACDBZ01. Next base: position 2,647 of record JBPCOK010000099.1, on the reverse strand, counting down.
TCGATCGCCGCGTCGACCGGGGGCAGCGAGCCGCGCTCGTGCATGAAGTCGATCGCCTGCTCCCGCGTCCAGTTCATGGCGTGCAGGCCCGAATCGACCACGAGCCGCGCTGCCCGGAATGACTGCGCGTCGAGCATGCCGAGCCGCTCCTCGTCCGATGCGTACAGGCCCATCTCATCGGCGAGGCGCTCGCAGTACAGGCCCCAGCCCTCGACGTACGCAACGCCGGCCATCCTCGAGCCGAGGGTGCGGAATGCCGGCAGCCCGTCCAGCTCCATCTCGATCGCGATCTGGAAGTGATGCCCCGGCGTCGCCTCGTGGAACGTGATGGCCGCGAGCTTGTGGAGGTCGCGATCGGCCGGCTGGTAGGTGTTGATGTAGTACTGGCCCTGGCGCGAACCGTCGATGGTCGGCGGCATGTAGAACGCCGGCGGGGAGTCGGACTCGCGATACGCCTCCACCGCCTTCACGTAGCAGTTCGCGGATGGCAGGCGCCCGAAGTAGGCCGGAGCGGCGGCGTAGGCGCGGTCGGTCTGCTCCTGGGCCAGGCGCACGAGGTCCGTCGGCTCGTGGGTATGGTTCGCGGGATCCTCACCCAGCGCCCGGCGCAGGGCGTGGCGATCGGAGTGGCCGAGACGGCGCGAGATCTCGTCCTTCTCGGCCTCGATCGACTCGAGGTCGGCCAGGCCGAAGGCATGCACCTCATCGGCTGTCGTGTCCACGGTCGTCTGGATGCGGATGGCGAGCCGATACGCCTCCTCCCCGCCGGGGGTGGCGGAGAGGCCGGGCTGCTGTCGAGCGTGGGGCTCGTACTCGGTCGCGAGGTACTCTCGCAGACGTCGCAGGCTGCCGTTGACCTTGTCACCCACGACCCCCGCCAGGGTCGCGTGATCGTCGTCCCGCACCTGGGCCATGGTGGTGGCCGCCGCTTCGGCGGGGTCGACGGCGAGCATCCGGTCGATCTGCTCGATCGTCCGGCGCACGGGAACCGCGGCGGCGGTGCGTCCATCGGCAACACCTTCCGCGAGGGTCTCGACGTACTGCTCGATGACCTCCGGGTAGCGGCCGAGCCGCGCCAGGAGCATCGCGAAGCGGTCATCGGTATCGGCTGGCTGGTACTGCGCAATCTCTGCCGGCCAGATCTGAGGGCCGCTCATGTGATCGATGGCCAGCTGGTACTGCTTCTGGGCGAGCGCCTCGAGTCCGTTTTCGGCCACCAGGATGAGGAGATCGCGCGTGATCACCTCCTCGGGACGCAGCCCGTCGGTCGCGATGGCCCTGGCCTCATCGAGGACGGACCGGAAGGCCGCCTCCTCATCGGCGCGTCCGTTGGGTCCGATGTCCGGCCAGCGGTCGTTGAATCGTTCGTCGCCGAGCAGCGTCGCCCAGGTGGGTTCGCGTTCCAGGACGCCTTCCCAGAACCGATCGGCGAGGTCGTTCACGGCGTTTGGCTCGAGGCTGACGGTCACGAGGTTCTGCGCGCTCCCTGTATTGTGGCGATGACGCCGGCCAGTGTAGCGCCGATGCCCTCAGCTCCCGAAGAGGTCCGCCAGGAGCGCGGCCGGCGTCTCCTCCAGCTGGTCGTACCGGCAGTCGGCGGGCGAACGATCCGGACGCCAGCGCCGGAACGTGGTGGCGTGCCGGAAGCGGTCGCGCTGCAGGTGGTCGTAGGCGACCTCGACCACGAGCTCCGGTCGGAGCGGCTCCCACGACAGGTCCTTGCCGCGGTTCCAGCGTGACTGTGCCCCCGGCAGCCGCCGCCCCTGCTCGGCCGCCGATGCCTCGGCCAGCGCCCAGTCGCGCCATGGATGATTCTCCATGCCGCCCGCGCGGTACGGGGCCAGGAACTCGACCAGCTCCTCCCGTTTCGCCATCGTGAACGACGACGTGACACCCACCGACTGCAGGTCCCCGGCGTCGTTGTGGAGGCCGAGCATGAGCGAGCCGATGAGGGTGCCCGGCCCGTTCTTGTGCCATCGGAACCCGGCGACCACGCAGTCCGCCGTTCGGGCGTGCTTGATCTTGGCCATCGTCCGCTTTCCCGGCGCATACGGATCCGCCACCCGCTTGCCGATGACGCCGTCGAGCCCCGCGCCCTCGAACATTTCGAACCAATGCCGGGCCGTGGCCGGGTCCGTGGTCGATGGCGTCAGCCGCACCGAGGCCGGCAGGTCGGCGGTCAGGCGCTCCAGGCGTTCACGCCGCTCGGCGAATGGGCGGTCGCGGAGGTCACCGTCCGCATCGGCCAGGCAGTCGAACGCGACGAACGACGCCGGAGACTCCTCGGCCAGCATCTTCACGCGGGACGCCGCGGGGTGGATGCGGAGCAGCAGCGAGTCGAAGTCGAGACCGCTCTCGGGCCTGGCGATCACGATCTCTCCGTCGACCACGAAGCGCGCATCGGTCCCGCCGAGGGCCCGCATCGGCTCCTCCAGCTCGGGGAAATAGCGATTGAGCGGCTTGAGGTCGCGGGACTGGAGGTACACCTCGGGCCCATCGCGGAAGACGATCGCGCGGAACCCGTCCCACTTCGGCTCGTAGATCCAGCCCGCATCGGTCGGGATGGCGGCGATGGGCTTGGCCAGCATCGGCGGGATCGGCGGTTCGATCGGATACCCCATCCGCCGATGATACGGCCCGCGTGGCA
>JBPCOK010000001.1:0-30171 GCA_051000335.1 Candidatus Limnocylindria bacterium | reverse complement strand
CTCGACGTGCACCTCGTAGGCGCTGACCGGCCGGACCGGCGGCAAGGCCAGCACGCGGCCGCTGAACAGGTCAAAGCGGCCGCCATGGCGCGGGCACTCGACCGCCTCGCCGTCCAGCTCGCCGTCGCCCAGCACGCCGCCATCGTGGGTGCACACGTTGTCGATGGCACCCCACTCCCCGTCCTCGGTGTGGCCGACGCATACGGAACGCCCGGCCACCTGGACCACGCGCACCGTTCCCGGCTCGACCTCGGATGCGGACAGCCCGGTCACGAAGCCCGATCGCGTGGCGGTCATGCGGCCACCCCTGCCTCAAAGTCGGAGCCGATGCGCGCGGCCAGCGCGCCGAGCACCGCGTGACGGATCGTCTCGGACGGGAGCTGGGCGACCACCTGCTCGAAGAAGCCGCGCACGATCATCCGCTCCGCCTCGTCGGCGGACAGGCCGCGCGACTGAGCGTAGAAGCGCTGCACCGGATCGATCGCCCCGGCCGTCGCGCCGTGACCGCAGCGCAGGATGTCGTTGGTCTCGATCTCGAGGACCGGGATCGGCTCCGCGCCTGCCTTTGGCGAGAGAAGCAGGTTGCGGCATTCCTGGTAGCTGCTGGTGCCCTTTGCCTCCTTCCGCACGCGCGTCACGCCGTAGAACGCCGCATGCGCTTCGTCGTACAGGGCGGACAGGTACAGGAGGTCCGACGTGGTGTGGCTGCCGACCAGGTCCTGCACCGAGTTGATGTCGATGTGCTGGCTGCCCCCCGCCGCCAGCAGTCCCAGAAGTCGCGACGTGCCGCCCTTGCCGGCCATCCGCATGTCGACGCCCAGCTTGGTGGTCGCCGAGCCGACCTCGGCGTTGAGCGTGATGACATCGGCGTCCTGGCCCACCTCGACTCTCTGCGCGCCGATGTTCCAGGCAGCGTCGCCCAGCCGTTGCAGGTTGGCGTAACGCACCCGCGAGCCCTGGCCGGCGACCACGTCCGAGATGCCGCCGTACCAGGCCGCCACTCCGGCCGCGGAGCGGGTCTCCTCGAGGAGGGTGACGCTGCTGCCCTCCTCGGCGACGACGAGGCTGATCGGCAGGAACGCCGCCGCCTCCGCGCCCAGGTCGATGCTGGCCACCAGCGTCTCGTCCACGGTGACACCACGCGGCACGTAGAGAAATGTGCCGCCCTTCCAGCTCGCGTGAGCCCGCGCCCAGAAGTGCGCGTGCGAATCGATGGTCTGGCGCCGGCCCAGGAAGCGGGCCACCAGTTCGGGCTGCTCGCGGGCGACCGTGGCCAGGTCGCCGAACACCACGCCGGCAGCCGCCACGTGCTCCGGCAGCGCGTGGGAGGACTCAGCCGGCTCGGTGACCGGCGCGTCCCACGGCAATCCGTCGAGCGAGGTGCGGCGCCACTCCTCCTCCTGGCCGGTAGGCGGTGGGGTGGCATCCACCCGCTTCTGCCACTCGGCTCGCAGCTGGCGCAGCCAGTCGGCCTCCGCTCGCTCGGTGGCGACCGTTCTGTCCTGGACGGTCATCGGCCTAGCCGACCGCACCTTCCATCTGGAGCTGGATCAGCCGGTTCATCTCGACCGCGTACTCCATCGGGAGCTCTTTCACGATCGGCTCGATGAACCCGTTCACGATCATGGCGCTCGCCTCGGCCTCGTTCAGGCCGCGGCTCATGAGGTAGAAGAGCTGCTCGGAGCCGACCTTCGACACGGTGGCCTCGTGACCGATCGTCACGTCCTCCTCGTCGATCTCCATGTACGGGTACGTGTCGGAGCGCGCATTGTCGTCCAGGATCAGCGCGTCGCAGCGCACGGTCGACTTCGATCGCTCGCAGCCGGGATAGACCTTGATGAGCCCGCGATACGACGTTCGACCGGTGCCCTTGCTGATCGACTTGCTCGTGATCAGCGACGTCGTGTTCGGGGCCGCATGGATGATCTTGCCGCCCGCATCCTGGTGCTGCCCATCGCCGGCGAAGGCGATGGAGAGGACCTCGCCATGCGCCCGCTCACCGAGCAGGTAGATGGACGGGTACTTCATCGTCAACTTCGAACCGAGGTTGCCGTCCACCCACTCCATGACCGCGTCCTCGTGGGCGACAGCCCGCTTGGTGACGAGGTTGTAGACGTTCGAGCTCCAGTTCTGGATGGTCGTGTATCGAACGCGGGCGCCCTTCTTCACGATGATCTCGACCACGGCGCTATGCAGGCTGGCGGTCGAGTAGGTCGGGGCGGTGCAGCCCTCGACGTAATGCACGCTCGAACCCTCATCGGCGATGATCAGCGTCCGCTCGAACTGGCCCATGTTCTGGGTGTTGATCCGGAAGTACGCCTGGAGCGGGAGCTCCACGTGCACGCCCTTCGGCACGTAGATGAACGAGCCGCCCGACCAGACGGCGGTGTTCAGCGCGGCGAGCTTGTTGTCGTTTGCCGGAATCACCGTCCCGAAGTGCTCGCGGAAGAGCTCGGGGTGCTCCTTCAGCGCCTGGTCCGTGCCGAGGAAGATGACGCCCTGCTTCTCGAGGTCCTCTCGGATGTTGTGGTAGACGACCTCGGAGTCGTACTGCCCGCCGACGCCCGCCAGGTACTTCTTCTCCGCCTCCGGGATGCCGAGCTTGTCGTACGTGCGGCGAATGTAGTCGGGAACGTCGTCCCAGCTCTGGACGGACTTATCGGTGCCGGTGACGTAGTAGTAGATGTCCTGGAAGTCGATCCCCGTCAGGTCGCCGCCCCACGCCGGCATCGGGCGCGACTCGAAGTGCCGATAGGCCTTCAGGCGCAGGTCGGTCATCCACTTCGGTTCGTCCTTGACCTTGCTGATCTTGGCGACGATCTCGGCGTTCAGCCCCTTCTGGAAGATCTGGAGGGGCTTCTCCTCGTCGTGCCAGCCGTACTTGTAGCCGCCGGGGATCTCGTTGAGGGCTGGATTCGGAAGGGCCATGCGCTCCTCGTAAACTCGCGTCGGATCACCGCGACGGTGAATCCCGACGAATTTGGTCGGTGTTAGGTCCTCATTGTCCCGCAGGGTCGACGGACGGTCAACCGGGGAGTGTGATCGCGCCGCTCAGGTGAGGGCGGAAGACGTCTGCGGATGCATGCCGCCAGCGTCGCCGACCAGGCTATCGCCCAACGAGCCCTCGATCTCGTGCGTCGCGCGCAGCATCTCGCGAGCGTCGTATGTGAAGCACGTTCCTTCGAGCTGCCGGTCGCCGATCAGGCTCACGAGACGCTCGGCCATCTCCGCGATTCCCTGCGCGCGTCGATCAGGGTCCGTGGTGGGGTATGTCCAATCCATGACGGCTGGTACGGGGCGTCGATGCGGATGCATCAGCCCTTCGTCCTCTTGGAGCCTGCGGCCTCAGTTCGCGGGTCGAATTGCGTGGGCGACCTCCGCGCTCTTCGCTCCCGATTCGATCAGCCCACGACAGGCCTCCGGGTCAGCCAGGCGGTCGGTGACGGCGAGCTGCGTGACGCGATCGCGACGGTCGACCCACGCCACGGCCAACGGTCCGCTGCCCGCACCTTCGAGGACCTCCGTCCGCTCGTCGCCGACGATGGCTCCGACCACGTCGAGATGGTGGTCACCGAAGTCGCTGAAGATCCACGGAGCGCGGACGGTGGTGGGCTCGCGACCGATGAGCGAGAAGGCGGCGCGCTCCCCGCCCTCGCGAGCCGCGTGCCAGTGCTCGACGCGCCGGCCCTCGATCCGGGCAACGTCGCCGGCGGCGAGGATCGCCACGTCACTGGTCACATGGCGCGCGTCGGTGACGATACCGTCGTCGCACAGGATTCCCGATGCCCGAGCCAGCTTGTCGCGTGGCGACACCCCGACGCAGAGGACCACGACATCGGCTGCCAGGCTCTCGTGCCCGATGATGACCGCCCCCGGACGCACATCGGTCACCGCGGCGTTCAGGCGGATCGAGATGCCAAGGTCGCCGAGAGCGCGCGAGGCCCAGGCCGACAGCGATTCACCCAGGGAGCCACCCCACAGGGCCCCGCCGAGCTCCACGACGGTCACCTCCACACCGCGGGCGGCCAGCGCGGCCGCGGTCTCCACGCCGAGGAAACCCCCACCCACGATCACGGCCGAGACTCCCGGCCGCGTTGCCGTTCGCAGCCGCGCCGCATCATCGAAGGTCCGGAGCACCATCCCATGCTCGATCCCGGGAATCGAGGGGACCCTGGGGGTGGCCCCCGTCGCCAGCAGCAGCCGGCCGTACGAGATCCGCGCGCCGTCCTCGAGCTCCACGCTGTGCCGCTCGCGATCGATCGAGGTCGCCCGAATGCCGGTGAGCACCTCGATGCTCCGCCTCTCGTACCAGGTCGGTGTCTCGACGAGCAGGAGATCCGTCGGAACGTCGGTCGCGAGGGCCTGCTTGGAGAGCGGAGGGCGGTTGTACGGAAGGTGGGGCTCGTCCCCGACCAGCAGGATGGACCCGGAGAACCCGTTCCGGCGCAGCGTCCGGACGCACCGCACCGAGGCCACGCCGCCGCCCACCGCGAGGACATCGATGCTTCGCTCAGCTCGCGTCATCACCCGACCCGCTCAAGAGTTCGGCCGGGACGAGCCATTCACGCAGCAGCCGTCCGAGCCCTGCCGTCTGGCCGATCCGGACCAGCCATGCCCGCACGAGCGGGGGGCCGGCAGCTCGGGCCGTGCAGTCGGCACGCACCAGCGGGTTCCGCCAGCGCGCCCGCAGCTCGGCGACCCGGTGCGGACTGATCCCGTGTCTTGCGAACGCGCCCGCGTCGTCGTCGCCGGATATCGCGAGGGCAGCCAGGTTGGGCGCCAGCTCCTCGATCGTACGCTGGACCGTCACGATCTCCTCCCCGGACCACCGGATCCCCGCCCCCCTGCCGATGCGGCCCACTTCGTGGCCCAGCTCGTGGTCGCCGAGCAGCACCTCGCGTCCCGCCGCAGCCGTGCCGAAGTCGACCGTCGTCTGCGGAGCCGGATGCCACTCCGGACGCGGGGGGCGCAGCGTGCTCGCAAGGTGCCGCATCGCGGCACTGCCGGTGACCTGCAGCACGCGCCCTGCGGTCCAGTGCCGGTCTTCATTGATCGCCAGCCGATCGCTCCCACCGGCGCGGTCGATCCGATACCACCCGTTCGCACCGTCGCCGGCACCCACCTCGACCGCGAGTGGCGGAACGCCCGTGGATAGCTCGAGGTCATCCCGTGCGCGCTGCAGGACGAGGCTCATCATGCGAGACATGACCTGTCCCAGCACGTCTGCCGGCACGGCCGTGGCCGCGCGATGCGAGGCCAGCCGCTCGACCAGGGTGCCCGGGCCGGGAAGGAGGTCATCGAGGCGGGCGGGAACGGCAGCATCAATCGGCGGCAGCGGCGCTCCGACGAGCGCCTCGAGGTCGAGGGCTCGACCCAGCGCGGCGTCCGTCGCCGCCGCCAGGCCGGTGGCCTGCACGCGGTACCAGACCGGTCGCGCATCGGCGGCCAGGGATCGCGCCCCGGTCGCGGTGGCCGCCAGCGTCTCGGCGTCAGCTCTGCCGTCCGCCCATGCCGCAACCAGCCGCGCGTAGCGGCGAGGAAGATCGTCCACGTTCCCATGCTACCGGCGCCACTAGACTCGGGCCGATGACGCAGCCTGACGAGCCGATCCTGCACGCGGGCGTCGTGCTGCGGGCGCTCTCCGGCTTCTACACGGTCAGGACCGACGACGGCAGGCTCATCGAGGCCCGCCTTCGCGGGCGGATGAAGAAGGAGCGGCAGGCCTCGGACCTGGCCGTCATCGGTGACCGGGTCCTCGTCGAACGACTCGCGGACGGGACCGGCGCGGTGGCCGCCGTCGAGCCGCGAGAACGCCGGTTCAGCCGCCGCCAGCCTGGGCCGCGCGGATCGTGGCGAGAGGACGTCATGGTCGCCAACCCCGACCTCGTCGTCGTCGTCTTCGCCTGCGCACGACCCGACCCGAACCCACGGCTCATCGATCGATTCCTGGTGGTGGCCGAGTACAACGAGGTGCCGACGGTCATCGTGGCCAACAAGACCGACCTCGTCAGCGAGGAGGAGGCGACGGCGCAGTTCGCCACGTATGCATCGGTCGGCTACGACGTGATCCCTGCCAGCGCGGAGTCTGGGCAGGGGCTCGAGGAGCTGCGCAAGCGGCTGGGCGGTCGGTTGTCGATCGTCACCGGCCCGTCCGGCGTCGGCAAATCGACGCTGCTCAACGCGCTCCAGCCCGGGCTTCGGCTCGCCACCGGCGCGGTGTCGGACGCTCTGGACAAGGGCCGGCACACGACGACCCACGCCGAGCTGCTGCCCGTTGACGGAGCCGCGGGAGGCTACGTGGCCGACACCCCCGGGATCCGAGAGCTCGGCCTCTGGCAGCTGCCTGCCACCGAGCTGGCGCACTGCTTCCCCGAGTTCCGGCCACACCTCGGCCGGTGCGCCTTCAACGACTGCACGCACCTCCACGAACCACGCTGCGGTCTCAAGGCCGCGGTCGAGTCCGGCGTCGTCACCGAGGCTCGATACGACTCGTATCGACGAATCCTGACCGGAGATGTCCTCGCAGACGTCTAGGAGCGGGAGATGGCGCCGCGGTACATGTCGAGCAGACGCGTGCTGAGGCCCGGACCGGACCCCACCAGATCCCGGAACTCGTCAGCCTCGAGCGACAGCAGCCGACCGGACGAGGTCGCGGTCACCGTGGCCGTACGCGGCGACCGGCGCAGGAGGCCGATCTCGCCGAACACATCGCCCGGCCCGAGATCGCGCAGGTGCGCCTCGTCCCCACCGTCGCGCGACTGCGTCACGCGCAGCGAACCCTCTCCGATGAGATAGAAGCGGTCGGCGACGTCGCCCTGTCGCACGACCACGGCACCTGCCTCCATCGGCACCTCCACCAGCTGTCGGGCCGCGACCTCGAGTCGCGCCAGCGGAAGTCCGGCGAAGATCGGGTGCCGCAGCAGCCGCGCCCGCTGCGCGTCGATCTCGACCGGCTTGGCCTCGCGAGAGGCGAGGAGCAGGGCGACGGCGACGGCAACCGCGGTGATGACTGCCGATGCGATGAGGACCGGCGGTACGCCGATGGCACCGGCGATGAGCGGCATGAGGAGCGAACCGAGGGAGTAGAGAACGGCCGACGTCGTCTGGAGGATCCCCATAGCGCGGCCGCGGAGCTCGTCGGGCACGACTCGCTGGATCATGGTCGTGTTCACGACGTCGAGCAGCAGCAGGCCGCCGACCGCCACGCCGATGGCGAGCATCGCCGTCAGGAGGTCACCGGCCAATGCCAGCCATGCCAGGCCGGCCCCGCCGGCAATCCCGCCGATGAGGTAGGGAACGCCGAGCCGGCGGGCCAGCAACGCCCCGCCGGCGATCCCGGCGACGACGCCTCCCACCCCGGTCGCCGCGTTGAGGTACCCGGTGCCCGCGTCCCCCGAGTTCAGCACATCCACCGCGATGACCACGGTGAGGACCCCGACGCCACCCCCGACCAGGCTCGTTGCCGAGTCGAGCAGGAACGGGCCGGCAAGCGGACGCACGAGGGCTCGCCAGCCGACACCGGGGGCGTCCGGTTCGGAGTCGTCATCGACGACCGGCGCCGCCTTCGCGCGCGGCACCGGCAGCCGCCACAGGACCACGGCGACCACCGCGAACGACACGGCGTTGAGCAGGAACGCAAACTCGAGGCCGCCACTCGCCAACAGGACGCCCGCGAGTGCCGGACCCACGATGAACGCAACGTTGTCGAGCGTCGCCCATGCGCTGTTCGCCGGTCCAAGGTCGCTCTCATCGACGAGCGTCGGGAGCAGCGATGCGATGGCCGGACCGAAGAACGTCGAGAAGCTGGCCGCCAGGATCGACACGCCGATGATCACCAGGGTCGGGGCGTCGAGTACCACGGCGGCAACCAGGACGAGCATGAGGATGCCGCGCGCCACGTCCGTGACGAGAAGGACCATTCGCCGGTCGAACCGGTCGGCGACGATTCCCGCCGGGACGGAGAGCAGGACGTACGGCATGATGCGGGCGGCCCCGACGACTCCGAGCAGAACCGGCGAGTTGCTCTCCGAATAGACGACCACCAGGACCGCCACCAGGTAGAGCCAGTCGCCGATGCCGGAGATGAACTCCCCGGCGAGCAGTCGGGCCAGCGCGCCGTTTCGGCGGAACAGGTCGATGTAGGTGGTCACCATGCTCATCGGCGGCCGCCCTTCGCGCTGCGCCGGGAGCGTCGGCCGGGGTTGTCGGCAATGCTGGCAAGAATGGCCTTGACCTCGAACGGGCTCAGGCCCGGGTGCTTGGACAGGATGAGCGCGACCAGTCCGGCGACATGCGGCGCCGCGAAGCTGTTGCCCGTCGCGACCGTGGTGCCCCCATCCTTCCAGGCGATCGGGACATCGACGCCCCACGCGCCGAACTCGACCGGCGGTGACGGGTTGTAGTACAGACGCCACGGATCTGGCTCCGCATGCGCAGCCACCGAGAGGACCGATGAGAAGAGGGACGGATAGCTCGGCGCCGGCACGTTGTTTGCAGCACTGACGAGCGCGGTCCCCTGGAAGTAGGCGCGATCCGCCAGGTCATGGAAGATCGGGTAGAGGGACTCGCTCTTTGACGAGAGGCTGAGGTTGCAGACCTGGAGCCCCTGCTCGATCGCCCACTCGAGGCCGGCCGCGAAGGCGCTTCCCTTGCCACGCAGATCGGGCCCGAGGACGCGGATGGAGACGAGCTCCACCTCGGGAGCCAGCCCCACGATGATCGCGCCGCAGGCGGTGCCGTGACCGAACATGTCCACGGCACCGTCGGCGACGACCTCCGGCTCTTCCCCGCCGATCTCGACCGTGACGTTCTCGACGACCCGACCGTGAAGCTGCGGATGGTCGTTCTCGAGACCCGAGTCGATGATTCCGACGCGTACGCCCTTGCCGGTCGCCCCACCCCACGCCCACTCGCGCGTCAGACCACGAAGGCGCAGGCTCCTCCGGAGGGTGCCCCTCGGATCGGCGAAGGGCTCGGACCACGCGGGGAGCGGTTCGGTCACCGACCGTACCTGGGCCGGCGTGCGCGGACGGCGTGGTTGGCCACCACGTCGAGGATGTCCGCAAGCAGCGCCGTCTCGCGGTCAGTCATCCCGCGCAGCCGTGCAACCTGCTCGACCAGCCGCCAGAAGGGTGCCTCGTCATCCGCGTCGAGTCCCTGCGTTCCGGCGGTCACCAGGGCTTCGACCGCATCGGCATCCAGCCCTGCGCCGACCTGCTGGAGGACCCCACGCAGAAGCGTCTCGGTATCGCGCTGGACGCGCGCCGCCCCGATGGCGACGGTCGCCTGGCGGGCAAAGACGGCCAGCAGCTCCATGTCCCGAAGCGAGAAGGTGGGGGAGCTGCGCTTGTCGAGCACCTGGAGGACACCAACGGTGCCCTGCTCGTCCAGCAGGGGCGCCGCGGCGATCGAGCGCGGGACATAGCCGGTCTGCTCCGCGGCGCCCCGGTTGAACCTTGGATCATTGGCGACATCGGAGAGTGAGAGCGCCTGGCCGGTGGAGTAGACGAAGCCCACGATGCCCTGGGTCGGCGGGACGATGAGACCGATGGCGCCGGCACCCTGCTCGCCGGCGGCAACGCGAAACTCGAGCCGATCGGGATCCTGCTCGAAGAGCGCGATGGACGCGGCCTCGGCATCGAACAGCTGCACCGTCGCATCCACGATGCTCTGGAGCAGCCGAGTCTCGACGTCGCCCTGGAGACGACGCCCGACGTCAGAACGCCGCGCCGCCGCAACGAGTGCGGCGAGCGCGGCGTCGGTTTCCTGGTTCACAGGTAGCGTCCTGCTACCTGAGGTTCATCACGTGGCCTTCGGTGTCGTCGTCATCGGCGATGCCACGCCGGGTGGTGTGACCCTCGACGTCCGAGTCGTCATCAGTGGCGCCACGCCGGGTGGTGTGACCCTCGACGTCCGAGTCGTCATCGGTGACGCCACGCCGGGTGGTGTGACCCTCGACGTCCGAGTCGTCATCGGTGACGCCACGCCTGGTGGTGTGGCCCTCGACGTCGTCGCGCTGGTCCGTCATGATCTGTATCCCTCTTCCTTGCGGTCTGCGAATAACTTGCCGCCGAGCTGGTCCGGTTGGGCGAATCCCTCCGTTGGCCTCGGCCGCTGGTGATGTCTCATACGCCCAACCCTCCTGTGGCGGTGGCGGCAGTGGTACCGCGCTTCGCCCATCCTATCGGCGCGCCGCAAGCCGGCGAATCGCGCGGACGACACCGGCGGTGTCCGAAATGCGACACATCAACGGGCTCCCCGCGCCTCGAGAGCGGCGGGGTCGTCGATGATCAGCGTGTCCCGGTCGATCTTGATGAGGCCATCGTCAACGAGCCCGCTCAGGAGCTTGTTCACGCTCTGGCGCGTCCCCCCGATCATGGCCGCCAGGTCCGACTGCGTGAACGGCCAGTCGAGCTCGATCCTCCCGGTCGCGTCCGGGGCCGCGGCACGAGCGAGGCGCGCCAGGCGCATCGAGAGACGACCGGCCAGGTCCAGGAAGTGAAGCTCCTCGACATGACCCGTCAGCCTCCGCAGCTCCGCGGCCAGTGCACGAAGAAGGGCGGTAACGAGTCGCGGGTCACCGGACAGAAGACCGAGGAACTGGTCGCGCGGGAGCGACAGCGTCTCGGTCGCCTCCATCGCCGTCGCGGTGGTGGACCTCGGTGATCCATCGAGCAGCGCCAGCTCTCCGAAGAAGTCGCCGGGCTTGAGGCTGGCGATGATCGCCTCGTCCCCCTCGGGCGACGGAAGGACGATCTTCACTCCGCCTTCGGCCACGATGTGGAGGGCATCGCCCACGTCGTCCTGGTGGAAGATTACCTCGTTGCGGCGGAACCGGCGCGGACGGGTCAGTGCCACGACGCTGAGCAGATCGTCATCTCCGACATGCGCGAAGAGCGCACATCGGCGGAGGCTCGCGATCGCGAGGTCATGGTCAGGCACGAGAGATCCCTCTGGGCGCAGGGCGGTCGACCGAGGTCGCCCCAATGGTGAGTCCGGGACCCGCTGGCGTCAATGGTGTCACGCGGGCGACAGTGCCGGTGCGGGCCACCCGACGCATTGCCCATCGCCAGGAAGACGCCCTGGGCGTCGCCTGGCAGATCGCGGTGAGGGCACGCCACACCCCACCATGTCGGCAGACAGCCACAGACCCCAGGACACATCACCGCAGAACGCCAGCAACCGAGGAGGCCCAATCCAATGTTTGCACCGAACATCAGCACCCATCAGCTGGCCGATCAGATCCACACTGAACGCCTCGACCACGCCGCGCGACTGCAGATGGTGAGCCGCGAACGATCGGACGACGCGGTCATCGTCGACCGGCAGGCGCAGCGACGCTCGACCTCGCGCCGGCTGGCGGCGACGGTCGCGGCGGCCGCCCTCAGCCTCGGCATCGCTGCGATGGCCGCAGCGCAGGGATCCGACGCTCCGGCCGCAGGCTCCGGTTCGGCGGCGCCCGCTCACTCGACCGGCGGCGGAGTCACCTTGATCCGCTGATTTCACCCCTCTCCAGTGACGACGTCGGGCCTCACGGCCCGACGTCGTGTTGTCAGCCACCATCGGGTAGAATCTCGCCCGATGCTGGCGGGAGTAGCTCAGCTGGCAGAGCGCCACCTTCCCAAGGTGGATGTCGCGAGTTCGAATCTCGTCTCCCGCTCCACTACATGCCGGGATCATCGAATGTGCTGAGCACGACGATCCACGCGATCACGTGATCATCAGGGTGACGAGCTCCGGAACTGGCATGTGTTCATGACGCTCGCCCGGCCCGTCTGGATGCATCCAATCCGGCGGCGACGGTATCCTCATGCGGTGAACCGCCGGTACGCCCTACCCACGCTGCTCTTCGCGCTCATCCTTGGCGCGTGTTCGCCGCAACCCGCCGTCGAGCCGACCGCGAGCCCGGAGCCCACGAGCGCCGAGCCCTCGGCATCCGCGTCTCCGGCCGCCACGGTGGCGCCGACTCCCGCGCCATCACCCACGCCGACACCAACGCCGACCCCGATCGCCTGGTCGTCGCTGTCGGCGACTGGGCCGTCGGCGCGCGAGGATCACACCTGGACGCTCGATGATGCCGGGACGACCGCCTACCTCTTCGGTGGTCGAGATGGAGCCACCGTGTACGACGACACCTGGTCGTTCGATCTCGCCAGCGAGACCTGGAGCCAGCTCGCGCCGTCGACGTCGCCGCCGGGCCGGTTCGGCCACGAGGCGAGCTGGGTCGATGGCGTCGGACTCGTCATCTTCTCCGGCCAGGGAGGTCCATCCACGTTCTTCAACGACCTCTGGGCCTACGATCCGGGCGCGGACGCGTGGCGCGAGCTGCCCGCATCCGGCGCTGTCCCGACACCGCGCTACGGATCGTGCGCCGCGATCGGCCCGGACGGTCGCCTCTGGATCAGCCACGGATTCACACAGGAGGGCACCCGGTTCTCCGATACGCGCGCCTACGACTTCGCGTCCGGCCAATGGTCCGACGAGACCCCGTCCTCTGGCGGCCGGCCGGTCGAGCGGTGCCTGCACGGATGCTGGTGGACGGAGGACGGGGCGTTCGTCCTCTACGCGGGCCAGACGACCGGACTCACCTCCCTCGACGACCTGTGGAGCCTCGACTCGGGACAGTGGAGCCGCATCGAAGGATCCCTGCCACCGGCGCGGAACCTGTACGCGCGAGCCCGATCCGGCAACGGAACGCTCGTCTTCGGCGGCCAGGCGGTCGATGGCGGGTACCTGGCGGATCTCTGGCTGCTCGAGGACGGGAAGCTCGACGGCGTTGAGCTGAGCCCGGCCGGCACTCCGCCACCGGGGCGCGCCGGCGCCGAGCTCATCGTCGATCCGGATGGCGGCCGCGCCCTCCTGTTCGGCGGTCGAACGGCCGATGGGACGCTCGACGATCTGTGGGTCCTTGACGGGATCTGAGGCGGGTCGTCCGGACGCTAGACTCGGGTCGATGTCGCGCGTTCCCGAACGCCCGTCGATGATCCGCGGCGAGAGCGTCTATCTCAGGGCTGCCGAGCGGGATGACCTTCCGCTTTTCGTCCGGTGGCTGAACGACGCCGCAGTGACCCGACACCTCATGGCCCACGCGCCGATGAGCATGGTCGCCGAGGAGCAGTGGTTCACGCGGATGCTCGAGGCGCAGGGCAAGACCGACTACCACTTTGTGATCTGCCTCCTCGCCGGGGGGACCCCCATCGGCACCGCCGGGCTTCACGACGTGCGCCCCCGGAGCGGCCATGCGGAGTTCGGCATTGCCATCGGCGAGCCGGACCAGTGGAGCCGGGGGTACGGGACCGACGCCCTGCGCGCGATCTGCGACTTCGGTTTCGGCGAGCTGAGGCTCGAGCGCATCGAGCTGCACGTCTATGCCAGCAACGAGCGGGCCAGGCGCTCCTACGGCAAGGCCGGCTTCGTCCACGAGGGCACGCTGCGGCGTGCGCATTTCTCGCGCGGCGAGCACGAGGACGTGCACGTCATGTCCCTGCTGCGCGACGAGTGGCTGGCGCTCCCCCACCACCGAAGCTGGGAGTACGACTGACGAGCATCCTCGACCTGCCGGCGCGGATCGAAGCCCTGGGTGGCCCGATGCGCGAGCGAGCCGATCGCCTTGTCAGCGCTCGGGTGGTCCATGGACGGACGGAACCGCCGGCTGAGCTCGAGAGCTGGGTCGTCGACACGTTCGGATCCGTCGCCGCGGTGCGTGACCAGGCGCTCGTTAAGGTCAGCAACCCCGCCACACTCGAGTCGACGATCTTTGCCCCGCTCCGCGCACGCCGGCCGCTCGACGGAGATGCCCGGCCGCAGCGCCTGGCGGATGAGATCTCGGCGACGGACGGCGATCCGTTCTGCCACCCGCACACCGGGACGCCGGCCGAGCCGTTCGGCCGGGTCTCCGGGCAACGCCTCGTGACCGGCGCCAACGCGGCGATGGCGGACGCCCATCACGCGGTGCTCGTCTTCGACCGCCACGATCCGCTCGCCTTCGACGCCGACCTCGTCCACGACCTGGTGGACACAGCCCGGGCATGGGCCGATCGAAGTCGGGCCGAAGACCCATCGGCGGTCAACTACCTGCTGATCTGGAACTGCCTGTGGCGCGCCGGTGGCTCGATCGTGCACGGTCATGCCCAGGCGCTGCTCGGAACGGGGGCGCACTACGAGAAGCTTGAGCGCCTTCGTCGGGACGTCGCCGACTACCGCGTTCAGCACGGCGAGGATCTCGTGGAGGACCTCGTCGCCGTGCATCGCAGCCTGGGACTCGTCGTCGACATCGCCGATGGGGTCAGCCTCCTCGCGAACCTCACGCCTCGCAAGGAGCGCGAGCTCATGCTCGTCGGCAGCGCCGGAATGGAGGAGACCGACGCGCGATTCGCCGGTGCCCTGGGGCGTGTGCTGGAGCTGTATCGCGATCGGGTCGGCGTGCGTTCGTTCAACCTTGCGCTGTGGCGACCGCCGCTCGGAGTCACCGAAGGATGGGAAGGGATTCCGCCGATGGCGCGAGTCGTCGATCGCGGGGACCCATTCGCGCGTCCGTCCGACATCGGGGCCATGGAGCTCTACGGGACGCCGATCGTCAGCTCGGACCCATTCACCCTCATCGAGCAGCTGCGATGATCCGTTCGGGCCATCGGGTACGATGCCGCCGTGTTCGAGCTGCGACGTGACCCGGTCACCGGCTGGTGGTCGGCGATCGTGGCCGATCGGGCCTTCGACCGCGAAGCCTTCGCCGTGGAGGCGCAGCCGGTCGACGGCACCCACTGCCGCCACTGCGACGACGCCCCCGCAGACGCGGAGGCTCACCAGGTGCGTCGCGTGCCGCTCCGTTCGGATGCGTTCCATCGCATCGACTCCTCCAAGGAGCGTGCGGCCCAGCTGAGCATCAGCGAAGTGGAGCGCGCGACGGGATCGTGGGAGATTCTCGTGGGGCCCCGGGACCACCACGAGCGCATGGCCGACGCCGCCCCACAGCTTGCCGGGGCCCTGCTGCGTGGGGCCCGCGACGCCATGCGAACCATCGCGGGCGCACCGCGAGAGGTCGTCGCGGATGGCCGGCCGGAGCCGCTCTACATCCAGGTCGTCCAGAGCCATGGACGGCAGGCCGGTTCACGAAGCTCGCACCTCAACGTCGAGCTGTACGCCATCCCGCAGGTCCCCCACTGGGTCGCGGAAGAGATCGGGGGCGGCGCTCGGCAGATGATCAAGTCGCGCCGCTGCGTGTGGTGCGCGCTGTCGGAGTCCGAGGAGGAGAACGGTGAGCGGCTCGTCTTCGCCGATCACCACGCCATCGTGTTCGCGCCGGCGGCCAGCCGCTCCGCATTCGAGATGATGGTCGTCCCGCGTGACCACAGCGCGGACTTCACGGGCCTCGACAATGAGGCGATCACCGCGACCACGGCAACGCTCCAACGTGCCCTCCTCGCGCTCGATGCCCTCGGCAATCCGCCATACAACCTCTTCCTGCATACGGCGCCCGCCGGCGAACGGCTCGATCAGACGTTCCACTGGCACTGGGAGATCCACCCTCGCCTGCGCGTGATCGCGGGCCTCGAGCGGGCCACTGCGCTGGCGGTCAATCCGGTTGCGCCGGAGTACGCCGCCGAAGTGCTGCGCTCGCACCTCGACCAGTAACAGATGGCAGCGCGGGTGCGTCAGAGGTCGAACGGGGAGGGGGCGCACGTTCGGAGGACGAGGTGCAGTCTGTGGCGGTACACGGCCGGATCCCGTGGGGCGACCCCGCGGTGAACCATCGCGCCACCTCCGAGCGCGAGGCCGAATTCGCCCGACTGTTCGACGAGTTCTCGTCGCCGATCTTCAACTACGTGCTGCGCATGGTGGGCGACCACGATCGCGCGGCCGATATCACGCAGGACACCTTCATCAAGGCCTATCGCAAGCTCGACACCGTCACCGAAGCTGCCTCGACGAAGTCGTGGCTGTATCGGATCGCGACGAACACCGCCATCGACGACATGCGTCGGCGGCGCATGGTGACGCCCATGGGCGATGACAGCCCCATCTACGCCAACCGGCCCGACCAGGGTCCCGGGCCCGAGGCGCAGGTCCTCGCCGCGACGCTCGACGAGCGTGTCCAGCGCGCGCTCATGCAGCTGCGTCCCAACCACCGTCAATGCCTGCTCCTGAGCGATCTCGACGACATGAGCGCGCAGCAGATCGGCGAGGTCATGGGTCTCTCCTATGCCGCCGTGCGGACCCTCCTGTGTCGCGCCCGCGGAGAGATGCGGCGAGCGCTTGCCGCAGAGGGCTTCGCGCGATGACGATGAACCGCCACGAGTCGTTCGAGGAGCTGATCAGCGCGTCCCTGGCGGGCGACCTCAGCGAGTCCGAGCACCAGCGTCTCAACGCACACCTCGCCGGCTGTGATCGGTGTCGTGCGATCGCCGCCGCGTACGCCGATCAGCGCCGCATCATGGCCGGCCTCCGGCACCAGGCGCCTCCGCGCGACCTCGATGCGAGGATCCGGGCGGGAATCGAGGGCGGCCGGTTCGCCCGGCTTCCCTGGTGGCGACGCCCGCCGGTCCTCCTTGCCGGCGTCGGCGGTGGCCTCGCCGCGGTGGCCGGCGCGCTCCTGGCGGTCGTGCTGCTGAGCGGAACTCCTTCGGGTCCTCCGGTCGGGCAGGGGACACCGTCGCCCTCGCTCCAGCCGACCGAGGGCGCCACCGCACCCGCCAGCCCGATCCCGTCGTCGGATCCGTCCGTCAGCGCCTCGGCACAGCCGAGCGCCTCGAGCCAACCGGGTCCGACGGCAACGCCCGTCGAGCCCGCCTCCCCCGAGCCCGACCTCTTCCTTGCGATCACGGGACCGGTTGACAATCGGGCCATGACCGTGCGTGACGGCGAGACGGGCGAGACGCTCGGCGAGGTCGAGACCCCGCCCGGACCTCCGATCGCCGCGGAGCTGTCACCCGACGGCCAGTGGATCGCCTATATCACCGAGGTCGGGGAGAAGGGAACCAACGAGGTCCGGGCAACGCGCCTCACGGAACCGCCGGCATCCGACGACCCATCCGCGCCTCCCCCGGTGGACTCCCCCGTGGCTGTCGGCGACACGGTGGTGCTCGGTGAGTCCGTGGCCGGGAGCCCGTTCCTCGAGCACCTGTCGTGGTCCTCGGACGGTCTGCACCTGGCCTTCACGCTGGCGGTCCCAGAGGCCGGCGGGACCGACGTCTGGGTGTTCGACGCGACCGACGGCGCGGCCAGGCAGCTCACCGACGTTGGGAATGCCTACGCCGGGAGCTGGGTGGTGGGCGACGTCCACACGTCTCTCCTGTGGGTCAGCGTCGCGGATTCCACGCCGCGCAGCTACCTCATGAGCTTCCGCGAGGACAGCGTTCCGATCGAGCCGTCGGATCCGGCCGACGGCCGCTACCCATCGGCCGAGAATGTCTTTCAGCCGCTCGTGACGCCGAATGGCGCGCTCGTGATCTTCTGGACGGGGCGGATGGAGGAGGCGGGGGCCGAGTGGCTCTTCGTCGAAGGCGGTTCGCCGTGGCTCGCGGAGAGCGACGGTGACGGGACCGGCGGATACGAGTTCACGAACGGACGGGAGCTGTTCAGCGACCTCAGCATCGGCCAGAACGCGTTCGCGTCTGCGGCCATCGCGTGGGGTCCCGATGGTGACGCCTATGCGGTCTGGGATGCGCGCTGGACGGGAACGTCCCAGGGGCCGGCCGACGTTCTGTACCCGGACGAGTCGGCCGTCTACTTCGGGCACGCCAGCGACGAGCGCGGCCTAACCATCATCCACTCGATCGACGACGCCGATCTCGCCGATGGGGATCGCGTGATCGACGTGAAGGTCGCGCCGACCGGCCGGCATCTCGTCATCAGCGCGGCCCGGCCCCGAGCCGGCGTGCTGGATCCGGCAACCGCGGAGCTGCTGCTGGTCACGCGGAACACGGGAGGCGTGGCGGACGACGTCGAGGTCCTCGGATCGGGTGACGGCCAGTGGTTCGGCCCGGCCGTCTTCGCCGCACCTCCGGCACCCGATTCCCCGTAGCGGGACCGGTATACTCCGGCGAGCCCTTTAACGCGGTCCCGCGAGGCCGCCAAGGAGACGCATGACCGAACGCCGAATCCTCGACGCCGATGACGTGCGCCGGGCGATGACCCGAATCGCGCACGAGATCGTCGAACGCAACGGCGGGATCGATGACCTCGTCCTCGTCGGCATCCGCAGCCGTGGCGTCCCCATCGCACGACGGCTTGCCGGCCTCATCGAGCAGCACGAGGGCGCTGCGATCCCCGTCGGGTCGCTCGACATCACCTACTACCGGGACGACCTGACCCGGCTCGCCCACGCGCCGATCGTCAAGCGCTCGGACCTCGAGGCCGAGGTCAGCGGTCATACGGTGGTGCTGGTGGATGACGTCCTCTACACCGGCCGAACGGTGCGAGCCGCTCTGGACGCGCTGACCGACCACGGCCGGCCGCGCGCAGTGCGGCTGGCCGCGCTGGTGGACCGGGGCCATCGAGAGCTGCCCATCCGCCCGGATTTCGTCGGCAAGAACCTGCCGACGGCTCCCGACGAGATCGTTCACGTTCGGCTCGTGGAGACCGACGAGGCGGACGAGGTCGTGATCGACGACTCGGGAGAAGCCGCGTGATCATCGACGCACCGCGAGGCACCCGATCATCACGACACCTGCTCGACGTGGACGGGATGACGGGCGCCGAGATCGGCCGTCTCCTCGATCTCGCCGTCGAGATGCGCGCAGACCGTGCGGCACGCCGGCGACGATCGCTGCTCGAGTCGGAGACGATCGGCCTCGCCTTCTACGAGGCATCGACGCGGACGCGGGTCAGCTTCGAGCTGGCGGCGAAGGCTCTCGGCGCGACCGTGGTGGACCTCGCGATCGCCGGGAGCAGTGCCGGGAAGGGCGAATCGCTGGTCGATACCCTGCGGACGCTCGAGCGCACCGGGGTGACGGCGCTCGTCCTGCGCCACGCGGCATCCGGAGCCCCGTACCTCGCCGCCCGGTCGACCGGCATGGCGATCGTCAACGCCGGCGACGGCATGCACGCCCATCCCACCCAGGCGCTGCTCGACCTCCTGACGCTGCGCGAGTCGCTCGGCGCCCTGGATGGCAGGATGGTCGCCATCATCGGTGACGTCACCCACTCGAGGGTCGCACGGTCCGTGATCCACGCGATCCGGGCCGTGGGCGGGCGAGTGCGGGTCGGCGGGCCACCGGCCTGGGTCGCCGGATTTGCCACCTGGGATGGCGTGGCCACCTGCACGACGATCGAGGACGCACTCGATGGGGCCGATGCGGTCATGGCCCTTCGAGTGCAGCGCGAGCGGGCCGCAGGCGGCGGCATCCCCTCCATCGGGGCATACGCGCGGGCCTGGCGCGTCGACGACGAGCGCATGCGGCTCACCGCCCCGGGTGCTCCGATCATGCATCCCGGGCCGACCAACGAGGGCGTCGAGCTCACCGCGGAGCTGGCGAATGGACCGCGCAGCCTCATCGGACGCCAGGTCGAGAACGGGGTGCCGGTCCGCATGGCCGTCCTGGCCACGGTCGCGGGAGCCGTGTGACGGCACACGCCTTCGGCCGGCTCTCCGACGATCCGGCCTCGTTTCGGTTGTCCGGCGTCCGCGTGATCGATCCGAACGACGGATCGGACGCGATCCGCAACGTGGCCGTCGTCCGCGGGTTCCTCGCGGATCCGGCGACGGTACCCGCCGGAATCGAGGACATCGACGGCGAGGGCCTCGTAGTCGCACCCGGATTCTGCGACCTCCACACCCACCTTCGCGAGCCGGGTGACGACGGAGCGGAGACGATCGCCTCCGGAGCGAGGGCCGCCGCCCGAGGTGGATTCACCACGGTCTGCGCGATGCCGAACACCGATCCCGCCACCGACGAGACGGCTCGCGTGGCGTGGATCCTCGAGCGAGGACGCGACGCCGCGTCCCGGGTCCGGGTGATCGGCGCCGTCACCGTCGGGCGCCACGGAGACGCGCTCGCGGACCTCGAGGCGATGACCGCGGCGGGGGCAGTCGGATTCTCGGACGACGGGGCGGCCATCGGGTCGGCCCGGCTCGCCAGGTCGGCGATGGGCTGGCTCCACGCGCTCGGGCGGCCACTGTTCGAGCACGCGGAGGACGCATCGCTCTCGTCGGGAACCGTCATGCGCGCGGGGCCTACCGCCTCACGGCTCGGGCTGGCGGGCTGGCCGCCGAGCGCCGAGCTCGCCGTCGTCGAGCGTGACATCGCACTGGCGGCGGAGACCGGGGCCCGGCTGCACGTCACGCACGTGTCGACCGTCGCCGCCACGGATGCGATCCGACGCGCTCGATCCCGCGGACTGCCGGTGACCTGCGACGTGACCCCGCATGCCCTCGCGCTGTCGGATGCCTGGGTGGCCGGATCGCGCCGTTTCGCGTGGGAAGCGGATGCCGAGGATCTCTTCGACGCCGATCGGGCCTACGACGGCGCGTGCCGCGTGAATCCTCCCCTTCCGTCGCGCGAGGATGCCCTCGCCCTTCTCGAGGCGCTGGCCGACGGGACGATCGATGCGATCGCGACAGATCACGCGCCGCACTCCGCCGAGCGCAAGCAGGTTCCGTTCGCAGATGCCGCCCCCGGGATGATCGGACTTGAGACGGCGCTCGGCATCGGACTGGCGGCGGTGGAGGCAGGGCGCCTCGATCTGGCGCGGCTGGTCGCGGCCCTCTCGATTCGACCGGCCGAGATCATCGGCGAACGGAGGAGCCTGGCGGTCGGTCAGGCGGCCGACCTGGTCGCATTCGACCCGAACGCGCGTACGCGCGTTGCACGGGCGGAACTCGCCTCCGCGTCGTGGAACACGCCACTGCTCGGCATGGAGCTCCCCGGGGCGGTGCGGCTGACCATCGCTGACGGGCGAGTCACCTTCCGAGCCTGACCGGGATCGCCATTCCGGTCGGCTGATACGGGCGACTGGTACATCCGTACCAATCTCACCTACCCCGCACCTGGGCGTCACCCGGCGCCCCGGCTGTCGGACGTCGCGCTGCGAAGGGAGGCCTGCCCGGACCCGATCGCCAACCCACGCGTCTCGAGCGAACGCTCGAGAGCGACTGCCCCGTTACCAAGGAAGAGTTAGATCCATGACCCGTGCTCTTGCCGGCTCGAGCCGGCGCACCTACCTGATCATCGCCGCGGCGGCCCTGCTCGTGCTCGGCGCGCTCATTCCATCGGCGATCGATGGGTCGAGCCACCGCGAGGCTCCGCTGATCGCGGCGGACCCCACCGCCGACAACACCGACCTGTACGCCTGGCGCACCGACGGCGACACGGTCACCATCGCCGCCAACTACATCCCGCTGCAGGAGCCGAACGGCGGCCCGAACTTCACCAACTTCAGCGACAACGTGCTCTACGAGATCAAGGTCGACAACTCGGGCGACGCGCGCTCGAACGTCACGTACCAGTTCCGGTTCAAGACCACGTTCACGGACTCCGACCTGTTCGGTGAGACGTACCTCTACAACGACTTCCCGCTCGAGACGACCGGGGATCCCGATCAGCTCTACACGCAGACATACACCGTGACCCGCGTCGCGGGCAAGAAGTCCACCGTCGTGGGCAGCGGCGTCGTTCCGCCGACGAACATCGGCCCGCGCTCCACCCCGCAGTACGCGCCAATCCGAGAGACGGCGATCACGTCGCTGTCGAACGGCGGCAAGGCGTTCGCCGGACCTCGGGACGACGCGTTCTTCGTCGACCTGGGTTCGATCTTCGACCTCGGCGGCCTGCGTCCGTTCAATGGCGCGCATCTGCTGCCGCTGGCTGCGGAGCCGGGCGTCGACGGCGTGGGCGGGTTCAACGTCCACACGATCTCGATCCAGGTTCCCATCACGGACCTGACCGGGACCTCGACCGTTCCCGAGCTGGGCAGCCAGGACGCCGTCATCGGCCTCTGGGCCACCGCCAGCCGCCAAAAGGTCACCGTCCTCCGAGACGGCCAGGCCAAGGGCAGCGGACCGTGGACCCAGGTTTCCCGCCTCGGCAACCCCCTCATCAACGAGGTGGTGATTCCCCTCGACCTGAAGGACTCGTGGAACTTCAGCGCTCCGGAGAACGACTCGCGGTTCGTCGAGTACTACCTCAATCCGTCACTGGCACGGATCGTCAATACAATCTACCCGCCGCTGGTTGATGCCCGAGAGTCGGGACGAGACGATCTGGTGGCCATCCTGCTCACCGGCCTGACCGTGCCGCCGAACGACGTGCTCGGCAACACGGAGCCGCTGATCTTCACCCAGACCGGCACGGTGCTGGCCGACATGCTGCGCCTCAACGTGGCGGTCCCGCCGTGCCCCAGCAGCTGCTCCACGCTCGGCGTGATGGGTGGCGACCTCGCCGGCTTCCCCAACGGCCGCCGGCTGACCGATGACGTCACGGACATCGAGATCCGCGCGATCATCGATGGGTATGGATCGGTCATCAATGGGATCTTCGGGGACCTGACCCCGAACAACTCCCCGAATAATGCCGTCGGGGATGGCGTGAATGAGAACGATGTTCCGTTCCTCAGCACGTTCCCGTTCCAGGCGGATCCGCACTCCGGGTACGCCCATCAGCATCACGCTGTGGGAACGCTCACTCCTCCCGAGCCAGTCTGATCGGCCCTGGTCAGATCTGGACGTGATGGCCGGGCGGGGATCCATGGTTCCCGTCCGGCCACCCTTCACTCCATTCCCATCCATGCCTTCCAGCACATGAGCACCATCCCTCCCCGAATCCGAGGTCTCCTCGTCGGTCTCGCCGTCGCGGGCCTCGTCCTGGTTGTCCTCGTTGCCACGGGCGTCATCGGGTCAGATGCTTCCCTGGCGCGTGAACGGCTCGCCCAGGCGGCAAGCAGCCGCGCACCGAGCGAAGCCGACCAGTACGTGGCGAACACCACGAACGAGCTCTCGGACGGCGTCAATGATGCCGAGGACCTCGCCGTCCTGGGCCTCACCGAGCTCCAGCTGGCCCGCGAGACGGCCGACCCGGCACACTACGCCCGAGCGGAGACTGCCTTCAATCGATCGCTCGAGATCGACCCACAGAACGTCGACGCGCTGATCGGCCAGGGGACGCTGGCGCTGGCCCGCCACGAGTTCGCCGACGCGCTCGAGATCGGCCAGCGTGCCGTCGCGCTGCGTCCGTCGACGGCGCGCATCTACGGCATCATCGGCGATGCGCAGGTCGAGCTCGGCCGATTGGAAGACGCGCTCGTCACGATTCAGCAGATGGTCGACCTTCGGCCCGATCTCGCGTCGTACAGCCGGGTCTCCTATCTCCGCGAGCTCCACGGTGACCTTCCCGGAGCCATTGCCGCGATGGAGCTTGCCGTTGACGCCGGCGGGCCCTCGCCCGAGAACACCGAGTACGTGCGTGTCCAGCTCGGCAACCTGCACTTCGCCAGCGGCGACCTGGCCGACGCCGAGCGAACGTACCGCACGTCCCTCGCACGGCTGCCGGGATACGTCTACGCGACTGCCGGCATGGCGCGCGTCCGCGCCGCGGAGGGTCGCCTGGACGAGGCGATTCAGCTCTACGAAGAAGCGGCTGCGCGGATTCCCCTCCCCGAATTCGTGATTGCGCTCGGCGAGACGTATGAAGCCGCCGGCCGAATCAACGAGGCAAGGGACCAGTACGCGCTGGTGGAGGCCATGCAGACGCTGCTCGAGGCCAATGGCGTCCGGACCGATGTTGAGCTGGCGAGCTACTTCGCCGATCACGGCGATGCCGCGCGCGCCGTCGATCTCGCCCGTGGCGCATACGAGCGAACGCCGAGCATTCGCGCAGCCGATGCACTCGCATGGTCGCTCTTCGCCAACGGGGATGTCGCAGAAGCTGCCACCTATGCCGATGCGGCCATGGCACTCGATTCGGCCGACAGCCGGATCCTGTACCACGCCGGCCTCATCGCCGAGGCCGCCGGCAACACGAACCTCGCCGCCGAGCGATTGGCCCGGGCGATCGAACTCAATCCGGAGTTCTCGCCTCTCTATGGCCCCCGTGCGGCCGAGGCGCTGGCGCGCGTCGCAGACGACAACTAGTCGAACATCGGCCCCGGCGTGAACCCTGTGGTCGTTAGTCGCTGCTCGACGGAGTGTGCAAGACGCTTGCACACTCGCTGACGAACCGGCCTCGCGGCGCCCCGGCCCCGATCAGTCCGGTACGGTGCGCGGGGATCGGGCGGATATGGGACCATGCGGCTCGCCACTCGCCGATCACCACAGACGAGGGATGGCTTGTCGATCCGCTACAACGAGGAACTCGATCCGAACGAGGGACCTGGCTTCGGATGCTTTGTCACGCAGGCGATCCTGTTCGCCGTCATCCTGCTCCTCATCCCGGTCGGCCTCTTCACGTTCCACTGGCCGGTGTGGCTGCTCGCCGCCCTGCTGTTCGTGGACCTGGTGCTGCTCTTCTTCGTCAGCATGACCAGTGTCTTCCTGCTGCGCGTCTTCTTCGCCGATCGGCGCAAGGGCCGGGGCCGCACCAGCGGGGTGGCCCGTCCGCCGACGCGCGTGATCACGACCGCCGACGCCGATCCAACTGCACCTGCGGACGGAGACCGATCCGGTGAAGGCCGATGAATCGCCTGACCCCCAGCTACGAACACGCTCGGAGTAACCCCTCGTGCCCCTGATGGTCACCTTCTTCAATGTTCGCAAGGGACGAGACACAATCTTCAAGCGCGGGATGCGCCACGTCTTTCCCCGAACCGCGCGTCAGACGGAGGAGAAGTACGGCGTCCGCTTCGTCGGTTGGTTCAACGTGACCGAGGGGTCGACATGGAACAACGTCCTGATCCTCGATCTGCCGAACTACGCGGTGCTCGACGCGCTCTACGAGGATCCGTCGATGCGCGGCTTCGGACATCGTGTCGCGGAATCGGTCTTCGATTCCAAGCACACGATCTTCCTGCGCGAGCGGATGGGCCCGGACTTCGTGTACAAGCCGTGACCGCGCACTCGCCACGCATCGTGGCCCTGCGCGAGCTCGCCGCCGAGGCCGAGCTGGAGCGCCGCGACTTCCTGTATGAGGCGACGGAGCAGCTGCGGCGGTTCATCGAGCAGAACCGCGATCGGCTGCGCGAGATCGGCCCGATCAAGCTGGTCGACAACGAACAGGACTACCTGCTCTACCACCCCGTCGACGAGACGTGGACGACGCGCCTCACCTACCAGGACCCCGCCGACAGCGAGTGGTACGACGAAGAGCAGCTGGTCGACACGATCAGCGAGATGATCGAGCTCTACAACCCGGCCGACATCTTCTCGTGGCTGATCGAGGCGGCCCGGGATGCGCCGAGCCACCTCGTCTCCGCCGATGAGCTGGCCCACGAAGAGGAGCTGGTCGAGAGCACCGCCTCCGACGACTGGCAGGCAGAGCTCCCGCCTCCGCAGCAGGAGACGCTGGCCGCGCAAAGGCTCTGGCAGCTGGCCGACGCCTATCGAGCCCAGCTCGGCACGGCACAGGCACAGCTTCTCCGGGAGTTCACGTCGAACGCGGAGGAGGTCCTGCGGCGCACCGGCGACCTTCCGTTGCTCGACGAGGAGGAGGACATGCTCATCCTCAGGGCCGACGGTCGATTCGAGACGAGCCTCGACCTGAGCGATCGCCCGCAGGACGTGGTCACGGGCGCCGAGGCACGTCGGCCGGGGCTGTTCGTGACCGAATCCCGGACGATCGCCGCTTTCTACGACCCGGCTGACGTCCTGCACTGGGTCACCGAGGCGCTCGCCGAGCGCTACCCCGCCGTGGACTTCTCGGCCGTCTACGAGTGACCGGCCGGGACCTGCGCGCAGCGTCCGTCGAGCGGCTCTTCGCCGATGCCGGGGCCCTGCTCGAGGGTCATTTCCTCCTGAAGTCCGGGCGCCATGCCCCCCGATACCTCGAGAAGTTCCTGGTCCTCCAGCACCCGCGCCACGGCGTCGAGCTCTGCCGCCGCCTGGCGGAGGCGCTCGAGCCGCACGCTCCGTCGCTGATCGTCGGTCCGACGACGGGCGGCGTGCTCCTCTCGTTCGAGACC
Source organism: Candidatus Limnocylindria bacterium (assembly GCA_051000335.1). Lineage (GTDB taxonomy): Bacteria > Chloroflexota > Limnocylindria > QHBO01 > QHBO01 > JACDBZ01. Next base: position 4,128 of record JBPCOK010000001.1, on the reverse strand, counting down.
GCTCGACAGCTGGGCGGATCGGTGCGCGCCGCATTCGCGGAGCCGGCCGAGGGCGGCGGGCGCAGGCTCCGTCGCGGATGGGCGGTCGCCACGGACGAGCGCGTGACCATCGTCGACGACATCCTGACCACCGGGGCTTCGCTCCTCGAGACGATCGATGCGGTGCGAGCCGCGGGCGTCGAACCGGTGGCTGCGGCCGTCATCGCGGACCGCTCGAACGGATCGGTCGACGTCGGCATCCCCGTGCACGCGCTCGGTCGCATCGAGATCGCGTCGGTCGAGGCCACGGATTGCGATCAGTGCGCGGCCGGAGTCCCGCTCGAGCGACGCGGCGCCAGCTGAGGGTTCAGTCGGTGCGGCCGGGACCCGCGGCGATGCCTCCGCCGGGGCGGTGCGCCGCATCGGCGCGTTCCACCGGCTCCTGCCAGTTGATCTCGGTGATGCGGCCGGGCGGGAACTCGCCATCGGGCGGGATGATGTCCTCCTCGGCCTCGAGCGGGATGCCGATCGGCGCCACGAGATAGCGGCCGGCCAGCTGTCGTGCCTCGCGATCGAGCGCGAAGCCCGCCTTGGCCCGGTGGAACGTGACCGTCACATCGGCGGTGACGACCGGCGTCGATCGGGCGCCGCCGGTGAGGTCGATACGCGTCGGCGTGTCGACCGCCAGGACCGCGAATGGCCGTCCTGCGGCGTGGGCGTGCGATCGCGAGGCATTGACGAGGTCGACCGCGGTCGAGATCGGCTCGCGAAGAGGGCCCGATGCGCCCGAGCCGAGGAGAGCGTCGACGATCAGGGTCGCATCGGCGATGCGTTCCCGGAGCCGGAGGAGAAGCTCGGGACTCGGTGCGACGAACAGCTCGAGCGAGCCGGCCGATGCCATGGCCTGCAGCACATTCCAGCTGTGCCCGGCGGCCTGCCCCGAGAGCTTCGAGGCATCGGCGCACAGGATGGCGAGGACCGAACGCCCCGTCGCGGCCAGGCGACGCGCGACCACGAACCCGTCCCCGCCGTTGTTGCCCGGACCGCACAGGACGACGACGAGCGGCGGACGCACCAGCGGACCACCGGGCCCCCGCACCCGCTCAGCGAGGCGCGTGAACTCCGCGTGGACGACCTCCGCCACGGCTGCACCTGCCGATTCCATCAGGGCGTCCTCGGTCAGGCCGATGCGTTGGGCGGCCTCGTCGATACGCGCCATCTCATCGGCGCCGATGAGGACCGGAACGCCGCGCTCGACGCGCGCGGCCGGGTCAACCACCGATCAGGGCAGTGTCTTGAGATACGCGACGATCGAATCGATCTGCTCGGGCGAGAACTGTTCGCCGAACTTCGGCATTCCGCCACGGTCGAGACCCTCGGTCTCGGGGGTCGTGCCGTCGATCCAGATCGCGATCCAGGTGTCGGGATTGGCCGCCGCCAGCTCCTGGAGATTCTCGCTGACCGGACCATCCTTCACACCATGCAGGCTCGGGAAGTTCGCCTGGCCCGCGAGGTCGGCACCGTGGCAGGTCGCGCATGTCGGCTGCGCCTGCGCCGTCAACGCCTCGCCCACCGCCGGATCGGGGGCTCCACCCGACGGGGCGGGCGCGCTGGCGCCGGGGATCGCGAACGGCGGGTTCTCGCCGATGAGGTTGGAGGCAAAGTACACGCCGCCCACCAGGAGGACGAAGACCGTGAGACCGATGGCCCAGGGTGGCAGCCCGCCCGAGCGGGACTCGATCGGCGTGTGAACGGTCATCGTCTCAATGGCCCGTGGCGACCGCGGCGTTGCCCGGGACGGTGTAGTCCGCCGGACGGCCGCTGGTGTACATGAGGAACAAGTTGAGCACGAGCGCGACGCCGGCGAGAGCGACCATGCCAAGCCCGGCGAACGCCACGGCCTGGTAGCCGATCACGCCGCTGGCGATCTCATCGGGGGGTGTGCCCTGCGCAAGCAGCGAGCCCTCGGCGAGTCCGCCACCCATGAGGGCCAGGCCGGCCACGGTCACACCACCGAATGCCAGCCACAGCTGCGCGCCGGACAGGAGCCCGCCGCCCCACGCTCGCCGCAGGATCCGCGGCACGGCGTGCTCGGCGATGGCGAAGGCGGCGAAGCTGAACGTGCCGAAGGCGGCCCACAGGAAGACGCCACGGGTCCACTCGGTGCGCCCCAGAAAACCGTCAACCGCTCGCAGGGCGCCGATGGACTCGAGAAGCGTGGCCGCGAACAGGAAGGCGAGTGCCACGACCGCAAATGCTGCGGTGCCGGGTCCGAAGACGAGCGTCCAGCGTCCGTGCATCGTCTGCGCCAGATTCGTGACGGCGAGAGCGGCGGGAACGAGCAGCAGGATGGTGGCCACGACGCCGGCGCTCGTGAGGAAGAACGGGATCGCCGGATCCACCAGCACCGCGAGCGTCGCGACGGGGGCCAGGACGAGCCATGCCAGGAACGTCAGCATCGCCGTGCCGGACGAGGCGAGTGGCTGCCCCGTGGCGCGCGGCACGACGTAGTGGAGCGTGGCATAGGCGGCGCCCAGCAGCCACAGGACGACGATCCCACGATCGATGAAGGCCGAGACGAGCGCGAGGACCAGCTCGTCGAACCCGATGACGAAGTCGAGCAGGCCGATCAGGGCGCTCAGCCCGAGCAGCCCGACGAGTGCCAGGAGGCCGACGGCAGCGAACCACAGGCTGACGTACGCAGTCCGCAGGGCGGTCCCGGCGGTCAGCAGGACCGCGCCGGTCACGAGCAGCGCCGCCGTCGCCAGCCCCCCGTCAATGAGCCACGGAAAGGCAGTCAGCGGCGCGTTCGACCCGAGGTCGAAGATGTAGAGGGCGCCCAGGCCACCGGCCAGCGCCAGGTTCCAGATCACGAGGCCGCCGAATGCGGCAGCGTCCATGGCAATCCGTCGGCCGAGCAGGCGGGAGGTCATGAAGATGATCGCGGCGAACCCGGCGTTGGTCAGCCAGCCGTAGACGGTCGCGTTGACGAAAGCGTAGTCGACCCGGCGGGCATCGACCGTGAGGCTCAGGTCGAACACGCCGAGGCCCAAGCTGAACTCGAAGTCCACCATCCGCAGTCCGATCGCCAGCGTGCCGAGCCCGGTTGCCGCGGCAAGCCACAGCGCCGCGGCGACGAAGAACCCGGTGGCGGCACTGTCCGGACCACGCGGAATCAACGATCGGCGTCGCCGGGGTGGCGCGTCGTACGGACGCATCTTCTTCGGGTTCGGATTGACCGTCATCGGGCGCGTTCACCCTCCTGGGAGCTCGCTCGGGCGGAATAGGCCGCCGCATTGTACCGAACCGCGCGACCTGCTCAGCGTGGCGTCGCGCCGATCGCAGGACGGGTCTTAGGCCGGCGAGCGCAACGCCCGTCGCCCGACGGAGACGAAGTACGCCAGCAAGGTGCCGATCCCGAGTGGCTTCGACCCGTCTTCGGCGAGGATCACGAGGTTGCTGGGGAAGATGTTCGCGAGCGGCTTCGAACCGAGATCCCGAACAGGACCAGCGCCGCGAGCAGGAATGGATAGTTGGTCCGCAGGATGCGCATGCGAAAGGCGACGAGGTAGGCCGCCATGGCGACGACGTAGCTGATGCCATACAGCTCTCCGCTGATCCCCGCGTACCGCGGAAGGATCTCGTCGTGCAGGAGGAAGAGATCGTCCACGAGCAGAACGGCGGAGAAGACGCCTGACCAGAAGAGGAATGGTCGCCACTCCCGGCCGGGCCCGACGACGGATATCGCCGCGAACGCGCAGATGCCGACCACCGCGGCCCACAGGACATTCCCGAGGTTTGACACGTAGCCGATGTAGAACGGCGCGTCCAGCACGGTCGTCGGGTCCTGGGTCAGCTCCCGCATGGTTGCCTTCGTCGTGGCGGTCACGATGACCGCACCAACCAGGACGACGATCAGCGGGACCCACACGGCCCACGCCGTGGTCCGCAGCTCGGCTCTCGCCGCTGGGTCCGCGAACGGTGAAGTGCGGATTATGAACCCGCTCCCGGGTCGCGGATGGGCACCACGGCCGTCGTCACGACCTTCGTCTTCACGGCGTGAGCGGGCGGGACCGAGTGCACGATCACCGATCCGGATGCCACCACGCTGTCGGCGCCGATCGAGATCTTCGGCTCGACCATGACGGC
>JBPCOK010000177.1:0-14334 GCA_051000335.1 Candidatus Limnocylindria bacterium | reverse complement strand
TGAACGAGGCGATGTCTCGGCTGACGAAGCCGCCAGCGTCGTCGGGCTGGACGAGGACGCCGCTCGCCACGAACGCGGGCCGGCCGTCCACGAGCCCGGGGAGCGCTCCGTAGTACGGGAAGATGTTCCGCTGGAACTGCCCGTAGCTCAGCTCGGATCCGAGGATCTCCCACAGCGCGATGGTCGACGGCTCCGGCTCGATCTCGCCGACGAGGCGCAGGTCGAGGTCCCGAACGGCGATTGACGGCGGTCCGTCTCCGGGACGCCGCGGACCGTCGAGCGTCAGCACGAGCGGCTGGGGGGCGTTCGGCACGACCCACACCGATGGGTAACGAGGTGTGGACAGATGCGCCGACATCTCCGCGGTGCCGCGTCGCGGCCACCGGACGACCCGCACGCCATCGGCTCCGATCAGCACGATGACGTCGCCGACGGTCGCGGCGGTCCAGCCGCCGAACTCCTGGCCCAGGCCGAGGTGGGCGAGCTCCTCCCGCATCTCGCCATCCACCATCGACAGCCGTGCCAGGTCGCCATCCGACGTCGGGCCGATGAGCACGAATTCGCCGCCGTTCGAAGCGGAGCCGCCGACCAGGGTGGACTCGCCGAGCTCGCGCTCGTGGAACGGCGTGAACCGCGTCCCGTCCCACGCCAGGAAGATCAGCTGCGTACCGAACGCCGAGCGGTCGACCGGCACGGCGGTCAGCATCAGCTCGTCCGTTCCGTCTCCGTCGAGGTCCATGGCCTGGGCTTGCTGGATGTCCAGGCCGGGGATCGGCATGTCGACGAGCTCGAGATCGTCATCGACGGCCCGGACGTCCCTCACCTGGAGGCAGCAGATGTGCCCGGACGAGACACGCTGGTCCATGAACGCGCTCATGACCAGAACTCGCTCCTGGCCGTCGAGCCGCCACATCAGGAGCGTGGCGATCTCACCCCGCGGGTCCGCATCGACGGCATCCGCCGCGACCGCAAGATCGACGCTGCGCTCGACGGCCCACTGGCCATCGGCGACATCCCAAACCTCGATGACGAAGCCCGGACCGATTGGGTCGGCAAGGCGAACGAGCTCGGCCGCGCCGTCGGCGTCGAGGTCGATGGTGATCGCCGAGAACGTGGCGCCGGGAAGCACCTGGTACGGATCCGTGGCCGCCCCGACGTCGCTTGGCGCAACCGCCAAGGCCGCCATCAGAACAGCCGATGCCAGAAATCCAGACCGCGGCCTCACGGTTGGCCCCTCCTACATCGCGCGGATGCCCAACAGGTTGCGGGCGATGACCATGCGCTGGATCTCGCTGGTGCCCTCGCCTATCTCCGTCAGCTTGGCATCGCGCAGGTAGCGCTCGACCCGATACTCCGTGATGTAGCCGTACCCGCCGTGCACCTGGATGGCGTCGTTCGTCACGTCGCGAGCCACCTCGGAGGCATAGAGCTTGGCCATGGCCGCCTCGGTGCTATACGGCTTGCCGCAGTCCTTGAGCCAGGCGGCCCGGTACGTCATGAGCCGCGCCGCATCGATCCCGGTCGCCATGTCGGCGATCTTGAAGGCGACGCCCTGGAACGAGCCGATGGGCCGATCGAACTGCCGGCGCTCCTTGACGTACGCCGATGCCGCCTCGTAGGCGGCCTGGGCAAGCCCGAGCGCCATCGACGCGATCCCGATCCGGCCACCGTCGAGCGTCTTCAGGAACAGCTTGTCTCCCTCGCCCTCGGCGCCGAGCAGGTTCTCCGCGGGAACACGACAGTCCTCGAAGATCAGCTCGCCGGTGTTGCTGGCGTGGAGGCCCATCTTCTCCTCCATGCGTCCGATGCTGAACCCCGGCGTATCGGCCTCCACGATGAACGCGCTGATCTTGCCGCTCTGCTCTTCGCGATCCGTGACCGCGGTGACGATGTACGTCCCGGCCACGCCCGCGTTGGTGATGAAGCGCTTGCCGCCGTTGATGACCCACGAGTCGCCATCGCGGTGCGCACGCGTGCGGGTGCCGCGAGAGTCGGAGCCGGCGCCAGGTTCGGTCAGGCCGTAGGCGCCGATCACCTCGCCCGAGGCCATGGGACGCAGGAACTTCTCCTTCTGCTCGTCCGTGCCCGCGAGCCACACCGGGTTGCAGCCCAGGCTGGTATGCGCGCTGACGATGATCCCCACCGACCCGCTCACCCGGGACAGCTCCTCGACCGTGATCGCGTACGCCAGTGAGTCGAGGCCGGTTCCGCCGATCTCTTCGGGATATGGGACCCCGAGCAGGCCGAGCGACGCCGCCTCCCGGATGATCTCCATCGGGAACTCGCCCTTGCGCTCGAGCTCGTCCGCGACTGGTGCGATCCGCTTCTCGGCGAAGTCGCGCACGGTGCGGCGGATCTCCTCGTGCTGCGACGACAGGGCGAAGTCCATGAAGACGGGTGCTCCGTTGCGGAATCGGTGGCTCCCGAGTGTACAAGTCAACGACCCGATCGGCGGAATCCGATCGGGTCGTCAGTGCCTGAGACGGCGGGGATCAGCGGGCTCGGCGCCAGCGCTCGACCTCGCGTCGACTGCGCTGCTCCTCGGCGCGCTGAAGGCTGACGCGCCGGCGGCGCGTCGCCTGGGGTCGGGGTCGCTGTCGTTTCTGGTGGTTCAGCTTGGCCATCGGCTCGGGTACCCCCACATCGGCGAGAGGTCGTTGCCGTCATGACGCTGGAACGATCCCGGGAGTTGCATTCGATCGCGGCGAAATTCTTGACACGTCCCGACGGGCCCAACCTATACTCCGTTCCTTCCTGCACAGCGATAAGGTTTGCGAGTGACCAAGCGTGCCTGACGCCGACGTTCGACTCGAGCGGGTGACGAAACGATTCGGCAGCTTCACCGCCGTGGACGACCTGTCCCTCGACGTCCGCGAAGGGGAGTTCTTCTCGCTCCTCGGCCCCTCCGGATGTGGCAAGACCACCACGCTGCGCATGATCGGCGGATTCGAAGAGGTCAGCGCCGGGACGATCTCCGTCGGCGACACGGACGTCACCGACCTTCCGCCGTTCAAGCGCCAGACGAACACCGTCTTCCAGAACTACGCCCTCTTCCCCCACCTCGACATCTTCGAGAACATCGCGTTCGGACTGCGCCGGCGGAAGACGCCGATCGATGAGATCCGCAAGCAGGTGGCGTTCATGCTGAAGCTCGTCGAGCTGCCGGGCTTCGAGGAGCGACGCCCGAACCAGCTGTCCGGCGGCCAGCAGCAGCGCATCGCGCTGGCCCGGGCACTGATCAACCACCCCCGAGTCCTGCTGCTCGACGAGCCGCTCGGAGCGCTCGACCTGAAGCTTCGGAAGCAGATGCAGGTCGAGCTCAAGCGCATCCAGAGCGAGATCGGGATCACCTTCATCTTCGTCACCCATGACCAGGAGGAGGCGATGACGATGTCCGATCGCATCGCCGTCATGCGCGACGGCCGCATCGAGCAGCTCGGGGCGCCTGACGAGCTGTACGAATCGCCGCGCACCGAGTTCGTCGCGGGCTTCCTGGGCGTCAGCAACCTGCTCGATGCCGAGGTGGCCGGGCGCGATGGGGATCTTGCGACCCTGCGGACGGCCGACGGCGCGACGCTGCGAGCGCCGGCGACAGCGTTGAACGGGGAGACGCGCGTCCGGCTGGGTGTGCGGCCGGAGAAGCTGCGGGTCATCGCGGTCGGCGACGGCGATGCCGGTCCGGCGGATCCGGGCTCGAACAACATCGAGGGCACCGTCCTCGATGCCTCGTACATCGGGGTCAGCACCCAGTACCTCGTCAAGACTAACGACGGCCACCAGCTGACGGTCTACGCCCAGAACCTCGAGACCAGCGGAGCGGCCGAGGTCCTGGCCGAGGGCCAACGGGTTCGGTTGACATGGAATCCACAGCACACGTTCGTGATCGGCTCGGGAGATGAGCCGGCGGGCACCGGAGAGACCAAGGAGGCAGAGGAGCACACCGATGCATGACGACAGCACGATCGAGCGGGCCATCAGCCGAGCGTTCAGCGGTGGCCGCTACTCACGGCGCATCTTCCTCCGGCGGGCCGGGAAGGGAGCGGTCGTGGCCGGCAGCGCGCTGTCGCTGCCCGCGATCCTGGCCGCATGCGGCATCGGACCGGGGGCGTCCCCGTCTGGCGGGAGCAGCGCTGCCCCCAGCTCCGCGCCGGTGGGCGGTGGGGAGACGGCCGGCGTGCTGAACTTCGCGAACTGGCCGCTGTATATCGACGAGGACGACGACGGCAACCGACCGACGATTGACGAGTTCTCCGAGGCCTCCGGTATCGACGTCACGTACACCGAGGCGATCGAGGACAACACATCGTTCTTCGGCACGATCCAGCCGGCGCTGGCCGCCGGCGAAGACACCGGGTATGACATCATCGTGCCGACCGACTGGATGGTCGGCAACCTCATCCGCCTCGGCTACCTCGAGCAGATCGACGTCGCGCGCGACGTCCCCAACTTCGTGGCCAATGCCGGCGACAAGTACAAGGATCCGTCCTACGACGCGAACAACGCGCACAGCGTCCCGTGGCAGTCGGGCATCACCGGCATCGGCTACAACCCCGCCCTGGTCAGCGAGGAGATCACCTCGATGACCCAGCTGTTCGACCCGTCGTTCATCGAGAAGTACTCGGGCCAGATCGGCATGTTCACCGAGATGCGCGACAGCATGAGCTTCGCGCTGCTCCACAACGGGATCGTCCCGTCCGAGGCGACGATCGCCGATGTCGAGGCCGCGCAGGCCACGCTCCAGGCCCAGGCGCCGCACGTGCGCGGCTACTTCGGCAACGAGTACGCCCAGGGGCTGGCTGACCGCAGCCTGGCGATCACGATGGCCTGGTCCGGGGACGTCTTCCAGCTCCAGCTCGACAACCCCGACCTCAAGTTCGTGGTGCCGGACGAGGGAGCCATCCTGTGGGTCGACAACATGACGATCCCGAGGGGCGCCCAGCATCCGAACGATGCGCTGGCGATGATGAACTACGTGTACCAGCCCGAGGTCGCGGCGCAGATCACCGAATGGGTGAACTACATCTGCCCCGTGCCCGCGGCGCAGGACATCATCCGCCAGCACGCCGCCGAGGCCGACAACGACGAGGATCGTGAGTACCTCGAGGCGGTCGCGGAGTCGCCCCTCGTCTTCCCGACCGACGAGATGCTCTCCCGGCTCCACAGCTACAAGGTGCTCGACGAAGACGAAGAGCGCCAGTGGAACGAGCTGTTCCAGGAAGTGGTCCAGGGCTAGGCGGCATCCGGCCGCCGCGGAGCCGATCGGTGCTGACCTGGCTGCGTCATCACAGGGGCATCGTGCCCTACCTCTTCCTGGTGCCCGGTGGGCTGTGGCTCATCGTCTTCTTCGTCATCCCGCTGCTGACGACGATCTCGGTCGCCCTGCAGGAGGGATCGCTCGGCACGGGCTACCGGCTGACGTTCAACTTCGGGATCTTCCCGGAGGCAATCGCCCGCTGGGACGAGCAGCTCATCCGGTCGCTCCAGTTCGGGCTGATCGTGACGGTGCTCGCCATGCTCATCGGGTACCCGATGGCCTACACGATCGCGTTCCGCGGCGGACGCTACAAGAACGTCCTGCTGCTGCTCGTGATCATGCCGTTCTTCACGAGCTTCATCATCCGCACCATCAGCTGGAAGTTCATCCTTGCCGACCAGGGCTTCGTGCTCGGGACGCTCAAGGACCTCGGCATCGTGGAGCCCGGCTTCCGCCTGCTGGCGACCCCGGTGGCCGTCATCAGCGGCATCACGTACAACTTCCTGCCGTTCGTGGTGCTCCCGCTGTACGTGGCGCTCGAACGGATCGATCCCCGGCTCATCGAGGCCGCGACGGACCTGTACGCCAGCCGCTTCCAGGCGTTTTTGCGGGTGACGCTGCCACTCTCGATCTCCGGCGTCTTCGCCGCCTCGCTGCTCAGCTTCATCCCGGCCGTCGGCGACTACCTCAACGCCGAGCTGCTCGGCAGCCGCAGCGAGACGATGATCGGCAACGTCATCCAGCGCCTGTTCCTCGTGAACAACGACTACCCGCAGGCATCGGCCCTCAGCCTCATCCTCATGCTGGGCATCCTGATGAGCGTCTTCTTCTATCGACGCGTGCTGCGCGGTGAGGAGCTCACGCTGTGACCGCCCGAGGCGCGGCCGGTCCGCCGCAGCACCGCTCGCCACTCGGGGTACGCATCGGCCGGTCGATCCTGCCGATCTTCACCGCGCTGGTTGTTGCCTACCTGTTCCTGCCGATCCTGGTCATGGCCGTGTTCGGCTTCAACGACATCCAGGGACGCTTCAACTTCACGTGGCAGGGATTCACGCTGGATCACTGGGCGAACCTGTTCAACCGCTACCCGGCGCTCAACCAGTCGCTGACCAACAGCCTCACCGTGGCGATCATCTCGACGATCGTGGCCACCACGCTCGGCACGCTCATCGGCCTGGCGTTGACCCGCTACGAGTTCAAGGGACGCGGGCCGCTGAACCTGCTCATCTTCCTCCCGATCGCGACGCCGGAGATCGTGCTCGGGGCGTCGCTCCTGGCCCTGTTCGTGTCGTCGGGGGTGAGCCGCGACCTCACCACGATCACGATCGCCCACATCATGTTCAACATCAGCTTCGTGGTGGTCACGGTCCGCGCGCGGATCGCCGGCTTCGACCGCTTCCTCGAGGAGGCGGCCATGGACCTCGGCGCGGACGAGTGGACGACATTCCGCAAGGTGACGTTCCCGCTCATCTTTCCCGGGATCCTGGCGGCGGCGCTGCTGGCCTTCGCGCTGTCGATCGACGACTTCGTGATCACCCAGTTCACGGCCGGCCAGACGATCACCTTCCCGCTGTGGGTGTACGGCGCATCCCGCATCGGCGTGCCGCCGCAGGTCAACGTCATGGGCACGCTCATCTTCCTCATCGCCATGGTCGGGATCGTCCTGTGGGTGCTCCTCCAGCGACGTGACATGAGCGCGGCGGCGACCACGCTGGAGGAGTGATGTATCGCATCGGCGAGGCCGCTCGGCGGGTGGGGGTCAGCCCATCCGCGCTGCGGCTGTGGGAGGCCCAGGGTCTCGTCCGGCCGACGCGCACCGAGGGACGCTATCGGCTGTACAGCGACGCCGACCTCGCGCACCTGAGCGACGTGCGCCGCATGCGACAGGTCGAGCGCGTCAACGCACCGGGCATTCGCCGCATGCTGGGAGAAGCCGTGACGAGCTCGCATCACGACCGGCACGTGGACGGACGCCTGCTGCGTCGCCTGCGAACCCGTCACGGCATCAGCCTGCGCGAGGCGAGCCGGCGCAGCGGGCTCTCGGTCAGCTTCCTCTCGGCGATCGAGCGCGGCGTGTCGGGCGCGAGCGTCTCCACCCTGCAGCGCCTGACGACGGCCTACGGAACCAACATGCTCGAGCTGTTCGACGCCCCAACGGGCGCGGCCGTCCGCGGCCGGGATCGCGTCGTGCGCGCCGATGGGCGGGCCGCGCTCGAGCTGGCCGGCGGGGCGGTGCGCATCGAGCAGCTGGCGCGCGACGCCACCCGGCTCGAGCCCCAGCTGTTCGTCTTGGCCGAAGGGGCGACGAGCGACGGTCCCTATGCCCACGAGGGCGAGGAGTTCATCTACCTGCTCTCGGGAGCCGTGACCGTGTGGGTCGGCGACACCGAGACGCACCAGCTCATCAACGAGGGTGATGCGCTCAGCTTCCCCTCCAACGTGCCGCATCGCTGGCGCAACGATGCTGCGGGAGAATCGCGACTGCTATGGATCAACACGCCACCGACGTTCTGACCGATTGGGACGCGCTGCGCTCGGGCATCCCGCCCGTCTGGGCGCGCTACACCGATCTCGTCGTCGAGCGCGCCGCGGGCTCGTGGATCGAGACCCCGAGCGGCGAGCGCTACCTCGACTACACCTGCGGCATCGGCGTGACGAACACCGGTCACGCGCACCCGCGGGTCGTGGCCGCCATCGCCGAGCAGGCGGCCCGCGGCATTCACCTGCAGCAGAACATCGTGTATCACCAGCCCGGCCTCGAGCTGCATCGGCGGCTGCCTGCGCGGTACCCGAATCGCAGACCGGGGGTCGAATACGGCCTCTTCCTCTCGAACTCCGGCGCGGAGGCGGTCGAGGCAACGATGAAGCTCGCGAAGGTCGCGACGGGGCGCCCGGCGTTCATCGCGTTCCGCGGCGGATTCCACGGTCGATCCCACGGCGCGATGTCCCTGACGACGTCCAGCGTGAGGTACCGCGCGCATTTCGATCCGCTCCTGCCCGGGATCCACATCGCGCCCTACCCGTACCCACTGCGCATGGGCGGCGCCGATGCCTCCCTGGCGACGACCATGGCGGCCATCGAGGAGCTCTTCGCCAGCGTGGTGTCACCCGACGACGTGGCGGCCTTCGTGGTCGAGCCCGTGCTCGGGGAGGGCGGATACGTCGTGCCGCCCGATGGCTTCCTGCCCGCCCTGCGCGAGCTCGCCGACCGGCACGGGATCCTCCTCGCTGTCGACGAGGTGCAGTCCGGCTACGGTCGCACCGGTCGATTCTTCGCCACCGAATGGGGCACGGTGACCCCGGACATCGTGATCATGGCCAAGGGCATCGCATCGGGGCTGCCGCTGTCCGGGATCCTGGCAGCACGAAGCCTCCTCGATCGCCTGGCCCCTGGGTCGCACGGAGGCACGTATGGCGGCAACGCCGTCGCCTGCGCCGCCGCCCTCGCCACCCTCGACGTTATGGACGACGAGCGGCTGCCGGAGCGCGCCGAGCGCATCGGCGGGGAGATGCTGGCTGCCATCACGACCATGGCGAAGGACCGGGAGCACGTCGCCGAGGTCCGGGGGCGAGGCATGATGATGGCCATCGAGTTCGCGGACGGCGAGGTGCTTCGACCGCGGCCGGACCTCGCGAAGGCGATGCTGGGCGAGTCCATGGCAAGAAACCTGCTGCTCCTGAGCTGCGGGACATACGGGCAGGCGGTGCGTATCATTCCGCCGCTCGTGACCACCGACGAGGAGGTCGAAGTCGCACTACGGGTGATCGGAGAGTCGCTCGCGGCAATCGGGGCCTGAGAGAAGGAGAGCGACATGGCGCATTCCGTCTGGGTCGTCGACGACGAGCCCTACATTCGCACCGCCATGCTGGCGGTCCTTGGTGAGGTCGGCCACGAGGCACGGGGCTTCGGCAGCGCGGAGGAGCTGTACACCGCGCTCGTCGAGGAGGGCAGCAAGCCCGACCTGCTGGTGCTCGACCAGCGCTTGCCCGACGAGTTCGGCTCGACGATTCTGCACTCGCTGCGCGAGCGACCGCAGTACCGAGACATCCCGGTCCTGTTTGTCACAGCCATCGACGACGAGGAGGCCGACCGGCTCTCTGCGTTGGCCCCGGTGATGCGCAAGCCGTTTGACTTCAATGACTTCGTCGACGCGGTCGATGCCGCGCTGACCCGCGCGCAGACCACCTGACCCGAGGGCCACCCACACCGCGATGATCCGATCCACGCCGTTCCACGCCCGGACGAGCGCACTGAATGAGACGGGCTTGTGGCAGCACTGGTCCGGGCACCTCGTCGCAACGCGGTACCAGGCATCGGACAAATTTGAGTACTTCGCCGTCCGAAACAGCGCGGGCGTGTTCGACACGTCGCCGCTCTACAAGTACCGGATCGCCGGACCGGACGCTGAGCGATTCCTGTCGGGGATGCTGGCGCGCGACATCCGCAGCTGTCCGCCCGAGCACGCGCAGTACACGACCTGGCTGGACGACCGCGGCTTCGTGCTCGAGGACGGCGTCATCCAGCATCGCGGGCCCGACGAGTACCTGCTCACGGCGGCGGAGCCGAACTTCGCCTGGTTCGCCGATCGGGTCGGCAGGCTGGCGGTGACGGTCGAGGAGGTCAGCCTCGAGATCGGGGCCCTCGCGGTGCAGGGGCCGCGCTCGCGCGACCTGGTGGCACGCCTGGTTCCTGCGGTATCGGACCTTCCCTTCTTCGGCATCACGACCGGGACGATCGCGAGGCGGCCGGTGACGGTGAGCCGCACCGGGTACACGGGCGACCTGGGCTACGAGATCTGGGTCGATGCTCCCGACGGCCCGGACGTGTGGGACGCGGTCTGGGATGCGGCGAACGGATATGGCGTGCTGCCGTACGGCATGGGCGCGTTCTACATGCTGCGCATCGAGGCGGGCCTGCTGCTGCTCGGGGCGGACTTCGACTCGAGCCGCTTCGCCTTCAACGACGCCCATCGGTCGACGCCGCTGGAGCTCGGCTGGGCCTGGATGTTCAAGGGCATGGAGTCCGACGACCGACCATTCATCGGGCGCCGTGCGCTGGAGCGCGAGCGTGCCGAGAAGACGTCGCGCTGGAAGATGGTGGGGCTGGTCGTCGACTGGGAGGACTACGACCGCGTCTACTCGGGGGCCGGCCTGATCCCACCCAAGGATCACCGGCCGGTGCACGAGGACTGGATGGTCTACGACGCCGATCGGTCCCGCGTCGGCTATGCGACGAGCATCATGTACTCTCCCGTGCTCCAGCGGCACATCGCGCTGGCGCGCGTACGACGCGACCTGGCCGCGCCCGACACCCGCGTGTTCCTCGAGTTCACGGTGGACCACCACTACCATCAGGTGGCGGCGCACGTTGCGCGGCTGCCGCTCTACAACCCCGAGCGCAAGATGAGCCTGAAGGACCGATGACGATGGACCGCTACGACGCGATCGTGATTGGCGCGGGCCACAACGGCCTCGTCAACGGCGCCTACCTGGCCAAGGCCGGCTTGAAAACCCTCATTCTGGAGCGCCGGCACCTGGTGGGTGGCGCGGCCATCACCGAGGAGCTGCGTCCCGGCTACTGGTTCACCACCTTCAGCTACGCGCTCTCGCTGCTGCGGCCGCAGATCATCCACGAGTTGGAGCTCCCGAAGCACGGGTTCCTCCCCCTGCTCATGTCGACCCGCTTCGCGCCGGGCGAGAATGGCGAGCACCTGCTCTTCAACCGCGACCACGACGAGACGCTGCGCGAGATCGCGCGACTCTCGCCGCACGACGCCGACGGCTACGAGCAGTACAGCCACGACCTCGACCGGGTCTGCCAGGCGATCAAGCCACTGCTGGACACCGTGCCGCCGGATCTGTTCAGCAACGATCCCGAGGAGCTGCTGGCGATGGCCGCGCTCGGCTCGCGGCTCCAAGGCCTGGACAAGCGCACCCTGCACAATGTCGTGCGGCTGCTCACCGGTAGCGCCGCCGACTTCCTGGACCACTACATCGAATCGCCCCTGCTGAAGGGCTACCTGGCCTCGTCATCGATCATCGGCTCCAAGCTCGGCCCGCGATCCCAGGGCAGCGGCCTGGTGCTCCTCTTCCATTCGCTCGGCGAGCACGACGGCGAGTTCGGCTCGTGGGCGTTCCACAAGGGCGGCAACGGTGGCTTCACGCAGGTGCTGGCCCGAGCCGCGCAGTCCTTCGGCGCCGAGATCCGCCTCGAGTCCCCGGTCGAGCGCGTGCTGACGCGCGACGGTGAGGCGACCGGCGTCGCGCTGGCTGACGGCACCGAGATCGCGGCCGACACCGTGGTCAGCGCCCTCGACCCGCGCCGCACCTTCCTGGAGCTCATGGACCCGCGGGAGCTGCCCGACGACCTCGTCGAGGACATCCGCCGTCTCAAGTTCCAGGGGGTCAGCTCGAAAGTGAACTTCGCCCTCGACGCGCGGCCGGCCCACCCGGTCCTCGGCGCGCGGCCGGACCTCTACCGCGGGTTCCTGAACATCGGCCCATCGATCGACTACCTGGAGCGGGCCTTCGACGATGCGAAGTACGGCTGGTACAGCGAGGAGCCGTACATCGACTGCGCCATCCAGTCGACCATCGACCCCGGCATGGCGCCGCCCGGCAAGCACGTGTTGTCGTGCTTCGTGCAATACACGCCGTACCGGCTGCGCGAGAGCGACTGGGACGCGGAGCGGGAGAGGATGGCGGATCGGGTCCAGGCCGTCCTCGAGCGCTTCTTCCCCGGCTTCGGCGAGCTGGTGCTGCAGCGCGAGGTGCAGACGCCCCTCGACATCGAGCGCACGGTGGGCCTCTCAGAAGGCAACATCTTCGCCGGCGAGTTCCTGGCGCCCCAGATGTTCTTCTTCCGTCCGGCGCCCGGCTGGTCCCAGTACCGCACCCCGATCGCGGGGTATTACCAGTGCGGGTCGGGGACGCACCCCGGTGGCTGCGTGATGGGGGCGCCGGGCCGCCTGGCGGCCGGCCAGATCCTGGGCGATCGACGTCGGGCGACAGGCGACTGAACGGATCTGGCTCTGGTCACTGCTCCGCTGCGAGACGCCGGTAGCGCGAGCCATACCACACAAGCGGCTCGGCATCCTCCCGATATCCGGCGGCGACGATCTCCCCGAGGAACAGGGTGTGGTCGCCGACCGCGTGGCGCTCGGTCAGGCGGCAGTCGAAGTACGCGAGTGCCCCCTCAAGAACTGGCGACCCGGTCTCCGCCTCCTCCCACGCCGCGCCGCAGAAGCCGATGAGCTTCGTCGCGGTGGTCGGCTGCGCGAAGCACTCCGCAAGCGACTGCTGGTCATCGGCAAGCACGCTGACGCTGAAGGCATGGCTACCGATGATCGCCGTGTGCGTCTCCGCCTTGCGCGCGATGCTGGCCATGAGGACCGGGGGATCGATGCTGATGGTGGCGATCGCGTTGGCGGTCATCCCGGCCAGCAGCGGACCGTGGCGAGCCGCGACGACTGTGACGCCGGTGGCAAAGTGGCCCATCAGCATGCGAAGGCGGGTGCGTTCCGCGTCGAGCATCAGACCTCCGCCTCGCTAGACCGCCGGCACGGCGGCGAGGCGGAGAAGCGCGAGGTTGGTCCGGTAGTAGGCATCGCCATCGGGGGACTCGAAGGCGACCGTCTTCGCGGCGGTGCGGCGCACTCCCGGCAGGACGGTGGCGTAGTCGGCCATCACCGGCACGCGGAAGTCGATCTCGCCGGCAATCGGCAGGCTCGGTTCGTAGGCGCGCATGTCCCCCAGTCGACCCAGGGCTCGGGCCATCCCGTCGCGGATCAGCGCCTGCGCTTCGGCCGGGCTCCGTGAGTCCGTCAGGTTCGAGCCGAGCCCACGCTTCACCACCACGCGCTCGGCCCATGGCAGCAGCGCCTCCACCTCGCCCGCAAGCGCGTCGTCACCCGCGACCAGCACGACCGGCACGCCATGGTGCCCGAGCCGGATGGCGTTGAGGCCGGCCTCGTTGTGGGCGATCCCGTTGGCGCGCATCTCGACGACCGTCGCCGAGGAGAACGTGTGCGCGATGACGCCGGCGGCGTGGCCAGCGCCGGCGTGGTAGCCGATGAATGCCGCGGCATCGAACCCAGGGGCACCCTCCTCCCCGATGCCCTGGGTCATCGACAGCGGCTTGTCGCCGATGATGAGCGAGGCACGGTCCCGGAGGTCCTCCGCGCGCAAGTTGCGCATCAGCCAATGGCTGTCGTTGACCACCACGTCGTGTGCGCCGTGCTCGAAGGCGGCGTCGATGGCGGCGTTCGTCTCCCCCGCCATCAGCGCGCGGCTGCGATCGTAGTCGGTGCGGTCCGGGTTGGTCGGGCCGAACGAGACCTGGTGGGGATGCGCGACGCCGGCGAGGCCCTCCATGTCGACGGAGATGTAGATCCGCACGGGCTACCGATACCTCTCGAGCTTTTCCAGGATGGCAGTGGTCGTCGCCCAATCCTCGGCCGTAGGCTGCTGCCCGCTGTGCACGTGGAAGAGCGGCACCGAGTTCCAGCACGGGCCATCCTCGCGCGGCAGATGGATGCCGAGATCACCGCGATCAAGGGCCACGACGAGGGTGGCTCCGAGCTCGCCGCTACGACGCAGCGCACTGTCGAAGGCATCGGCGAAGTCATCCGGCGCGCCGAACTCGACGCCGATGCGCATCCCGGCGAGACCGGTCGCCGGAGCCTCGATGCGCGGACCGGTCACGCGAAGAGCCTGGTGAGCCAGGTGAACACGACCGCCGATCCGAGGACCGCGAACAGCAGCACGAGGATCAGCAACGCCCCGCCGACGAGGCTGGCCCAGGGCGGGACACGCGTCGTCGTCAGCGCACGCTGCTGCGGAGGGACCTCTCCGACCACGCCTCGGCCGAGCCAGATGGCGAGCGCATCGCCGTCGACGCGGACCTCCACGTCCTCGTCGAGCGGCATGACGACGAGGCGCTCCCCGGTCGCCAGCTTGTCGGTCGTGATCAGCGCGCGATGCCGCCCTCGGGCGCCGGTCTCGCGGAGCAGCACCGCGTGGTCGCCGCCCGCCTCGAGGGATGCCGCCTCGAGCCTGCCGGACCGACCGACCGCGATGGC